>NZ_VBVX01000260.1 GCF_005981925.1 Streptomyces albidochromogenes
GGGCAGAGAGGACCTCGTGACCGTAGCCCAGGAGTCAGCGAGCGATCACCATCAGTCGCCGACAAAGGCGATGTTGATCCGGTGGTGGGGTTCGTACAAAGAGGCGTGCGCAATCAGTGGGTGGCGTGATGCTCGTCACTGAGGTGGGAGGCGCGGGGGGCCAGTTTTGCGCCAAAGGAGCGGCTCGGTGAGACTGTAGGTTCTTGCCAAATGAACCCCTAGAGCTGCGAGCGACATGCACGACGACCAGGCCGAGCCGCTGGCCCACGGGCTCAAGCAGCGCCACTTGACCATGCTCGGCCTCGGCGGGGTGATCGGCGCCGGGCTGTTCGTGGGCTCGGGCGCCGGGATCGCGGTCGCCGGACCCGGCATCGTCGTCTCGTATCTGATCGCGGGCACCCTCGCGATGCTGGTGATGCGGATGCTCGGCGAGATGTCGGCGGCGATGCCCGCGTCCGGCTCGTTCTCGGTGCACGCCGAGCGCGCGCTGGGCCGCTGGGCCGGCTTCAGCGTGGGGTGGCTGTACTGGTTCCTGCTGGTCGTGGTGCTGGCGGTGGAGGCGACGGCCGCGGCGAAGATCGCCAACGGCTGGGTGCCGGGCATCGCCCAGTGGGCCTGGGTGCTGATCTTCATGCTGGTGTTCACCGGCGCGAACCTGGCGGCGGTGAAGAACTTCGGCGAGTTCGAGTTCTGGTTCGCCGCGCTCAAGGTCGGCGCGATCGTGCTGTTCCTCGGGCTCGGGCTGCTCGCCGTGTTCGGGGTGCTGCCGGAGACCGAGGCGGTCGGTTTCACGAACCTGACCGGGCAGGGCGGGTTCCTGCCGAACGGCTGGGAAGGCGTCGTCTCCGGTGTCCTGACCGTGGTGTTCGCCTTCGGTGGCCTGGAGGTCGTCACGATCGCCGCCGCCGAGACCGAGGACCCCGCTCGCAACGTCGCCCGCGCGGTACGCGCCGCCGTGTGGCGCATCCTCTTCTTCTACGTCGGGTCGATGCTGGTCATCGTCACCGTGCTGCCCTGGACCGCGCAGCAGGCGGGGCTCAGCCCGTACGTCACCGTGCTCGACGCGATCGGCGTCCCGGGCGCCGGGCAGATCATGAACATCGTGGTGTTCGTCGCCCTGCTGTCCGCGCTCAACGCGAACCTGTACGGGTCCTCCCGGATGGTGTTCTCGCTCGCCGAGCGGGGCGAGGCGCCCAAGGGGCTGCTGACCGTGTCGGGCGGCGGGGTGCCGCGGCGGGCCGTGCTGGCCTCGGTGGCCTTCGGCTTCCTGTCCGTCCTGCTGAACCTGCTGTGGCCCGAGACCGTCTTCCTCTACATGCTCAACGCGGTGGGCGCGGTCCTGCTGTTCGTCTGGGGGCTGGTGGCCGCCTCGCAGCTGCGCCTGCGGCGGCGCATCGAGCGGGAGGCTCCGCAGACCCTGACGCTGCGGATGTGGGGCTTTCCCTGGCTGACATGGGTGACGCTGGCCGGGCTCGGCGGCGTCCTGCTGCTCATGCTGACCGACGACGCCGCACGGCCGCAGTTGCTGTGGTCCGCCGGGGCGACGGGCGTGGTGCTCGTGGTGGCGCTGGTGAGGGAAGTGCGTGCGCGGCGTGCGTGAGCGTTCACAAGGTGTGAGCGTGGTGTCCGTATAGCGGTCAAGTGTTCCCCGTGAGCGGTGCCCGTACTCAGACTGTGGCGTCTGTTCCCCCCGGTCTCAGCTACTGAACAGGGCACCCCCATGTCTCGGACTCCAGCGCCGGCGCCTGTCGAGGACGTCGCCGCCGCCGGCGGTGTCGACAACAAGGTCGACTCGCCGCTCACCCACGGACTCAAGCAGCGCCACCTGTCGATGATCGCCCTCGGCGGCGTCATCGGCGCGGGACTCTTCGTCGGATCGGGCGCGGGCATCGCCGCCGCCGGACCGTCGATCGTCGTCGCGTACGCGATCTCCGGACTGCTGGTCATGCTCGTGATGCGCATGCTCGGTGAGATGTCGGCCGCGAACCCGGCGTCCGGGTCCTTCTCCGTGCACGCGGAGCGCGCGATCGGCCCGTGGGCGGGCTTCACGGCGGGCTGGGCGTTCTGGTTCCTGCTCTGCGTGGCCGTCGGCCTGGAGGGCATCGGCGCGGCGAAGATCATGGTGGGCTGGTTCCCGGACTCCCCGGAGTGGGCGTGGGTCGCCCTGTTCATGCTGGTGTTCTGCGGGACGAACCTGGCGGCCGTGAAGAACTTCGGCGAGTTCGAGTTCTGGTTCGCCGCGCTCAAGGTCGGCGCGATCACCGTCTTCCTCGCCATCGGCGCCCTGGCGATCCTGGGCGTCCTGCCCGGCTCGGACACGCCGGCGCCCGGCGCCCACAACCTCACGGGCGTCGGCGGTTTCCTGCCGAACGGCTCCGAGGGCCTCATCGTCGGCCTGCTGGCCTCGGTGTTCGCGTACGGCGGCCTGGAGACGGTCACCATCGCCGCGGCGGAGTCGGAGCGTCCGGTCGAGGGCGTCGCAAAGGCCGTGCGCACGGCGATGTGGCGCATCGCCATCTTCTACATCGGCTCGATGGCCGTCATCGTCACGCTCGTGCCCTGGAACGACAAGGCGGTCGTCGCGGACGGACCGTACGTCGCGACCCTGAACCACCTCGGCATCCCCGCCGCCGGTCAGATCATGAACGTGGTCGTGCTGATCGCGCTGTTGTCGGCGATGAACGCCAACGTGTACGGCGCCTCCCGCATGGCCTGCTCGCTCGTCTCCCGCCGCCAGGGCCCGAAGGCGCTGGGCGCGGTGTTCGGCGGCGTTCCGCGCGTCGCGGTGCTTGTGTCGTCCGTCTTCGGCTTCGTGTGCGTGCTGCTCAGCTACTGGCGGCCGAACGACATCTTCCAGTGGCTGCTCAACATGATCGGCGCGCTGATCCTGGTCGTCTGGATCTTCATCGCCGTCTCCCAGCTGCTGCTGCGCCGGCGGACCGAGCGGGAGGCGCCGGAGCGTCTCGTCGTGAAGATGTGGTTCTACCCGGTGCTGACGTGGGTGGCGCTCGCGGGCATGGCGGCGGTGTTCGTCCTGATGGCCCGGGAGGAGGAGACGCGGCTCCAGCTGTACTGGAGCGGTGGCCTGACGCTGTTCCTCGCGGTGGTCGGCTTCATTCTCCAGACGGTGCGCACGCCCATGGCCGAGCCGGGCGCGGTGGCGGTGGCCGCGGCGCCCGACGCCGGGCCGGTGGCGGACGCGAAGCCGGCGGCCGGCGAGAAGCCCGACGCCGAGCCCGCCGGGGACGACGGCGCGGCCAAGGACGCCTGAGGCGTTCGCCAGCGCGCGCGACGGACCCCCCGGCCCTGGAGGCCGGGGGGTCCGCGTCGTCCGGTCACGTCCCCAGCCTCGACAGCGCGTGGGCCGCGACCGCCTCCGGGAGCCAGCCGCGCCGGCGCAGCACCCCGACCAGGCGGGCGTACGGGTCCGCGAAGGCCGCGGTGCGGGACGGGTCCGGTTCGAGGACGTGGCGGACCCGGACCATGGAGTGCGCCGCCTCCGCCAGGTCGGCCGCCGCCCCCGCCCCGCGGGCCGCCAATACCGCCATGCCCAGGGCCGGTTCGGTCTGCTCCGGGACGCGGGCCGGGCGGCCCAGGACGTCGGCGCGCAGGCGGTTCCAGTACGCGCTGCGCGCCGCGCCGCCGGTGAAGGTGAGCGGGCCCTCGACCGGCGCGCCCAGGTAGTGGAGGTAGTCCAGGCACAGGCGTTCCGTGTAGGCGACGCCCTGGAGCAGCGCCGCCCACCGGTCGCCCCGCGACGTACCGCCGCCGAGTACGAACGCGGTGGCGTCCGGGGCGCGGAACGGGAAGCGCTCGCCCCGCGAGGTGAGCGGGTACGCGAGCGCCACCGACGGCTCGTGGCGGGCGGCGAGGCGGTCGAGGCGGGCCGGGTCGGCGCCGGGGAAGGCGGCGCTCAGGGCTCCCGCGCCGACGCTCGACGCACCGCCGGGCAGCCAGTCGCCGTCCGGGGAGCGGTGGTTGTAGACGATGCCGGCGGGGTCGCGGACGGGCTCGGGTGCCACGCCCTTGAGGACGAGCGTCGTGCCGAGTACGGAGTTCCAGGCGCCGGCGCGCAGCGCGCCCGAGGCGATCTGGGCGGCGCAGCCGTCGGTCGTCCCGGCGACGACCAGGGTCCCGGCGGGGATGCCGGTCTCCTGTGACGCCTGCGTCGTGACCCTGCCGAGGGGGGTTCCGGGGCGTACGACGTCGGGGAAGAGGGCGGGCGCGAGGCCGAGGAGGGCGAGGGCTGTGTCCGGCCAGGTGTCGCGCTCCAGGTCGTAGCCCGACTTCAGGGCGTGGCTGGAGTCGGTGGCGACCGGCCCGCCGGTCAGCCGGGCGGTCACCGTGTCGGCCTGGTGCGCCAGCCGCACGGGGCGGGCGGCACGTGCGGCGCCGTCGTGGTGCCGGGCCAGCCACAGGGCTTTCGGCAGGCCCCAGCTCGGCGGTGTGCCCGCTTCGGCGGCCTCCGGCGCGGCGCGCCCGTCGTCGTACATCAGGCCGGGGGTGAGCGGCCGGCCGTGGGCGTCGGTGAGCAGGACCGTGCCGGAGGTGGAGCACACGGCGAGCGCGTGGACGCGGCGCGCGGGTACGTCGCCGAGCGCGGCCCGGGTCGCCGCGCAGACGGCGGTCCACCAGTCGCGGGGGTCCTGCTCGTGGCGCACGCCGGTGCGCAGGCCGGTCAGCGGGGCCGAGCCGCTGCCCAGCAGGTGGCCGCGCGTGGTCGCGACGACCGCCCGGACGCCCTGCGTGCCGAGGTCGATGCCCAGCCAGGCCGGGTCCTTGGCGGACTCGTGGGATCGGTCGGACCGCACACGAACCTCCCGCGCGTATCGGCGCCGTGTGTGAACTTCTCACTGTGCACCGAGATTTTCCGTTGCGCGAGGGATTGACGGTCAACTACCGCTGTTCCAAGCTCTGTTAACCAATCGACTGCACGTGGTGGCGGAGGTCGGGATGGACATGGGCGTACATGACCGGCGGCGGTTCCTCGCCCTGACGGCGGCCGCGTCCGCCACCCCGCTGCTCAGTGCCTGCGGTGCCGGTTTCGGCGGTGGTGAGGGCGGCGGGAACGGCGGGTCGGCGGCCGACGACATCACCGGCTCGTTCGACTGGAAGAAGGCCAAGGGCCGGACGGTCAAGGCGCTGCTGAACAAGCACCCGTACACCGACGCGCTGATCGCCGACCTCAAGTCCTTCACCGAGAAGACCGGTGTCAAGGTCGAGTACGACGTCTTCCCCGAGGACAACTACTTCGACAAGCTCACCGTCGACCTGTCCAGCGGTCGCGCCTCGTACGACGTCTTCATGCTCGGCGCCTACATGGTGTGGCAGTACGGGCCGCCCGGGTGGCTGGAGGACCTCGGCCCGTGGATGAGCAACTCCTCGGCGACCGGCGCCGAGTGGGACCAGGGGGACTTCTTCCCGAACCTGCTCCAGGCCGACCAGTGGTCCCTCAAGGCCGGCGCCCCGCTCGGGCAGGGCGGGCAGTACGCGCTGCCGTGGGGGTGGGAGACGAACGTCGTCGCGTACAACACCGAGGTCTTCAGGAAGCTGGGGCTGAAGCCCGCCGAGACGTTCGACGAGCTGCGCGAGATATCCGGCGCCATCAAACGCAGGGCGCCGGGAGCGGGCTTCGACGGGATGTACGGGGTGGCGGTGCGCGGGTCGCGCAGCTGGGCGACGATCCACCCCGGCTTCATGACGATGTACTCGCGCTACGGGCTGAAGGACTTCACGGTCGACGGCGGGAAGATCAAGCCCGCCATGAACACCCCGCAGGCCGTGGCCTTCACCCGGGACTGGGCGGAGATGGTCAGGAAGGGCGGGCCGCCGTCCTGGACGTCGTACACCTGGTACCAGTGCTCCAGCGACCTGGGCGCGAAGAAGGCCGGGATGCTGTTCGACGCCGATACGGCCGCGTACTTCCAGGCGGTGAAGGGCGCGTCACCCGCCTCCGGGAAGATCGCCTTCCACCCGGGGCCGAAAGGGCCGGACGGGTCCCTCGCCACGAACATGTGGATCTGGTCGCTCGGCATGAACGCCAGGAGCAGGAACAAGCACGCGGCGTGGCTGTTCCTCCAGTGGGCGACCGGCAAGGAGCATCTGCGCAAGGCGGCCGTCGAGGGCAACCACATCGATCCCGTGCGGAAGTCCGTCAGCCAGGACGCGGCGTACAAGGACAAGATGAAGGGGATCGAGGGCTTCATCGAGACCTTCGAGACGGTCGTCGACCAGACGAAGATCCAGTTCACGCCGCAGGAGCAGTTCTTCGACGCGACGACGAGCTGGGCGGCGTCCCTCCAGGAGATCTACGGCGGCAAGAACGCCTCGTCGGTGCTGAACGGGCTGGCGAGCGACCTGGCCGCGAAGGTCGGGTGACGGCTCCGTGTCGTCGTCCCTCACCGAGACCGGCCACGGGGCGGCCTCGCACGGGGGAAGCGGGCCGCCGGCGCGTGTCGTTCCGCGCTGGCGGCGCGGGCTGCGGCCGTACCTGCTGATCGTTCCGGCCCTGCTGCTCACCGGCGGCATCCTCTACCCCTTCGGGCTGGGGCTGTACTACACGGTCTTCGACTTCGCGGCGAGCAAGCCGCAGCCCGACATGGTCGGCCTCGCCAACTACCGGCGCATCTTCGGCGAGTCGTCCTTCTGGGACTCGGCCTGGGTCACGGTGCTGTACGCGGTGGGGGCGGCGGCGTTCGAGACGGTGCTCGGGGTGGCCGTCGCGCTGCTGCTGCACCGCTCGACGCGGGTCGGACGGGTGCTGGAGAAGATCCTCATCCTGCCGCTGATGATCGCCCCCGTGATCGCCGCGATCATGTGGAAGCTGATGCTCCAGCCGAGCGTCGGCGTCGTCAACCACCTGCTGGAACCTTTCGGTATGGGGGGCGTGCAGTGGACGGACACCCCGGCGGGCGCGCTGCTGTCGTCGATCGCGGTGGACGTGTGGGTCTACACGCCGTTCGTCGCGATCCTGGCCCTGGCGGGGCTGCGGTCGCTGCCCGCCTCGCCGTTCGAGGCCGCGGCGGTGGACGGGGCCGGGTGGTGGTTCACGTTCCGCAGGCTGACGCTGCCGATGCTGTGGCCGTACGTCCTGGTCGCGGTGATCTTCCGGTTCATGGACTCGCTGAAGGTCTTCGACATCATCTACGCGCTGACCGAGGGCGGTCCCGGTGACTCGACCGTGGTGCTCCAGATCCGGGCGTACCTGGAGGCGATCCGCTTCCAGCGGTACTCGTTCGGGATCAGCTACATGATCGTGCTGTGGGCCGTGGTCTACCTGGTGACGATGGTGCTGGTGCGCTACCTGGGGAAGATCCAGAACCGGGCGGCGGAGGTGCCCAAGTGAAGCGCAGGCTGATCGCCGTCGCCGCCGACGGGGCACTGATCCTCTACTTCGTCTTCGCGCTCTTCCCGATCGCCTGGATGATCATTCTGTCGCTGAAACCGGCCAACGAGCTGTTCAGCACGTACTTCTCGTTCACGCCCACCCTCGACGCGTACCGGACGGTGCTCGGGGCGGGCAACGACGAGGGCGTGCCGTTCCTGCGGTTCTTCGTCAACAGCCTGGTGGTGTCCCTGGGAGCTGTGGGGCTGTCCCTGGTGATCGGGCTGCCCGCCGCCTACGCGGCCGCGCGGTGGCGGTTCCGGGGCTCGGAGAACCTGATGTTCACGCTGCTGTCCTTCCGGTTCGCCCCCGAACTGACCGTGATCATCCCGCTGTTCGTGCTGTACCAGAAGCTCGGCCTCTTCGACACGTACGTCGGCATGATCTGGGTGCTCCAGCTCGTCACGCTGCCGCTGGTCGTCTGGATCATGCGCTCGTACTTCTCCGACCTCTCCCCCGAGCTGGAGCAGGCCGCGCTGCTCGACGGCTACACGCGGAAGCAGGCGTTCTTCAAGGTCGTGCTGCCGCTGGTCAAGCCGGGCATCGCGGCGGTCTCGCTGCTCGCGTTCATCTTCGCCTGGAACAACTTCGTCTTTCCGCTGATCCTCACCTCCTCACAGGCGCAGACGGTGACGGTCGGAGCGCTGTCCTTCCTCGGCGGCGACCGTCCCAAGTACAACCTGACGGCGGCCGCCGCCCTGGTGTCGGTGATCCCGCCGCTGCTCCTCGCGCTCACCATCCAGCGGTACCTGGTGCGCGGGCTGTCGTTCGGGGCGGTGAAGTCCTGATGTCCTGTGCCATCTCGCTGCGTGGCGTCCGCAAGGCGTACGGCCGGAACACGGCGCTCGACGGCCTCGATCTCGACGTCGGGGAAGGCGAGTTCTTCTGCCTCCTCGGCCCGTCCGGCGCCGGCAAGACCACGACGCTCAAGACCGTCGCCGGGCTCGAACAGCCCGAGTCGGGGACGGTCTCGCTCGACGGCGCCGACATGACGGGCGTCGAGCCGTACGACCGGGGCGTCGCGATGTGCTTCGAGTCGTACGCCCTCTACCCGCACCGCAGCGCGTACGACAACCTCGCGTCCCCGCTGCGCTCCCCCCGCTACCGGCTGCCGGCCGCCGAGGCGCGCGAGCGCGTCGGCGCCGTCGCCGACCTGCTCGGCATCGGCGCGCTCCTGGAGCGGCCGGTGGGCCGGCTGTCCAACGGGCAGCGCCAGCGTGTCGCCCTCGGCCGCGTCCTGGTGCGCCCCGCGCGCGCGTTCCTCCTCGACGAGCCGCTGTCCCACCTCGACGCGAAGCTGCGCCAGGCGATGCGCGCCGAGCTGAAGGCCATCGGCGCGGTCCGGCGCACCACGACCCTGTACGTCACGCACGACTCGGTGGAGGCGCTGGCGCTCGGGGACCGCATCGGGGTGATCCGGGACGGCCGGATCGTCCAGACGGGGACGCGGGAGGAGATCTGGCACCAGCCGTACGACACGTTCGTCGCCCGCTCCTTCGGCAGGCCGCGCATCAACCTGCTGCCGGGCACGATCACCCGTGACGGTGGTTTCGTGTCCGCCGACCGCTTCTTCGAGATCCCGCGGATCACACCGGCTGCCGGGCCCGCCCGGAGCGTACGGCCGCCCGCGCCCGGGACCCGCGTCCAGATCGGGGTCCGGCCGCGCGACCTGTCGCTGGGCTCGTCGGCGCTCGGCCCCGGCGGCATCGAACTCGTGGGCAGCGTCTACATCACCGAGGTGCTCGGCCGGGCCACGGAGGTCACCGTACGGCTCGGCGCCCAGCACCTGTCGCTGGTCGCGCCGCGCGCCGACGCCGCCGGGCTGCGGCCCGACGCACCGGTGCGGCTGTCCGTACGGCCGGAGAGCCTGCTGCTGTTCGAGGCGGACGGCACCGAGGGGCCCGGCCGGCCGGGACGAAGGATCACCGGATGAGCGGCGACCCGCAGCGCGGACCCGCGCCCCGCCAGGCGGCCATCGCGGAGCGGGTGCTCGCGGCGGGTTCGGCGACCGCCGCCGAACTGGCGGAGCGCTTCGACGTCAGCCTGATGACCATCCACCGCGACCTGGACGAGCTCGAACGCCAGGGCCTGGTACGGAAGTTCCGGGGCGGGGTCACCGCCCAGCCGTCCGGCGTCTTCGAGTCGAACGTCGCGTACCGGCTGAAGACGATGCGCGCGGAGAAGGCCGCCGTGGCCGACCGCGCGCTGCGGCTCATCGAGCCCGGCATGGCGGTGATGCTCGACGACTCGACGTCCACACTGGAGATCGCGCGCCGGCTCGCCTCACCGGGGGGTACGTCGGCGGGCGGCCCGGGCGGGTCT
>NZ_VBVX01000261.1 GCF_005981925.1 Streptomyces albidochromogenes
CGCCGCGCCAGGGCGACCCTGCTGATCGTCCTGCTCGGCTACCTGACCCTGCCCATGTCCATGTCCGGCACGACGATCGCGCTCCCCGAGATCGGCCGGGACCTCGACGCCTCGGGCGCGTCCCTCCAGTGGGTCGTCACCGGCTACTTCCTGACCGCCTCCGTCTTCATGATGGTCGCGGGCTCGCTCGGCGACCTCTTCGGGCGCCGGAAGGTGTACGCGGGCGGCGCCGCCCTCTACACCGCCGGCACGTTGGTCGCCTTCACCGCCCAGAGCGTCCTCGTCCTGGACGCCGCCCGCACCCTGTCGGGCGTCGGCGCGGCCGGTGTGATGGCGGGCGGCGGCGCGATCCTCGCCACGGCCTTCGAAGGACCGGCCCGCACCCGGGTGTTCGCGACGGTCGGCACGGTCGCGGGCATCGGCATCGCGGTCGGCCCCACCGTCTCCGGCTCGCTGGTCGGCGCGTTCGGATGGCGTACGACGTTCCTCGTCTTCGGCGTCGCCGGCCTCGTCGTCATCTCCGCGACGTTCCTGATGGCCGAGTCGCGCGCCACCACCCGCCCGCGCGTGGACACGGCCGGAGCGGTCACCTTCGTCGCGGCGCTCGGCATGGTGATGTTCGCCCTCACCCAGGGCGGTCAGGCGGGCTGGACCGGCCCGCGGGTACTCGTACCCCTGCTCGGTGGTGCGGCGCTGCTCGCCCTGTTCGTACGGGTGGAACGCCGCGCCGCCCACCCGATGCTGGACCTGGCGCTGCTGCGTGACCGCCGCTTCATGGGGTGGATCGTCGGCGCGACGTCCGTGGCGGTCGGCTCCTCCGGCGTGATGATCTTCTTCCCCACCTACTTGCAGGGCGCGAACGGCCTGAGCGCGGGGGACGCGGGGCTGGTGATGCTGATGATGACCGCTCCCGTCTTCGTCGTCCCGCAGATCGGCGCCCGACTGGTCAACCGCGGTGTCCCGCCCCGCCACCTGATCGTCACGGCCCTGCTGCTGTCGGCCGCCGGCAACGCCCTGCTGGTCCTCGTACTGCGCCCCGGCGTGGGCGCGGCCGCCCTCGCGGCCCCGCTGATCGTGCTCGGTGTGGCCGGCGGCCTGGCTCTGGGCATGGTCGACGCGCAGGCCATGAGCATGGTCGACCAGGAGAACGTGGGCATGGCCTCCGGCCTTCTCCACACGATCCGGGCGGGCTCCAACTCGCTGATGCTGGCCGTCTTCGGCGCCGCCCTGATCGCCCTGGTCCGCACGCGCGTCGGCGACGCCGCCCTGGCGGCGGACGTGGCCGCGGGCAAGCTGTCCGGCCCCCGTCACGCCGACCTGGCCGCCCAGTTCGCGTACGCCTGGCAGTCCGCCCTGACTCTGGTGGCGCTCACCACGGCGGTGGCGGCCGTCCTGATCCACCGCATGCTGCGGCCGCCCACCGCCCCGGTCGCGCCCCCCGTACCGGAACGCGCCTGAGGTGGGGGCCGGTTGCCCCGGTTTGCGCCCGGCCGGGCCCGGACATGGCGCGGCGCCCACCCGGTGTCCGGTCGGGGACGGGGCAGGCGCCGCATAGTTCCGCACGCCGTTGTACGGGACGTTCTTTGGGGGACGTACGTCAGACGGTCAGCGCACGGTCCGTCGGCTTCACCGGGGCGGGCAGCTCGCTCGTACCGGTCAGGAACCGGTCCACGCCACGCGCCGCCGAGCGGCCCTCGGCGATCGCCCACACGATGAGCGACTGACCGCGGCCGGCGTCACCGGCGACGAAGACGCCGTCCACGTTCGTAGCGTACTGCCCGTCGCGCGCGATGTTTCCACGGGCGTCGAGTTCCAGGCCGAACTGCTGCACCAGACCGTTCTGCTGGTCGGTGCCGGTGAAGCCCATCGCGAGGGTGACCAGCTGGGCGGGGATCTTCCGCTCCGTGCCGGGCTTCTGCTCCAGCTTGCCGTCCTTGAACTCCACCTCGACGAGGTGCAGGAACTGGACGTTGCCGTCCTCGTCGCCCTCGAAGTGGGTGGTCGAGACGGAGTAGACCCGCTCGCCGCCCTCCTCGTGCGCGGAGGTGACCTTGTAGAGCATCGGGAAGGTCGGCCACGGCTGGTTGGCGTTGCGGTCCTCGCCCGGCTTGGGCATGATCTCCAGCTGCGTGACGGACGCCGCGCCCTGACGGTGGGCGGTGCCCACGCAGTCCGCGCCGGTGTCGCCGCCGCCGATGACCACGACGTGCTTGCCCTCGGCGGTGATCGGGGAGACCGTCAGGTCGCCCTCCTGCACCTTGTTGGCGAGCGGCAGGTACTCCATCGCGAAGTGGATGCCGTTCAGCTCGCGGCCCGGGACGGGCAGGTCGCGGGAGACCGTCGCGCCGGCGGCGATGACCACCGCGTCGTACCGGCGCCGCAGCTTCGCGGCGTCGATGTCGCGGCCGATCTCGACCTCGGTGCGGAACTTGGTGCCCTCCGCGCGCATCTGCTCGATGCGGCGGTTGATGTGCACCTTCTCCATCTTGAACTCGGGGATGCCGTAGCGCAGCAGGCCGCCGATGCGGTCGGCGCGCTCGTACACCGCGACCGTGTGGCCGGCCCGGGTCAGCTGCTGGGCGGCGGCGAGGCCCGCCGGGCCCGAGCCGATGACGGCGACGGTCTTGCCCGACAGGCGCTCGGGCGGCTGCGGCGTGACGTCGCCGTTGCCCCACGCCTTGTCGATGATCGAGACCTCGACGTTCTTGATGGTGACGGCCGGCTGGTTGATGCCGAGCACGCACGCCGACTCGCAGGGAGCCGGGCACAGCCGCCCGGTGAACTCCGGGAAGTTGTTCGTGGCGTGCAGCCGCTCGGAAGCGGCCGCCCAGTCCTCGCGGTAGGCGTAGTCGTTCCACTCGGGGATGAGGTTTCCGAGCGGACAGCCGTTGTGGCAGAACGGGATGCCGCAGTCCATGCAGCGCCCGGCCTGCTTGCTGATGATCGGCAGCAGGGAGCCGGGAACGTAGACCTCGTTCCAGTCCTTGACGCGCTCACCGGCGGGACGGGTCTTGGCGACCTCGCGTCCGGTGGTCAGGAAGCCCTTGGGGTCAGCCATGGGTCGCCGCCTCCATCATCTTCTCGGTGGTCTCCTGCTCGGAGAGACCGGCGAGCTCAGCGGCGTCCTTGGCGGCGAGCACTGCCTTGTACGTGGACGGGATGATCTTGCTGAAGCGGGTCACCGCGGTGTCCCACTCGGCCAGCAGCTTCGAGGCGACCGTGGACCCGGTCTCCTCCTCGTGGCGGCGCACCACATCGTGCAGCCACTGCTTGTCGGCGTCGTCCAGGGCCTCGACCGCCCCGGCGTTGCCGGAGTTGACGTTGTCCGGGTCGAGGTCGATGACGTACGCGACGCCGCCGGACATGCCGGCCGCGAAGTTGCGCCCGGTCTCGCCCAGCACCACCGCGCGACCGCCGGTCATGTACTCGCAGCCGTGGTCGCCCACGCCCTCCGAGACGACCGTGGCGCCGGAGTTGCGGACGCAGAAGCGCTCGCCCGTCCGTCCGCGCAGGAAGAGCTCGCCGCTGGTGGCGCCGTACGCGATGGTGTTGCCCGCGATCGTCGAGTACTCGGCGAGGTGGTCGGCGCCCCGGTCGGGACGGACGACGATCCGGCCGCCCGAAAGGCCCTTGCCCACGTAGTCGTTGGCGTCGCCTTCGAGGCGCAGCGTCACACCGCGCGGCACGAAGGCGCCGAAGGACTGGCCGGCCGAGCCGGTGAAGGTGATGTCGATGGTGTCGTCGGGCAGACCCGCCCCGCCGAACTTCTTCGTCACCTCGTGGCCGAGCATCGTGCCGACGGTCCGGTTGATGTTGCGGATCGCGACCTGCGCGCGGACCGGTCCGGCGGCCTCCGCGCTGTCCACGGCCAGGGCGTCGGCGGCCAGCTTGATCAGCTCGTTGTCGAGCGCCTTCTCCAGCGCGTGGTCCTGGGTCGTGATCTGGTGGCGGACCGCGCCCTCGGGCAGCGCGGGCACGTGGAAGAGCGGCTCCAGGTCCAGGCCCTGCGCCTTCCAGTGCTCCACGGCCGCGTCGGTGTTGAGGAGCTCGGCGTGGCCGACCGCCTCTTCGAGCGTACGGAAGCCGAGCTCGGCCAGCAGCTCGCGCACTTCCTCCGCGATGAACTGGAAGAAGTTGACGATGTACTCGGCCTTGCCGGAGAAGCGGTCGCGCAGCACCGGGTTCTGCGTGGCGATGCCGACCGGGCAGGTGTCCAGGTGGCAGACGCGCATCATGACGCAGCCGGAGACGACGAGCGGCGCGGTCGCGAAACCGAACTCCTCGGCGCCGAGCAGCGCGGCGATGATGACGTCGCGGCCGGTCTTCAGCTGGCCGTCGGTCTGGACGACGATACGGTCGCGCAGCCCGTTGAGCAGCAGCGTCTGCTGGGTCTCAGCGAGGCCGAGCTCCCAGGGGCCGCCCGCGTGCTTGAGCGAGGTCAGCGGCGAGGCGCCCGTGCCACCGTCGTGGCCGGAGATCAGCACCACGTCGGCGTGCGCCTTGGACACACCGGCGGCGACCGTGCCGACACCGACCTCCGACACCAGCTTCACGTGGATGCGCGCGGCCGGGTTGGCGTTCTTGAGGTCGTGGATCAGCTGGGCCAGGTCCTCGATGGAGTAGATGTCGTGGTGCGGCGGCGGGGAGATGAGCCCCACGCCCGGCGTCGAGTGCCGGGTCTTGGCGACCCACGGGTAGACCTTGTGGCCGGGGAGCTGGCCGCCCTCGCCGGGCTTCGCGCCCTGCGCCATCTTGATCTGGATGTCGTCGGCGTTGACCAGGTACTCGCTCGTGACACCGAAGCGGCCTGAGGCGACCTGCTTGATGCTGGAGCGCCGCGCCGGGTCGTACAGCCGCTCGGCGTCCTCGCCGCCCTCACCGGTGTTGGACTTGCCGCCCAGCTGGTTCATGGCGATGGCGAGGGTCTCGTGCGCCTCCTGGGAGATGGAGCCGTACGACATGGCGCCGGTGGAGAAGCGCTTGACGATCTCGGAGGCGGGCTCGACCTCGTCGATCGAGATCGGCGTACGCCCGCTCTTGAAGCCGAAGAGCCCACGCAGCGTCATCAACCGCTCGGACTGCTCGTTCACCCGGTCCGTGTACTGCTTGAAGATGTCGTACCGGCGGTTGCGCGTGGCGTGCTGGAGGCGGAAGACCGTCTCCGGGTCGAACAGGTGCGGCTCGCCCTCGCGGCGCCACTGGTACTCGCCGCCGATCTCCAGCGCGCGGTGCGACGCGGAGATGCCGGAGACCGGGTACGCCTTGGCGTGCCGGGCGGAGACCTCCTTGGCGACGACGTCGAGACCGGCGCCGCCGATCTTGGTCGCGGTGCCGTTGAAGTACTTCTCGACGAACGCCTCGTCCAGGCCGACGGCCTCGAAGACCTGCGCGCCCCGGTAGGAGGCGACGGTCGAGATGCCCATCTTCGACATGACCTTCAGGACGCCCTTGCCGAGGGCGTAAATCAGGTTGCGGATGGCCTGCTCGGGCTCGGCGCCCTCGATGAAGGTGCCCGCGCGGACCAGGTCCTCGACGGACTCCATGGCCAGGTACGGGTTGACGGCGGCGGCTCCGAAGCCGATGAGCAGCGCGACGTGGTGCACCTCGCGGACGTCGCCGGCCTCGACGAGCAGCCCCACCTGGGTGCGCTGCTTCGTTCGGATGAGGTGGTGGTGCACGGCGGAGGTGAGCAGCAGCGACGGGATCGGCGCGTGCTCGGCGTCCGAGTGCCGGTCGGAGAGCACGATCAGGCGGGCGCCGGCCTCGATGGCGGCGTCGGCCTCGGCGCAGATCTCCTCGATGCGGGCGGCCAGCGCGTCGCCGCCGCCGCTGACGCGGTAGAGACCGGACAGCGTGGCGGCCGTCATGCCCGGCATGTCGCCGTCGGCGTTGATGTGTATGAGCTTGGCCAGCTCGTCGTTGTCGATCACCGGGAACGGCAGCGTCACGTTGCGACAGGTCGCGGCGGTCGGCTCCAGGATGTTGCCCTGCGGGCCGAGCGAGGAGCGCAGCGAGGTGACGAGCTCCTCGCGGATGGCGTCCAGCGGCGGGTTCGTGACCTGCGCGAACAGCTGGGTGAAGTAGTCGAAGAGCAGCCGGGGCCGCTCGGACAGCGCCGCGATGGGCGAGTCCGTGCCCATGGAGCCGAGCGGCTCGCCGCCGGTACGGGCCATCGGGGCGAGGATGACGCGCAGCTCTTCCTCGGTGTAGCCGAAGGTCTGCTGGCGGCGGGTGACCGAGGCGTGCGTGTGCACGATGTGCTCACGCTCGGGCAGGTCCTCCAGCTCGATCTCGCCGGCTTCCAGCCACTCCTGGTACGGCGCCTCGGCGGCGAGGCCGGCCTTGATCTCGTCGTCCTCGATGATCCGGTGCTCGGCGGTGTCGACGAGGAACATCTTGCCGGGCTGCAGGCGGCCCTTGCGGACCACCTTCGCCGGGTCGATGTCCAGCACGCCCACCTCGGAGGACAGCACGACGAGCCCGTCGTCGGTCACCCAGTAGCGTCCGGGGCGCAGACCGTTGCGGTCGAGCACGGCGCCGACCTGGGTGCCGTCGGTGAAGGTGACGCAGGCCGGCCCGTCCCAGGGCTCCATCATCGTGGCGTGGTACTGGTAGAACGCGCGCCGCGCCGGGTCCATGGAGTCGTGGTTCTCCCACGCCTCGGGGACCATCATCAGCACCGCGTGCGGCAGCGAGCGCCCGCCGAGGTGCAGCAGCTCCAGCACCTCGTCGAAGGACGCGGAGTCCGAGGCGTCGGGCGTGCAGACGGGGAAGATCCGCTCCAGCTTCTCCGCTCCGAAGAGGTCGGAGGCGAGCTGGGACTCGCGGGCCCTCATCCAGTTGCGGTTGCCCTTGACCGTGTTGATCTCGCCGTTGTGCGCGACGAAGCGGTACGGGTGGGCGAGCGGCCAGCTGGGGAAGGTGTTCGTCGAGAACCGCGAGTGGACCAGGGCGACGGTGGTCGCGAAGCGCCGGTCGGACAGGTCGGGGAAGAACGGCTCGAGCTGCCCGGTGGTGAGCATGCCCTTGTAGACGATGGTGCGCGCGGAGAGCGACGGGAAGTAGACACCGGCCTCGCGCTCGGCGCGCTTGCGCAGGACGAAGGCCTTGCGGTCCAGCTGGAGGCCCGTCGACGTACCGTCCGCGACGAAGATCTGGGAGAACGAGGGCATCGTGGCGCGGGCGCCGTTGCCGAGCAGCGAGGGAGTGACGGGAACCTCACGCCATCCCAGTACGTCGAGGCCCTCCTCGGCGGCGATCGCCTCGATCCGCTCGACGGCCTGTGCGGGGCCGTCGGCGGGCAGGAAGGCGATGCCGACGGCGTACGCCCCGGCCTCGGGGAGGTCGAAGTCGGTGACCTCGCGCAGGAAGGCGTCGGGGACCTGGAGCAGGATTCCGGCGCCGTCGCCGGAGTCGGGCTCGGATCCCGTGGCACCGCGGTGTTCGAGATTGCGCAGTACGGTCAGCGCCTGCTCGACCAGCTCATGGCTGGCCACACCGGTAAGGGTGGCCACAAAGCCGACGCCGCAGGCGTCGTGCTCGTTACGGGGGTCGTACATCCCCTGCTGGGCGGGGCGACCGTCCATGGGCGACCAGGCGTGGATACGCATCGGCACTCCCGTCGTCGTCGTGGCATATGCAACTACCGAGGGACGACGTTGGCCCTCCGCGAAATTTCGTGCAGGTTACATGATGGCTGGCTTCTCGCGAAGTGGATAGCGCATTCCAACATGCGGACACCGCGCACAGCGGTGCGGGGTAGGTCACCGGCGGACAGACCGACATCGTCCGGTCGTCACGGAGCAGGCTTCGTTGCCTGCGGTGTCGTGGGCTATTGCCCGGTGGTGTCGAAGACGAAACCAACGAGTAACAGATTACTTATGTGGACACCCGCATAGTGTCTCACCTTACGGCGGTTCCGAACAGAGTGCCGAGGGCGTACGTCACACCGGCGGCGGCGCCACCCAGCGCCAACTGCCTCAGCCCGCTGAACCACCAGGTCCGAGCCGTCACCTTCGCCACGAGCGCTCCGCACGCGAAGAGCCCGACGAGCGCGAGCAGCACCGCGGGCCACAGCGTCGAGGCCCCCAGCAGGTACGGCAGTACGGGCAGCAGGGCGCCCAGCGCGAACGCCCCGAACGACGATACGGCGGCCACCAGCGGGGAGGGAAGGTCCCCCGGGTCGATGCCCAGCTCCTCACGGGCGTGGATCTCCAGCGCCTGCTCGGGGTCCCTGGACAGCTGCGTGGCGACCTCGCGCGCCAGGTCCGGGTCGACGCCCCGCGACTCGTAGAGCGCGGCGAGCTCCTCCAGCTCGTCCTTCGGGTGCTTGCGCAACTCACGGCGCTCGACGTCGAGTTCCGCCTCGACGAGTTCGCGCTGCGAGGCGACGGAGGTGTACTCGCCCGCCGCCATGGAGAAGGCGCCGGCCGCCAGCCCCGCGAGACCGGTGATGACGATCGTCTGCTGACCCACGGACCCGCCGGCCACCCCGGTCATCAGCGCCAGGTTCGACACGAGACCGTCCATGGCGCCGAAGACGGCAGGGCGCAGCCAACCGCCATTCACGTCACGGTGCGTGTGGTTGTCGCGGTGCGCCTCGTGCAGCGTCGCCTCGGTCTCGATGATGGCCATTCCCGCCCGTTCCCCTCTCGCGCGGAGGCGGGGCCGAATGCGGCCCGCTCACCCCCTCAACACCATCGAAAGTACGCACGATTCGAGCACCCCGCCAGCAAGGAAGGCCGTACTTACCCGCAGCTCAGACCCCACGCCGACCGGGTGACGCTGACGTTTCGGAGCCTTTGCCGGGCCCTCGCGTGGCACAGATCCAGGAACGAGCCCAGGGAGTTGATTGCATGCAGTCCCGCACCGATCACGGCCGCGCGCCACTGGCCCTGCGCGAGCCGCACGCCGTTCGCGCACTCCGCGACAGGGGGCGGGGCGCCCTGCTCGGTCTGGCGGTGGGCGACGCGCTCGGGGCCCCCGCCGAGAACATGAAACCCTCCGAGATCCGCCGCCGTTGGGGCCGCGTCGAAGGCTTCGTGTCCCCCGACCCCGCCGGCACGGACGACACGGAGTACGCCATCTTCTCCGGCCTGCTGCTGGCCCGCCACGGCTCGGCGCTCACCGTGGCCCATGTCGAGAACGCGTGGCACCTGTGGATCGCCGACCTGGACGAAGGACCGTTCCGGGGCGCGGGCTTCAGTGAGCGCGGCACGCTGGAGAACCTCCGCCGCGGCCTGGCCGCCCCGATCTCCGCCCAGCACCGCCACGCCTGGAGCGACGGCCTGGCGATGCGCGCCGCGCCGTTCGGCGTGTTCGCGGCGGGCCGCCCGGCGGAGGCGGCGCGGCTGGTGGCGATCGACGGCAGCGTGAGCCACGAGGGCGAGGGCATCTACGGCGGCCAGGCGGTGGCGGCGGGCGTGGCGGCGGCCATGACGGGCGCCGCCCCGGGCGCGGTCACCGCCGCCGCCCTGTCCGTGATCCCGTCCGACTCCTGGACCGCCCGCTCGCTGCGCCGTGCGGTGGCCGCGGCCCCGGACGGCGAACGGGCGGTGCGCTCGGCGGTGGTGATCGGCGGCTACCCGCTGTCTCTTATACCCATCT
>NZ_VBVX01000262.1 GCF_005981925.1 Streptomyces albidochromogenes
CGGCGTGGGGGTCGGCGTCGGTGGCGCGGCCGGGGGCGGTGGCGCGCCGGGGCGTCTCCTCGGGCGTCGTACCCGCGGCCGCGTGGGCCGGTTCGCGCCGGTCGCGTACGTCGGCAGGCGGGGCCAGTAGTTCCGCGTGCAGGGCGCGCAGTTCCGGGGAGGGGTCGGTGCCCAGGCGGGCCGCCAGGTCGCGGCGGATGGCGTCGTACTCCGCCAGCGCCTGCGCCGTACGCCCCGTGTCGCGCAGCGCCCGCAACCGCAGGCACTGCAGTTGCTCGTCGATGGGGTGGTCGTCGCAGAGGGCGGCGAGCTCCGGCAGGGCCTCCTCGGGCCGGCCCAGCGCGAGCAGGGCCCCCAGCCGGGCGCGGCGGGCCGCGAGGCGGCGGGTCTCCCAGTGGGCGGCCCGCGCCGTACGGTCGGGGAGCCCCGCCAGGGCCGGGCCGTGCCACAGCTCCAGCGCCTCGCCGAGCAGCTCCGCCGCCTTGCCCGGGTCGCCCGTGTCCAGGGCGCGCGTGCCTTCCCGGGCCAGGCGCTCGAAGCGGTACAGGTCCACCGCCTCCGGGTCGGCGCGGAGCCGGTAGCCGCCGTCGGCCGAGGCGATCGCGCCGTGCCCGAGGGCCCGGCGCAGGCGGCCGACCAGGGCCTGGAGCGCGCCGCTCGCGTCGGCGGGCGGCTCCCCGGCCCAGACCTCGTCGGTGAGGACACCGGTGGTGACCGTGCGTCCCGGCCGCAGGGCGAGCGCCGTCAGCAGGGCACGCAGCCGCGCTCCGCCGACGGCGACGGGCGTTCCGTCGTCGCGGAGTGCTTGGGTGGGGCCTAGGATGCGATAGCGCACGGATCTATTCTCCGGGACGTACGGACGCCGGCTCGCCGGGCGTCCGCGGGCCGGCCGGGAGGCCCGCCTCCTGGTTCAGGTGGCCGCGGCCGTCCCGGACCGGCCGCGTCCCGTCCCCGAACGGCCGGGGACACGTCGTGACCGGACGCGGCCACCGCTCCCCCGCCACCGGCTCGTACGAGCGCGACCCGGCGTGCGTCTCGGCGTACCCCCCGACGACGATCTGGACGGACCGGAGCGTGCCGAAGGCCCGATGCTCCGGCCGGTGCGGCGACAGCTCCCACCGCACCTCGTCACCCACCGGGAACGGTTCGCCGCGGCGTTCCGCCGGCCGGCCGTCGTACATGATTCGCCAGAGCGCCATGCAGGCAGCATCGCCGGAACCACCGGGGCCGCGCGAGGCGTTTTCACAGTCCCGCCGGGTAGGCAGTCCTGCTGTCCGGCCCGCTCCCACCCTCTGGAGGCCCGCTCATGACCACCGCCCCCACCCGTCGCGACCGGCGGATCAGTCCCGTCTTCCTCGGGATCGCCGCCGTCACGGCGGTCTCCGGCTGGGCGGTGTGGACGGAGTTCTCCGCGAGCACGGGTTTCGCCGTGTTCCTCTTCGTGACGTCCGCGTGGGTCGTCTCGCTGTGCCTGCACGAGTACGCGCACGCCCGTACCGCACTGCACGGCGGCGACATCTCCGTCGGCGCGCGGGGCTATCTGACCCTCAACCCCCTCAAGTACACCCACCCGTTGCTCAGCATCGTGCTGCCGGTGATCTTCGTGGTCATGGGCGGCATCGGTCTGCCGGGCGGCGCGGTCTACATCGAGCGGGGCCGCGTCCGGGGCCGCTGGAAGCACAGCCTCATCTCGGCGGCGGGTCCGCTGACGAACGTCCTGTTCGCGCTCGTGTGCACCGCGCCGTTCTGGCTGGGCGCCACGGACGGCGTTCCCGGCCCGTTCCTGTACGCGCTCGGCTTCCTCGCGCTGCTCCAGGTCACGGCAGCGATCTTGAACTTCCTGCCGGTGCCCGGTCTCGACGGGTACGGCGTGATCGAGCCCTGGCTCTCGTCCAAGGTCCGCCGCCAGGTCGAGCCGCTCGCGCCGTTCGGGCTGCTGCTGGTCTTCGCCCTGCTGTGGATTCCCGAGGTCGGGGGCGCCTTCTTCGACGCGGTCGACGCCGTGCTGCGGGGCCTGGGAGTGGACGACTGGCGGACGGGCCTGGAGTACTACCGGTTCTGGGACGGCGACCCGGACCCCGCGCGGGTCAGCCCGTGACGGAGGTCCCCCGGCCGGCCCTGGCCCTGCGCAGGTAGTACCAGGCCATGTTCGAGGCGACACCCGCCAGCAGGATCCAGACGATGCCGAGCCAGCTGCCCTGGACGAAGGACACCACCGCGGCGGCCACGGCGAGGAGGCAGACGAGGAGGGCGTACAGAGCGAGGCGGGGCATGGGGGGCGGCTCCTGTCCGGGGCGGAAAGCTTCCCGTCCAGTGTCCACCATGCCCCGACTTCAGCTGTACGCGGCTCCGGTGCGCCGTCGTACCAAGGCCGCCGCTACACGTCGGTGACGCGCAGGCCCGCGTGCGCCTTGTAGCGGCGGTTCACCGAGATCAGGTTGGCGACCAGGGACTCCACCTGGTGGGCGCCCCGCAGCCGGCCCGCGAACACGCCGCGCATGCCGGGAATCCGGGCGGCGAGGGCCTGAACGATGTCGGTGTCGGCGCGGGTCTCGCCCAGCACCATCACGTCGGTGTCGATCTCCTCGACCGTCCGGTCCTGGAGGAGCACGGCCGACAGGTGGTGGAACGCGGCGGTCACCCGGGAGTCCGGCAGCAGGGCGGCGGCCTGCTCGGCGGCGCTGCCCTCCTCCGGCTTCAGGGCGTACGCGCCCTTCTTGTCGAAGCCGAGCGGGTTCACGCAGTCGACGACGAGCTTGCCGCGCAGTTCCTCGCGCAGCGCTTCGAGGGTCTTGGCGTGGCCGTCCCACGGCACGGCGACGATAACGATGTCGCTGCGGCGCGCGCACTGGGCGTTGTCCGCGCCCTCCACGCCGTGGCCGAGCTCGTCGGCGGCGCTCCGTGCGCGCTCGGCGGCGCGCGAGCCGATGATCACCTTCTGGCCGGCCCTGGCCAGCCGGTACGCGAGCCCGCGCCCCTGGTCGCCCGTTCCTCCGAGCACGCCGACCACGAGGCCGGAGATGTCGGGGAGGTCCCAGGGGTCCTTGGCTGCGGGCTTCTGTGCGCCGGTGCTGGCGGCGCTGCTGTCAGTCGAAGTCATGGACCGACCCTACTTGCAGGTAGCACGCTCGTACGGGTGAGACGGAGGCATTCGCCCCCGGCCGGGCACTCGGCTCCGGCAGGATGCCGCCGCATGGATGCCGTGCGTGTCGCCCTGCTGCGTGAGGTCCTCGACGGGACGCAGTGGCTGCCGGCCGCCCGGCGGTTCGCCGGGGCGCTGCGGGCCTCCGTGGTGCCGCAGGGCGGCGGGCTGCTGCTGGTGGGGACCGAGGTGTACGAGCCGTGGCACCTCGCCGCGCACCTCGTCGACGAGGCGGCCTGGTCGGGGCTCCCGGAGCTGAACCCCACGCTCGTACGCCACCGGGTGGCGCCCGGGGAGCCGGCGCACCTGTCGGTGGGCCTCGGCCGGATCGAGGCGGCCGGCCGGGGCGAGACGCTGCTCGTCGTGGCGCCCCAGCGGCCGGGCGAGGGACTCCTGGAGCGGGTGCACGACGCGCGGCGGGCCGGCGCGACCGTGCTGTCGCTGGACGGCGGCGACCGGGAGATCCGGGGGCTGGCGCACGAGGCGCTGTCCGTGCCGGCCGGCGGAGAGGTGGATCTGGACACGGTGCAGCACCTGGTGAGCGCGGCGGCGGGCGAGAACAGCGTCCCGGCGCCACGGGGACGGCGGCGGCTGCGCGACCGCCTCTCCCACCTGGCCGACCAGCTGACGGCGCCGCCGCCGGGGCGGTGGTAGGCGGGGTGGGCCGCCCCCGGCTACCGGGCGGCGCGCGCCGGCAGCCCGCCTTCGGCCGGTAAATCGGTTGTCGGGGCGGCCGGTGTCGCGGACCATGGCCGGTCGTGACGTCCAAGCTCACGGCGATACTGCCGGACCTCGCCCCCTGGCGCAGCTCGCGCGACTTCCGCCTGCTGTTCGTGCAGGGGCTCGTCACCTACTTCGGCAGCTTCATGGCCATGATCGCGCTGCCGCTGCAGATCAAGCACCTCACCGACTCCCCGCTCGCGGTCGGCGCGATGGGCGCCGTCGAGCTGGTGCCGCTGGTCGTGTTCGGGCTGTACGGCGGCGCGCTGGCCGACTCCGCCGACCGGCGCAAGGTCATCGCGCTGACCGAGGCCGGCCTCGGGGTGCTGGCCGGGCTGCTGCTCGTCAACGCGCTGCTGCCCGAGCCGTTGCTGTGGCCGCTGTACGTGGTCGCGGCCGGCGTCTCCGCGCTCGCCGGCCTCCAGCGCCCCGCGCTGGACTCCCTGATGGCGCGCATCGTGCCGCACGACCAGCTCACCGCCGCCGCCGCGCTCAACTCGCTGCGCTGGCAGACCGGCGCCATCGCCGGCCCGGCGGTCGCGGGCGTGGTCGTGGCCTACGCCGGGCACGCGACGGCGTACGGCGTCACGGTCGTCGGGTTCGCGGTGTCCGTGGCGCTGTGCACGCGCCTCAAGGCCGCGCCGGCGTCCGAGAACGCCCCGAAGCCGTCGCTGCGCGGCATCGCGGAGGGCGCGCGCTACGCGTGGAGCCGGCCCGTGCTGCTGGGCACCTACGCCGTCGACCTGGCCGCGATGTTCTTCGCGTTCCCCAACGCGGTCTTCCCGTTCCTCGCGGACGACCTCGACGCCGAGTGGGCGCTCGGGCTGATGTACGCCGCCGGGTCCGTCGGGTCGGTGATCGTCGGCCTGACCAGCGGCTGGGCGTCGCGTGTGCGGCGGCACGGGCAGCTCGTCGTGTACGGCGCGGCCGGCTGGGGGCTGGCGATCGCCGCCGCCGGGTGGTTCAGCAGTGTGTGGGCCGTGCTGGTGTGCCTGGCGTTCGCGGGCGCGGGCGACATGCTCAGCGGGCTCGGGCGGTCGACCATCTGGAACCAGACGATCCCCGAGGAGCTGCGCGGCCGGCTCGCGGGCATCGAGGTGCTGTCGTACAGCGTCGGGCCGCAGCTCGGTCAGGTGCGGGCCGGGGCTCTGGCGGGCTGGTCCGGGACCCGGCCGGCGATCTGGAGCGGCGGACTGGCGTGCGTCGTCTCGGTCGGCCTGCTGTCCGCGGCGCTGCCGAAGCTCATGACGTACGACGCCGACACGGACGAGGACGCCCAGCGCCGCCGGGCCCGGCAGGGCGCGGCGGCGGCTGAACCGGTGGGGTGAGCCGGGGCCCGCTCAGGCGCCTTCCTCACCGGGCCGCGCGTCGTCCTTGCCCTTGTCGTGCCACTTGGGGTCCGTCTCCCATTCCAGGTTGCGCTCGGCCGCCGTCTCCATCGCGTGCTGCGCCTGCTGGCGGGTCGCGTAGGGGCCGAACCGGTCCTTGGCGGGGCACTCCGGTCCCTCTTCGACCTTCTTGTGTTCCAGGCAGTAGAACCATTCGCCCGGCTTTCCGGCGGTGCGCTTCTTGAACAGGGCCATCGTCGGCTCCTTCCTCTGTCGCCATGCTGCCCGATGGGGGCTGGATACACTCGCTTGCATGTCTGGCCAGTCGCTGCTCGTACCAGGGGAGCTTTCTCCCGCCCGTTCCGTTCCCGGCAACATCCGGCGTCCCGAGTACGTCGGGAAGCCGGCGCCGACGCCGTACACCGGCCCCGAGATCCAGGATTCCGACACCATCGAGCGGATGCGCGTCGCGGGCCGTATCGCCGCGCAGGCGATGGAGGAGGCCGCCAAGCACATCGCGCCCGGTGTCACCACGGACGAGCTGGACCGCGTCGCCCACGACTTCATGATCGACCACGGCGCCTATCCCTCTACCCTCGGATACCGCGGTTACCCGAAGTCGCTGTGCAGCTCCGTCAACGAGGTCATCTGTCACGGCATCCCGGACTCCACGGTGCTGCGGGACGGCGACATCGTGAACCTCGACGTCACGGCGTACATCAACGGCGTGCACGGCGACAACAACGCGACGTACCTGTGCGGCGACGTCGACGAGGAGTCGCGGCTGCTCGTGGAGCGCACCCGCGAGTCACTGGTGCGCGCCATCAAGGCGGTCAAGCCGGGGCGCCAGATCAACGTCATCGGGCGGGTGATCGAGTCGTACGCGAAGCGCTTCGGTTACGGCGTGGTGCGCGACTTCACGGGGCACGGCATCAACTCGTCGTTCCACTCGGGTCTGATCATCCCGCACTACGACAGCCCGCACGCCACGACGGTGATGCAGCCCGGCATGACCTTCACCATCGAGCCGATGCTGACGCTCGGCACCCACGAGTACGACATGTGGGAGGACGGGTGGACGGTCGTGACCAAGGACCGCAGGCGGACCGCGCAGTTCGAGCACACGCTCGTGGTCACGGAGACCGGCGCGGACATCCTCACGCTGCCGTGAACGGGACGAGGGAGTAGCGTTTTTACCGACAGGTCGTCGGGAACACATTGACTTAGGCAAACCTAAGCAGGGAGGATCGGCGGTGGCGGCTGCGCGTGCTGCCACCGCACGGCCTTCCTTCCCGTCCCCCTCGGTCCCCGGAGGTCCGCCTTGGACGCAACCGCCACAGCCGCCGGCTCCACTGACGCCGCGACTCCCTTCTCGACGCTGATCCGGGTCGCCTCGCACGAGCAGCACACCGAGGCGGAGACGTCCTCCTTCATGAGCGATCTGCTCGGCGGGAAGCTCCCTGTGGACGCGTACGCGCGCTACACGGAGCAGCTGTGGTTCGTGTACCGGGCGCTGGAGGAGGCAGCCCGACCGCTGGCGGACGATCCGGTCGCCGGCCCGTTCATCCGGCCGGAGCTGATGCGGACCGCCGAGCTGGAGCGCGACCTGGCGCATCTGCGCGGCGCGGACTGGCGCGCGGCGGCCCGGCCGCTGCCGGCGACGGAGGCGTACGCCGCACGCATCACCGCGTGCGCGCGCGACTGGCCGGCCGGTTACGTGGCGCACCACTACACGCGCTACCTCGGCGACCTGTCGGGCGGCCAGATCATCCGCGACAAGGCGGAGCGCACCTGGGGCTTCGCGCGCAAGGGCGACGGAGTGCGCTTCTACGTCTTCGAGGACATCGCCAACCCGGCCGCCTTCAAGCGCGGTTACCGGGAGCTGCTGGACCGGGTGAACGCCGACGACCTGGAGAAGCAGCGCATCGTCGACGAGTGCAAGCGCGCGTTCGACTTCAACGGGGCCCTCTTCCGGGAGCTGGGCGCGGAGTTCCCGCTCAGCGCCTGAGCCCGGCGGCCGGTCCGCGGGCGTACGACGCGAAGCGGACGCGGCCGCCGATCTCGATCGAGGCGTCGGGTCCCGGAGCCGTCAGGAGCTGGGACCCGGAGCCCTGCGTGATGTTCAGGGCCCGGCCCAACTCCGCGGTGAGCAGGAGCGCGGCGCCCCCGGTCGCCTCGTCCTCCGTACCGTCGTCGCACAGCGGGAACGCGCGGGCGCGCACCCGGCCCGCCGCCTCGTCCTCCCACGCCCACGCGTACAGCGGGCCGTCGGCGGGCGGCGGCGCGGGCAGCGCGTCGACCTCGGCCGCGCAGGCGTACCGCCGCAGGCGGCGCGGCGGGGCCCACTCGGCGTGCGCGGTGATCCAGGTGAACTCGCCGTCGTGGCGTGCCCACACCTCCCCGACGGGCGCGTTGACCACTTCCAGGTCGAGCAGCCAGGCTGCGCCGACCAGCGGGTGCCCGGCGAAGGGGACGCGCCGGCCGGGCGCGTGGATGTCGACGACGCCGCGCTCGGGGTCGTCGACGAACACGGTCTCGCTGAAGCCCAGTTCGGCGGCGAGGGCCTGGCGTGACGCCTCGTCGGGGTAGGCCCGCCCGTCGCGCACGACGCCGAGGGCGTTGCCGTGGCGTCCGTCCGGGCCGCAGAAGACGTGCAGGACGTCGAGTTCGTTCACCCCGGCATTGAAGCACCCGGATCCGCGCCCCCGGCGGGGCCGGCCTCGCCAGGTCACGGTGTGGCCGCTGTACCCGGTCCCCGCGCCCGTGCTTTTCCGGTCCCCGGTAGGGTTCCGGAAGTCGGTGGGGACGAAGACACAGAAGGCAGCGCATGAGCAGGAGCACGCTGAGGCGGCTGGTAACGGGTCTCGCGACGGCGACGGCGCTGTCGTTGACGGCGAGCGGGTGCGTGACGGTGCACGGCGAGCTGGAAGTGGTGCCGTCGGCGAGCGAGTCCGAGGCCGCGCGGGCCCTGAAGGACTTCACCGCGGCGTACAACAAGGCGGACAAGGCGTACGACCCGGCCCTCGACGCGGGCCGGGTCACCGGCGCGCTCGGCGCGATCAATCAGGCGGGCCTCAAGGCGCGCCAGACGCAGAGCCCGGACGGCAATCCGCGGCACGATCCGCTGGAGCTGACCGACGCCAAGTTCGCCATCCCCAAGAAGGCGGGCTGGCCGCGGTGGTTCGTCGCGGACACCGACAGCAACCGCGACAAGGACACCGGGCGGCTCGACACCCGCTGGATGCTGGTGTTCGTACGCGGCGGGGCCGACCAGCTGTGGGAGGTCTCGCACCTGTCGGTGCTCACGCCGAACGAGGTGCCCACGTTCAAGAAGGACGCGGACGGCTGGGCCGAGCCGGTGGCGCCGGACGCGCCCTCGCTCGTGGTGCCGCCGAAGGACCTGAGCGTGCAGTACGCGTCGTACATGCAGGACGGCAAGCCGGAGAACTTCGCACCGGGGCCGCACACCTCCGCCGTACGCCAGGCGCGCCAGAAGTCGGCGCGGCAGATCGGGCGCACGGTCCAGTACCGCGACCAGCCGCTGGACACCGGGACGTTCGCGCCGCTGGGGCTGGTCACGGCGGACGGCGGGGCGACGGTGTTCTTCGCGACCCGCCAGTTCGAGCAGCAGACCGTGGCCCAGGGGGTGCGGCTGGATCTCAACGCCGACGTACGGGCGCTGATGACCGGCACCGCGAGGACCAAGCTCACCAAGGAGCGGGTCTCCAGCCAGGTCGCGCAGGTGCCGGCGAAGGACGCGGCGGGCGGGTCGGCCGGCGCGGGCAAGGGCGCTCCGAAGGTGACCGTGCTCGCGCGCATTCAGGGGCTCACGGCCGCCCAGGGGTCGTGAGCCGCTCCGCCGTCCCGGCGGGTCAGCGGCCCAGCGGCCAGGCCACCGCGTGGTGGTCGTCCGGGTCGTCCTCGCCGACGTACCGCGCGCAGGCGTCGGTCAGCGTCTCCAGGAGGGTCAGCGGGTCGGGCAGCGGGTGTTCGAGGCCGCGCACCCAGCCGACCCCGTGGTCTCCGGGAAGCCGCGCCGGCGGTACGAGGACGTAGCTGCCCCGGCAGTGCCAGCGCAGCCCCGGATGCTCGTCCATGGTCTCGGGGTGGCAGTCGAGTTCGCAGGGCCACCACTCGTCCTCGTCGTCCGGGGTGCCGCGGGTGGCGGTGAAGAAGAGCAGGCGCGCGTCGTCGCCGTTGCTGGCGCCGAACTCGGCCACCGGGCCGACGTCGACCCCGGCTTCGAGCAGCCGCTCCAGCGCGTTGCGGCCGGCTTCGAGCGGTACGTCGAGCACGTCGTGGACCATGCCGGTGGCGGTGATGAAGTTCGCCTGGGGCTGGCCCTCGGCCCAGCGTCCGATCTGCGCGGCGTCGGTGGTCGACTGGGTCTGCCAGGCGAAGGACACGGGGTGGCG
>NZ_VBVX01000263.1 GCF_005981925.1 Streptomyces albidochromogenes
CCCCGGCCGGCGCCATCAAGGCCGACACCCCGGCCGGCAAGTACCTCACGGAGCACGGCGTCGAGCGCCGTGACTTCAACTCCTACGGCTCCCGCCGTGGCAACCACGAGGTCATGATCCGCGGTACGTTCGCCAACATCCGCCTGCGCAACCAGATCGCGCCGGGCACCGAGGGCGGCTTCACCCGCGACTTCACCCAGCCCGACGCCCCGGTGTCGTACATCTACGACGCCTCGCAGAACTACCAGGCCGCCGGCACCCCGCTGGTCATCCTGGCGGGCAAGGAGTACGGCTCGGGCTCGTCCCGCGACTGGGCGGCCAAGGGCACCGCGCTGCTCGGCGTCAAGGCCGTCATCGCCGAGTCGTACGAGCGCATCCACCGCTCGAACCTCATCGGCATGGGCGTCCTTCCGCTCCAGTACCCGGAGGGCGCCTCGGCGGACTCGCTGGGTCTGAACGGCGAGGAGACCTTCGAGATCACCGGCGTCACCGGTCTGAACGACGGCGGCATCCCGGACACGCTGAAGGTCAAGGCCGTCAAGGACGGCGGCGAGACGGTGGAGTTCGACGCGAAGCTGCGCATCGACACGCCGGGCGAGGCCGACTACTACCGCAACGGCGGCATCCTGCAGTACGTGCTGCGGTCGCTGATCCGCAGCTAGTCGTCACAGCCTGACGCCGAAGGGCCGCACCCCCGCCGGGGTGCGGCCCTTCCGCGTGCCGTGCGGTCGGGGAGAGCCGCCCTGACGGCGGTGCGGTCAGAGAGCGCCGTTCCTGACGGCGGTGACGAAGGGCGCCCAGCCGGCGGCCCGGAACACGAGCGCGGGGCCCCCGGGCGCGGTCTTGCTGTCGCGGACAGGTATGACGCCGCCGGGGCAGCCGTCGGCGACCTCGACGCAGTTGCCCCCGTCGCCGTTGCTGTACGAGGACTTGCGCCACGCGGCGGTGCTCAGGTCAGGTGTGGTGATCATGTGTCGTGTAGTCCTTCGCCGCCGATTCGATCAGGGCCAGGGACGCCTCCGGCGACAGCGCGGCGGCCCTGGCCAGATCGTAGGCCGATCGGAACTGGGCGACCAGGGCGGGTTCTTCGACGAGCTGGCCGGTATACGCGCCTTCGGTGTAGACGACCGGCGGCTCGTCGGTGAAGTCCATCAGGGACACGTTGGTGTCGAGGAACGGGTGCGGTCCGGCGCTGAAGGGCATGACCTGGAGCACGACATGGGGCCGGGTGCGCGCCGCCTTGAGGAGATGCGTGAGCTGGCCGCGCATGACAGCGGGCCCGCCGACCGGCACGCGGAGCATCGCCTCGTGGGTGATCACCCATAACACCGGCGCTGTGGGCGAGTCGAGCAGCTGTGCCCGTTCCATCCTGGTGCTGACATGCCCCTCGATCACCGACTGTGCGGCGAACGGGTGGGCGCCGCGGGTCAGCGCCCGCGCGTAGCCCTCCGTCTGCAACAGCCCCGGAACCAGCATCGACCCGTACTCGCTGATCGCCGTCGCCCGCTGCTGCAGGTCCGCCGCGTCGGCGAAGTACTTCGCGACCTTCGACTCGCGTGCGAGGCGGCACAGGCGCTGAAGGTGCTCACCACTTCCCAGCACACCGTCGAGCATCTTCGACAGGTCGAACTGCGGCCGCCGCGTCGCGCCCTCCAACTGGCCGATGTACGCGCCGGAGCAGAAGACCTGCTCCCCGAGCTGCTCCTGCGAGTGCCCACCGGCTTCGCGCAGGCGGCGCAGTTCCGAGCCGTAGAACGACCTCGGGTCGGTGTACGGGTCGAGGTCCTTGGGCTGAGGCATGGGCGACGCTCCTTCCGCGCACACCGAGCGTAGCCGTCGTCAGTGACACTGCGCACACGAACGGTTACAACACCTCGGCGGAGTGGCGGCAGGGAGGACCGGCCGCCGGACCGGTCCTCCCCGTGCCATGGGCTACCGCAGGAGCTCCACCTCCGCGAGGGTCGCCGGCCCGTCCGGTACCAGGCGGTACTTCTCGTAGCGGTGCGGGCGGGCGACGGTGAAGACGCGGGTCTGGTGGTCCCAGGCGAAGGACTCTCCCGTACGTCTGTCGAGGTCCCGCCACTTCTCACCGTCCCGCGAGCCCTGGAGCACCCAGCCCCCAGGTGCCTTGGCGCGGTCCGAGGACGTGAGGGTGTACTGAAGGGCGCGGGTGTCCGGCTTCACCGGCAGGTCGAGGCTCTCGAACTGCCCGTCGGTGGCCGACGAGTTGTCGAACAGCGGACCAGAGCCCGTGATCGCGTCCCCGTGCGGCGACGGCACCTTGTCATCCCGCGTGATGGACACGGGCGCGGCCTTCTCATCCGTACCCCACGAGGAGGGCTCGGGTCCCATGGCGAACTCCAGCGTCCCGCCGCGCGCGAGCACGCTGTGCGGCAGCGCGGTGGACTTCCAGGGCTTGCCGTTGACCTTCAGCCCCTGAACGTAGATGTTCTTCGCGCTGTTCTTCGGCGCCCTGACCACCAGGTCGCGGCCGTTCTCCAGGTGGACGGTGGCCTTGGTGAAGAGCGGCGAGCCGATCGCGTACTCGCCGCTGCCCATGACCAGCGGGTAGAAGCCGAGCGCGGAGAAGAGGTACCAGGCGGACTGCTCGCCGTTGTCCTCGTCGCCGTGGTAGCCCTGGCCGATCTCGCTGCCGGTGTAGAGGCGGGACAGGACCTCGCGAACCTTTTCCTGCGTCTTCCAGGGCTGCGAGGCGGCGTTGTACATGTACGTCGCGTGGTGGGCCACCTGGTTGCTGTGCCCGTACATGCCCATCCGTACGTCGCGCGCCTCCGTCATCTCGTGGATGACGCCGCCGTACGACCCGGCGAACGCGGGGTCGGCCGTCTCCGGGGTGGAGAAGTACCGGTCGAGTTTGTCGCCGAGGCCGGCCCGGCCGCCGTAGAGGTTGGCGAGGCCGCGGGAGTCCTGGGGCGCGGTGAAGGCGTAGCCCCAGCCGTTGGTCTCCGTGTAGTCGTATCCCCACACGCGCGGGTCGTACTTCTCGGAGGGGACGCGCCAGTCGCCCTTGAGGTCGCGGCCCTGGAAGAAGCCGGCCTTGCCGTCGAAGAGCTTGACGTAGTTGCGGGCGCGGTTGAGGAAGTACCGCGCCTCCTCCTTGTAGCGCGCCTTCTTCGTCTTCTGGTGGAGCGCCTCGCCCATCTTCGCGAGGCCGTAGTCGTTGAGGTAGCCCTCCAGGGACCAGGAGAGGCCCTCGTGGGTGTCCGTGGAGGCGTACCCGAGGAACGGCGACGTCTTCATGCCCTTGCGGCCCACGCCGGAGAAGGGCGGCACGACGGTGGCGTTCTTGACGGCCGCCTCGTACGCCGCCTCCGCGTCGAAGTCGACCCCCTTCACATACGCGTCGGCGAACGCGACGTCGGAGCTGGTGCCGGTCATCAGGTCGGCGTAACCGGGCGAGGACCAGCGGGAGATCCAGCCGCCGTCCTTGTACTGCTGGACGAAGCCGTCGACGAGCCGGCCGGCTTTCTTCGGGGTGAGGAAGGAGTACGCCGGCCAGGTCGTCCGGTAGGTGTCCCAGAAACCGTTGTTGACGTACACCTCGCCGTCGACGATCTTCGCGCCCGTGTGGGTGGGCGTGTCGGGGCCCGGCTGCTTGGAGAAGGGGCTCGCGTACTGCTGCCGGGGGCGGGCCTTGGTGGCGGTGTTCTCGAAGCCGGAGTTCGGATACAGGTACAGCCGGTAGAGGCTGGAGTAGAGGGTCGTCAGCTGGTCGCGGCTCGCGCCCTCGACCTCGACGCGCCCGAGCAGGTCGTCCCAGGCGTCCCGCGCCCGGTTCTTGACGCGCTCGAAGGAGGTGCCCGCCGGGATCTCGTCGGCCAGGTTCTTCTTCGCCTGGTCCACACTGATGAGTGAGGTCGCCAGCCGCAGGGTGACTTGGCGGTCCTCGCCCGGCTGGAAGCGCAGGTAGCCCGTCACGTCGTCGCCCCCGCCGCCGCTGAGCTTGCCGCTCCCGGTGACCGGCGCGTCGAAGACGCCGTACACGAAGAGCCTGGTGGCACCGGTGGACAGGCCGCTCTTGACGTCGGAGAAGCCGGTGAACGAGCGGGTGGCCGGGTCGAGCGTGAGACCGCCGTCGTTCGACACGTTGTCGAATAGGACGCTCGCGTCCGCACCGGGATAGGTGAACCGCATCATCGCCGCGTGGTCGGTCGGGGTCATCTCGGCCTTGAGGCCGTTCTCGAAGGTGACCCCGTACTCGTGCGGCTTGGCCGTCTCGTTCTCGTGGCGGAAGGGCAGGGCGCGCGCCTTGCGGCCGGCGTCCGGGGTGCCCGCCGCCACGGACGGCATCAGCTGGAACGTCTGCCGGTCTCCCATCCACGGGCTCGGCTCGTGGCTCGCGCTGAACGCCTGGAGGGTGGGCAGGTTGTCGCCGTTGTTGCCGCGGGCGTAGTCGTAGAGCCAGCTGGTGGACGCGGCGTTCGTCACCGGCGTCCAGAAGTTGAAGCCGTGCGGGACGGCGGTCGCGGGGATGTTGTTGCCGCGCGAGAAGGCGCCGCTGGAGTGGGTGCCGCGCGTGGTCGAGACGTAGTCGGAGAAGTGCGCCAGGCGCTTCTCCGGGGCCTTGGGGGCAAGGGTGACGTCGTCCACCCAGCCGCTGAACTTCGCGGGCCCCTTGGGCGAGTCGTACGCCACCAGCACCCGGTCGACGGTCTTGCCGGCCGCGACCGCGCCGATCCGCGACGCCTTGTGGTTCCACTGGTTGACGTACAGCGTCTTGGACGCCCCCTGGCCCTGCGGGGACAGGACCGCGCCGTGCTGGTCGACGGCGCGCAGGTCGCTCAGATAGGTGCCGTCCGTGAAGGCCAGGTCGACCGACACGTGGGTGGCGGGGTAGTCGAGGTCGGTCTCCGGGAGGGACGGGAAGACCCGGTACGACAGCTCGGTGTCCCGCGTGACGCGCGTGTCGACGTCGAAGACCTTGTTGTACGAGTACGCCCGGCCGTCCGCCTTGTGCGTACCGGCGTACCGCAGCGCGCGCTTCCCCGTGAACCCCGCGCCCGACTTGGCGGTGGGGGAGCCGGAGGGCCCGCGGTCGACCTGGCTGCGCATGTCCTGGGGGGCGGGCGGGGCGGTGTCACCGTTCGAGAACTGAACGTCCGCCAGCTGGGTGGCGTCGGACGCGCCGTTGTTCCGGGTGATCTCCAGCCGGTAGTGCGCGTACACCGTCGTGTTCGCGAAGTCGTAGCTCTTCGTCTCGAACCGCTTCGCGAAGGTCTGACCCTCGCGGGAGTCGAGGACCTGCCACTCCTTGCCGTCGGCCGACCCCTTCAGGGTCCAGTCCTTCGGATCGCGCTCGGCGTGGTCGTTGGCCGACGTGAGGGCGTATGTCACCAGCTTGGCCGGTTCGTCCAGGTCGAACTCGATCCACGCGGACGGTTCGAAGGCCAGCCACTTGGTGGCGGGCTGGACGTCGACGAGGTTCTCCTTGGTCTCGCCGCCGCCGGTGTTCTCGCCGCTGGCGCGCAGCTCGACGACCCGGTCGGTCACATTGCCCGGGATCCCGGAGCTGAATCCGCCGTCCACGCCCGAGGCCCGCTTCTCGCCGCCCGGGGTGACTTCTACCGTATTGCGCCAGTCGGGCTGCGGTTCGTCCGCCTCGAACGAGGAGCTGAAGGTCCGCTCCGGCGGCGCCGGCCGGTCGGGTCGCGCGACGGCCGCGGACGGGGCCGTCACCACCAGCAGGAGGGCGGTCGCCGCGACGGCGGCCGCGGTGGGGCCATGGGCGTACCGAGGTCTGTACTGCATCCCGGGCTGTTCCTCCCCTTGGACAACGTTGTCATGAGCGGTGCAACGGGGTCCAGTAGGGAGCCAAGTCGCCGATGCTGTCAAGGGTGTTGTATGGGGCGGGGGAGGCGAAGAGGGCGCGCCGTGTTTACGGAGCCGTACGGACGACTACGTGCGCGTTCCAGATGTCCGCGAGGTCTCAACTCGGGAAAGCTTGCCGTCCAACCTTGCTTTCGATCTTGCTCAGTTGACCGGAAGTGGACTATACCTGTCGGCGTCCGCAACGCAGCTTTGCGGAAGCGGACCAGGGGGACGGGGAGCAGTGGGGGAAGCCGCGTGACGGCTGCCGAAAGCTGTGTCCGACGTACTTACTGCAACTCAGCACGACCCAGCGTCATTTGACTGCGGTGGCGGGGCCCTTCGCCTAGGCGACGATTACGGGTGACCGGTACACCGCCTGAGTCCTGGAGAAGGCGAGGACTTGAGCATGGGATCCACCTCCGCCCACAACAATGAGGGCCTTGGCCGTCGCGATCTGATCAAGCGTTCGGCCGCACTCGGCCTGATCGCTGTTCCGACGATGAGCTTCCTGTCGGCCTGCGCGAGCGGCGACAGCGGCGGCGACGAGAAGGTCGACAAGGGCAAGAAGACCGAGAAGAACCCGCTGGGTGTCAATGAGAGCGCGCCGCTCGAAATCGTGATTTTCGACGGCGGTTTCGGCACGAAGTACGCCGAGGACGCCAAGGCCGTCTATGAGAAGACGTACCCCAAGGCGAAGATCAAGTTCTCGTCGACGCAGAAGATCAGGTCGCAGCTCCAGCCGCGGTTCAATGGCGGAACGCCCCCGGACCTCATCGACAACTCGGGTGCCGAGCAGATGGACATGGGCGTCCTGGTCGGCAAGAAGCAGCTCACCGACCTCACCCCGCTGCTGGACTCGCCGTCCATCGACGACCCGGGCAAGAAGGTCCGCGACACGCTGCGGCCCGGCATCGTCGAGATGGGCCAGTTCGACGGCGACCCCGTCTGGATCATGTACTACGCGTACACGGTCTACGGCGTCTGGTACTCCGAGACGGCGCTGGAGAAGCTGGACGCGACGTACCCGGAGAACTGGGACGACATGCTCGCCCTGTGCGCCAAGGCGAAGAAGAAGGGCATCGCGGGCTGGACGTACGCGGGCAAGCACCCGTACTACCTGCCGTTCTCGCTCTACCCGTTCATCGCCAAGATCGGCGGCCGCGAGGTACTCGACAAGATCGACAACCTGGAGCCGAACGCCTGGTCCGACCCGGCCGTGAAGGCCGCCTTCGAGGCGTACTACGAGCTCTTCAAGAAGGGCTACATCCTCAAGGGCACCCCGGGCATCGACCACATCCAGTCGCAGACCGCCTGGACCCAGGGCAAGGCGCTCTTCATCCCGAACGGTTCGTGGGTGGAGAACGAGGCCGCCAAGACGATGCCGGCCGACTTCAAGCTCGCCGTGGGCGCGCCGTCCGGCCTCGACAGCTCGGACAAGATGCCGTTCGGCACCATCTGGGCCTCCGGCGGCGAGCCGTTCATCGTCCCGAAGTCGGCGAAGAACCCCGACGGCGGCATGGAGCAGCTGCGCATCATGCTCAGCGAGGCGTCGTCGAAGAACTTCACGCAGAGCGTGAAGTCCCTGACCGCGCTCAACGGCGGCACCGACGGAATCGAGCTGACCCCGGGCCTGAAGTCCGCCACCGCCGCGCTGGACAAGGCCGGCGACAACGTGGTCAACCCGCGCCTCCAGGACTGGTACGTCAAGCTCCAGAAGGAGCAGATCGGCGTCGCCGGTCTGGGCGAGATGATGGCCGGCCGAGCGACCCCGGCGGAGACCATCAAGAAGATCCAGGGCTTCGCCGACGCGGCGGCCAAGGACCAGTCCATCAAGCACTACAAGCACCAGTGAGCACGCGTCACCAGCGGCGGCACACGCCGGAAGATCGGGGTCGGTAACCATGCAACACGGCAAGTACCGGTTCATTGTGGGGTTTTTGGCGGCCCCATTGGCGTTGTACGCAATCTTCGTCATCTGGCCGTTCATCCAGTCCATCTACTACTCGTTCACGGACTGGACCGGCCTGAGCCCGGACTTCGAGATGGTCGGCTTCGACAACTACAGCAAAATGCTGGAAGACCAGATCTTCTGGGATTCGCTGTGGCACAGCCTGATCTTCGCGCTGCTGCTGCCGCTGGTGACGCTCGGCCTCGCGCTCTTCTTCGCCTTCATGCTCAATGTCGGCGGACGGCGCCGGAAGGGCGCGGCGATCGCGGGAGTCCGCGGATCGGGCTTCTACAAGATCGCGTACTTCTTCCCCCAGGTGCTTTCGATCGCCATCGTCGCGGTCCTCTTCGCCTTCGCGTACAACCCGAACGAGGGCGCGATCAACGGCCTGCTGAGGGCCGTCGGTCTGGACAGCGTCCAGCCGCAGTGGCTGGGCGACCCGGACACCGCCCTGTGGGCCGTCATGGCGGTGCTCGTATGGAGCACCGTGGGATTCTTCGTGGTGCTCTTCTCGGCGGGCATGGCGTCCATTCCCAAGGACTTCTACGAGGCCGCCCTGCTGGATGGCGCGAGCCGGTTCACCACGTTCTTCAGGATCACCGTCCCGCTGCTCTGGGACACCGTGCAGTCGGGCTGGGTCTACATGGGGATCCTCGCGCTCGGCGCGGAGTCCTTCGCGGTCGTGCAGATCATGACCGTGGGCCCCGGTGGCCCCGACTACTCGACCACCGTCCTGGTGCTGTACGTCTACCAGACGGCGTTCCGGGACGGTCAGGCAGGCTATGCGACAACGATCGGTGTGGCCCTGCTCGTCATCACCCTGGCCCTCGCGGCCCTGGTGATGCGCGTGGGCCGGCGTGAGCGGCTGGAGTTCTGATGAAGACCACTGACACCCCGCCCGCGGGCGTCGCCGAGGACCGCCCGCCCGTCGCGAGGACGTCCGGCGGCGAGGCCCCCGCGAAGCCGAAGAAGGACGTCAGCGGCAGCGCGCTCAACGTCTTCTCGCACGGCATCCTGATCCTGTGGGCCTTCATGGTCGTGATGCCGCTGCTCTGGGCGGTGATGACGTCGTTCAAGGACGACGCGTCGATCTTCGAGTCGCCGTTCTCGCTCCCGGACCGGCTGCACTTCGAGAACTGGTCGCGCGCCTGGTCCGAGGCGCACATGAGCGACTACTTCTTCAACACCATCATCGTGGTCGGCTGCTCGCTCGTCGGCACGCTGCTGCTGGGCTCCATGGCGGCGTACGTCCTCGCGCGCTTCGACTTCCCCGGGAACCGCTTCATCTACTTCCTCTTCGTCGGAGGAATGAGCTTCCCGATCATGCTGGCCCTGGTGCCGCTGTTCTACGTGCTGAAGAACATGGGGATGCTGGAGACGCTGCCGGGCCTGATCCTCGTCTACATCGCGTACTCGCTGCCCTTCACCGTCTTCTTCCTCACCTCCTTCTTCCGTACGCTGCCGAGCTCGGTGGCGGAGGCGGCGATGATCGACGGCGCCTCGCACACCCGCACCTTCTTCCAGGTGATGCTGCCGATGGCCAAGCCGGGCCTCATCAGCGTCGGCATCTTCAACTTCCTCGGGCAGTGGAACCAGTACATGCTGCCGACCGTGCTGAACAACGACCCGGAGAACCGGGTCCTCTCCCAGGGCCTGGTCGAGCTGGCGACCAGCCAGGGCTACAAGGGCGACTGGTCCGGGCTCTTCGCCGGCCTGGTGATGGCCATGCTGCCCGTCCTCGCGGCGTACATCGTCTTCCAGCGCCAGGTCGTCCAGGGCCTCACGGCGGGCGCCGTGAAGTAGCGCCCCAGGGCCGTCC
>NZ_VBVX01000264.1 GCF_005981925.1 Streptomyces albidochromogenes
GGCGTTGGGGGCGGTGCCGCGCCGGGGCGTCTCCTCGGGCGTCGAACGTTCGGGCAGGTCGGGAAGCGTCACGGTGATTGCGTTCAACGCCCTGCGGGGAGCACCCCGGCACGGCCCCTCCCGGCAGCGGTGATCGTGGGCGGGGGCGGCGTTGCTCGGCCACGGGTCGGCTGGTGCGACCGATCGGAGGCAGCGGTCTCCCCCGTCCGGATGACCGTTGGCGTGTGCCGCCGTCATGTGCGCGGGGGGTGAGGTGAAGTCAGTCCCCGTCAGGCCCCACCCGTCACGTACGTACAGGAGAGCGAAACATGCTTCGTCGCGTCGCGATCACCCTCGCCGGCATCACCGCCGCCGGCTTCATGGCAGCCGCGCCCGCCGCTGCCACCGCCATGGACTTCGACGGTGGCCCCTCCGACGGCGGCCCCTTCGGTGGCGGCCACTACAGCGACAGCCCCTTCGAGTCCGACCGCTACGGCTGCGACAACCAGAGCGGCGACTTCTACCTGTCCAACGTCGGCGGCCCGTACGGCATCACCGAGATGGAGGCGTCCCACTCCTGTGGGCGCGACCACCACGACGACAACGGTGACAACGGGCGCGACCACGACAACGGGCGCGACGGCTACAACGACGAGGACTGAGGCGTCCCCTCGCCGCGTCCGGCCCCGTCTCCCTCGGGAGGCGGGGCCGTTCTGTCAGTGGGGCCGGGTCAGGTGCGTGAACGCTTCGAGGTTCCTGGTCGATTCGCCCCGCGACACCCGCCACGCGTACTCCTTGCGGATCGCGCTCGCGAAGCCCAGTTCCAGCAGGGTGTTGAAGCTGCCGTCCGCCGCCTCCAGGACGCTGCCGAGCAGGCGGTCGAGTTCGTCCGGGGTCACCGCCGACAGGGGCAGCTTGCCGGCCAGGTAGATGTCGCCGAGGCTGTCGATCGCGTAACTCACGCCGTACAGGCGCAGGTTGCGCTCCAGCAGCCAGCGGTGCACCGCCGCGTCGTTCTCGTCGGGATGGCGGATGACGAAGGCGTTGACGGACAGGGAGTGCCGGCCGACCTTCAGTGAGCATGTCGTGGACAGCTTGCGGGTGCCGGGGAGTGTCACCACGTACGAGCCGGGCTCGGGGCTCTCCCAGTCGAGCTCCGCTTCCTTCAGCGTCTTCTCGATGACCTGCTGCGCGTCAGCCATGGTGCGAGCGTACGCGACGGCGGTGTTCGTGCATCGCGGCCGTGTAGACGTCGGCCGTGGCCGACGCGGCGGTGTCCCAGCCGAAGCCCTGGGCGTGCCGGGCGGCCGCCGCGCCCATGGTGTCGGCCAGGCCCGGCTCGTCGATGAGGCGCCGCAGCGCGCGGGCGTATCCGGCCGGGTCGTGGCCCTCGACGAGGATGCCGGTCCGCCCGTCGCGTACCGCTACCGGCAGGCCGCCGACCGACGCGGCGACCACCGGGGTGCCGGACGCCTGCGCCTCTATGGCGACCAGGCCGAACGATTCGCTGTACGAGGGCATGACGAGCGCCGAGGCCGCCCGGAACCAGTCCGCCAGGCGGTCCTGGCCGACGGGCGGGCGGAAGCGTACGACGTCGGCGATGCCCAGCCGGGCGGCGAGCTTCTGGAGGCCCTCGGGCTTGGCGAGGCCGCTGCCGCTCGGTCCGCCGACGACCGGCACCACGATCCTCGCGCGCAGCGACGGGTCCTCGTCGAGCAGTACGGCGACCGCGCGCAGCAGGATGTCGGGGGCCTTGAGCGGCTGGATGCGGCCCGCGAAGAGCGGGATGAACGCGTCCTGCGGAAGGCCGAGGCGCTCGCGTGCGGCGGCGCGGCCGTCGGCCGGGCGGAAGCGGTCGAGGTTCACGCCGGGGTGTACGACGGCGGTCCTGGCGGGGTCGGCCTCGTAGAAGCGGGCCAGTTCGTCCGCCTCCTCCGCCGTGTTGGCGATGAGGCGGTCCGCCGCCCGCACGATCTGCGTCTCGCCGATGACGCGCGCGGCCGGTTCGGGAGTGTCGCCCTCGGCGAGTGCGGCGTTCTTGACCTTGGCCATGGTGTGCATGGCGTGGACGAGGGGGGCGCCCCAGCGTTCGGCGGCGAGCCAGCCGACGTGTCCGGAGAGCCAGTAGTGGGAGTGCACGAGGTCGTAGTAGCCGGGGCGCTGGCCGGCCCAGGCCTGCATCACGCCGTGCGTGAAGGCGCAGAGCTGCGCGGGCAGCTCCTCCTTGGCGAGGCCCTCGTAGGGGCCCGCGTCGATGTGGCGCACCAGGACGCCGGGGGACAGCTCGACGCGGGGCGGCAGGCCGCCGGTGGTCGCCCGGGTGAAGATCTCGACCTCGATGTTGATGGCGGCGAGGCGCTTGGCGAGTTCGACGATGTAGACGTTCATGCCGCCCGCGTCGCCCGTGCCCGGCTGGTGCAGCGGGGAGGTGTGGACGCTGAGCATGGCGATCCGGCGCGGCTTGCGGTGGTGGCCGCCGGGCAGCCGGAGGCGGGGCGGCGCCGCCAGTGTGCCGGCGAGTCGGGAGACGTACTGGCTCACGTCGACGGTTCCTCCTCGCTCGGGGCATGGCGCAGGGAGAGCGCGGTCACGGCCCTCCGTAGAGCCCAAACAGCGGAATGGCCCCCTCCCATTTCCGTTTTGCCAAATCATTACTTCAGCTGCCTCAACCTTTACGGGGCCGTGCGGGCGCTTACCCTCGCTTCATGGCCTCCCGCACGTCCCCTTCGCGCCCCGTCGGCGCCGTCACCCGCGGGACCACCAATCCGAACCGGCTGCGCCGCATGGACCGCTGGATCGCCGCCGCGCACGGCCCCGAGCTGCGCCGCAGCGCGGACCCGGTCGCGGTCGACCTCGGGTACGGGGCCGCGCCCTGGACCGCCGTCGAGCTGCTCGGGCGGCTGCGCACCGCCGCGCCCGCCGCCGAGGTCGTGGGCATCGAGATCGAACCGGCCCGGGTCGCGGCCGCGAAGCCGTACGAGCGCGACGGTCTCGCCTTCCGGCACGGCGGCTTCGAGGTGCCGCTGCCCGACAGCCGCCGGCCCGCCCTGATCCGGGCGGCGAACGTGCTGCGCCAGTACGACGAGGGGGAGGTCGCGGCGGTCTGGGACCGGCTGTGCGGGCGGCTGGCGCCCGGCGGTCTGCTGGTCGAGGGGACGTGCGACGAGATCGGCCGGCGGCACGTGTGGGTCGCGCTGGGGGCGGAGGGGCCGCGGACCGTCACGTTCGCGACCCGGCTGGGGTCGCTGGAGCGGCCTTCCGACCTCGCGGAGCGGCTGCCGAAGGCGCTCATCCACCGCAATGTGCCCGGCGAGGCGGTGCACGCCTTCCTGCGGGACTTCGACCGGGCCTGGGCGGCGGCGGCTCCGTACGCCTCACTCGGCGCCCGGCAGCGCTGGATCAAGTCCGTGCGCGACCTCGCGGCCGACTGGCCGCTGGCGGACGGGGAGCGGCGGTGGCGGCAGGGTGAAGTCACCGTGAAGTGGGCCGCTCTCCGGCCGCGCACCGGCTGAAACCGTTCGGGACCTTCTCGAACGAGTGGCCGCCGTGGGGAACGCGGCGAGCTGCCTGTTCGTCAGAAACCAGTGGGCGGGGGCCTCTGTCGTTTTCACGGGCGGCATGGCAGCATCCCTTTCGCGCCTATGTTACTGACGGTAAATCACATGCGCGAGGTATGTGATGGGGGATCCGGGGGAGCTTGTGAACCGACGTCGCAGCGCCGCGACCGCGATCGCGCTGGTCTGCGCCCTGACCGTGCTCGCCGCGCCGGGACAGGCGTACGCCGATCCCAGTCCGCCGCGCAGCGAGCAGCGGCTCCAGGAGGTGCGGAGCGAGATCGACGCCCTGTACCGCAAGGCCGGGGCGGCCACCGACGCGTACAACCTGGCGGAGGAGCGCGCCGACAAGCAGTCGTCCGAGATCGTGAAGCTGGCCAAGGAGATCGTCGAGGGCCAGCAGCGGATCGAGGACCTCAAGCGGCGGATCGGCGCCGAGGCGCGCGCCCAGTACCGCAGCGGCGGGCTGCCGCCCGAGGCGAAGCTCATGCTCAGCCGCGACCCCCGGCACTTCCTCGACGGGGCGGGGCGGCTGCGCGAGGGACAGCAGGCGGCCAAGGGGCTGCTGGGCGAACTGTCCCGGACGCAGACCGACTTGGAGGCGTACACCAAGGACGCGACCGCCCAGTGGAAGAGACTGGAGTCGAGCCGCAAGAAGAAGGAAGCGGCGAAGAAGGAGATCAAGAAGCAGATCGCCGCCGCCGAGAAGCTCGAGTCGACGCTGGAGAAAGAGGAGCGCGAGCGGCTTCTGCGGATGGAGCAGGAGGCGGAGTACCGGGCGCAGACCGCCTGGCTCGACTCCGGCGCGCTCGGGGACGCCGCGGGCAGGGCCACGAAGGGCGGCGAGGCCGCCGTGGCCTTCGCGACGGCGCAGATCGGCAAGCCGTACGTGTGGGGCGCCGAGGGTCCGGGCTCCTTCGACTGCTCGGGGCTGACGTCCAAGGCGTGGCTCGCGGGCGGCCGCGTCATCCCGCGGACGTCGCAGGAGCAGTGGAAGCAGCTGCCGCGCGTCGACGTGAAGGACATGCGGCCCGGCGACCTGATCGTCTACTTCGACGACGCCAGCCACATCGGGATGTACGTGGGCGACGGCGCGATGGTGCACGCGCCCCGTCCCGGCCGCGACGTGACGATGGCCGGGGCCGGTTCGATGCCGATTCTGGGCGTCGTCCGTCCGGACAAGTAGAACCGGATCCGCAGGACGGCGGCCGAGCCGTCGCGGGCGGCCGTACGGGTGGTCCGGGGCGTGATGTTCGTCATGACCCGGCACCCCGCCGATACGGCCGGATGCGTTGCGGGAGGCGGCATATGACCCTGGCGGCTTTGCGCACGGCATTCCGCTGGGACGCCGGGTGACGCTATGGTCCCCGTTTGGCGGAACGTCGATCGTCGTGCCGCCGCACCCTCGGGGGGTGGGAAGGAAACCGAAACCGATGCCCGTACCCGTACCGCGGCAGCGTGAGAGCACGGCCGTGGAGCACGGTCAGGTTCTCCTGCCGAAACAGCAGGCCGGGAGCAGCATGCAGACCGCGGCAGCCGCAGCACCGGTGGCAGCCCCGGTCCAGGCCGCCCCGGCCTCCCCCGGCGTGTCCGCGAACAGCACCGATCTCACCCTGCTGGTGATCGAGGACGACCCGGCGGGGACGTTCACCGTCCCGTCGCTGCTCGACGCCGCCGGCACCCGTGTCCGTATCCGTACCGCCCGCAACCTCACGGAGGCGGAGCGGCTGCTCACGGACGACGTGCACTGCATCCTGCTCGACCTCGCCCTGCCCGCGCCCTCCTCGGGCGGCGACGGCGAGGCCGGGGACCGGCTGGCGGCCCTGCGGCACGTGCTGCGGCTCGCGCCCCGGCACGCCGTGCTGGCGCTGACCGCCGAGACCGACGCCGACCTGGCCGCCGAGGCGGTGCGCGTCGGCGCCCAGGACTACCTGTTCCGCGACGAGCTCGACGGGCGCCAGCTCAGCCGCGCCATCCGGTACGCCGTCGAGCGCAAGCGCGCCGACCGGGCGCAGCACAAGCTGGCCGAGTCGCGGCTGCGCGCGCAGGAGAACGCCCGTCTGGAGCGCGGCCTGCTGCCGACCCCGCTGCTGGAGGGTTCGAACCTGCGCTTCGCGTCCCGCTACCGGCCCGGGCGCTCGCGCGCCCTGCTCGGCGGTGACTTCTACGACACGGTCCGCACCTCCGACGGCACGGTCCACGCGATGATCGGCGATGTCTGCGGCCACGGCCCGGACGAGGCCGCCCTGGGCGTGGAGCTGCGCATCGCCTGGCGCGCCCTGACGTTCGCGGGCCTGTGCGGCGACGAGCTGCTGTCCACGCTCCAGCAGGTCCTGGAGCACGAGCGGGAGAGCGAGGAGATCTTCGCGACGCTCTGCACGGTCGACATCGCTCCGGACGGCCGGCGGGCCGGGCTGTGCCTGGCGGGCCACCCGTCACCGCTGATCGCGCGCCAGGGCCGGGCCGCGCAGCTGCTTCCGTACGAGGACGGGGGCCCGGCGCTCGGTCTGCTGCCCCGCGCCCGCTGGTCGCGGCGGCAGGTCGAGCTGGGCGGCTCGTGGAGCCTGATGATGTACACGGACGGCCTGATCGAGGGCCGTGTCGGCCCGCCCGGGTCGAAGCAGCGGCTCGGCCAGGACGGCATGGTCGACATGATCAACCGCCAGCTGACGGCCGGGCTCCGCGGCGAGGCGCTGCTGGAGGCGGCGGTCACCGAGGCACGCGACCTCAACGGCGGCGAGCTGACCGACGACGTGGCGCTGCTGCTCCTCGACCGGGGCTGACGCGGCGCTGTCGCTCCTCGACCGGGGCTGAGGGCCGCCCCTCCCCGGCCGGGACGCGCCGGCCGCGCGTCCGGGGGCTAGCGTCCGCCGTTGTACGGCCCGTACGGGCCGTCGCTGCTGCTGCCGCCCTTGCGGCCACCGCCGCCGCCACCCGACACCTGCTTGATCGCGGGCCGTACGTCGACCATGAAGACGATGGTCGCGACCAGTCCGGCGATCTGCAGGAACAGCATCGGGACGAACAGGTTCACGGCGACCGTCACGCCCAGCAGGACAAGCCAGAAGACCTTGGTCTGCTTGTCGGTCGCGCGGTACGCGTCCTCCCGGGCCATCGCGGCGAAGAACAGCGCCACCACGGCGAGGACGAGCATGGCGAGGTTGAGCAACGACAGCAGAGTGCCGAATCCCGAGAGCAACATGCTGGACACCGCCTAGAGAGTGGATGAGCGCCTCGCGGCCAAGGTACCCGGACAACGAGCCGGACACCCACAAGGTGCCCGGCTCATGCCCGTACGGACCCGGCCGCCGCCGCCGTCGCCGTACTCGCCGCACGTGCCGTCACGTGCGGCGCTGGTGCTACTTCTCGCCGGCCGGCGAGGTCTTCTTCGCCGGAGCCTTGCGCGCCGCCGGGGTCTTCTTCGCCGCGGCGGCCTTGGCCTCGGCGGCCTTCGGCTCGTCCTTGCGGGGCTCCGGGTCGGGCTCGACGGCGACGGCGATCTCGTTGATCTCCTCGGCCGCCTCGCCGCGCCACGCCTTGACGCTCTGCTCGCCGTGCTCGGCGACCTTCTCGTACGCCTCACGCGCCTTGACCGCGTACTCGGCGGCCACGCCCACGCTCCGCAGGGCCAGGTCCTGCGCCTGCTCGGTCAGCTTCTTGAAGTCGGTGTCGAGCGTGCCGAGCACCTCGGTGACCTTCGCCTGGACGGTGGCCTGGGCCTCCTTGGCCTGCGTGGTCACCTTCTCCTGGACCGCCTTGGGGTCCGTGTTGCGTACGGCGTCGATGCGCGCCGGGGCTTCGGCCCGCAGCTGCTCGATGAGCGCGGGCACCTTCTTCGCCTGCTGGACGGCGAGGTCCGCGGTGCCGGCCGCGAAGTAGAGGGGGGTCGGGTCGGTGAGGGTCTTGCGCAGGTCATCGGTGATGGCCATGACTGTGGTCCTCCCGGAGCTCAGTTCACTGTGAGGGTGGTGGTGTGCCTGCATCACTGCCGCCGGCCGCGTCGGCGAGGGCGTCCGTACGCGCGTCCGGTCCGGCGTCCGTCTCGCCGTCCGTGGCGTTCTCCTTCTGGAACGACTCGTAGATCTGCAGCAGCACCTGCTTCTGCCGCTCGTTGATCGACGGGTCGGCGAGGATGACCGCGCGCGTCTCCAGCTCCTCGCGCCCCTGCTCGTCGAGGATCCCGGCCTGGACGTACAGCGTCTCGGCGGAGATGCGCAGCGCCTTCGCGAGCTGCTGCAGGATCTCCGCGCTCGGCTTGCGCAGGCCGCGCTCGATCTGGCTGAGGTACGGATTGGACACCCCGGCGGCGTCGGCGAGCTGCCGCAACGAGAGCTGCGCGTTGCGCCGCTGCTCGCGGAGGTAGCCGCCGAGATTGCCGACGTTGAGTGATGCCATGCCCCGATAGTGCGGCATGGGCGCTAACTTTTGCAAGCGCATGCTTGCAAAAGTGTTCGCGTGTCGCCCGGGAGGCGTCTGGGCGGGCCGCTAGGAGCCGGTGCGGCCGTCCGCCAGTTCCCGCAGGATGTCCAGGTGCCCGTTGTGGCGGGCGGTCTCCTCGATGAGGTGCAGCAGGATCCAGCGCAGGTTGACCGGGCTCCCGTCGCGCCGGGCGCGCTTCGCCTCGGCGTCCAGGTCGTGGTCGGCGACCAGCTTCCGGTAGCGGGCGCACTGGGTCTCGTACGCCGAGAGCAGATCGGCCAGCGGGATGTCGACGGCGATGCGCATCTCGCGGTCGGGGTCCTCGTCCGTCCACGGCCCCTCGTCCTCCTCGCCGAGGAACACCACCTGGAACCAGTAGTACTCGACCCAGTGGAGGTGGCTGATCAGCCCGCACAGCGTCATCAGCGGGGACCCGGGCAGCGGGGCCCTGCGGGCGTCCTCCTGCGACACCTCGTCGCACTTGGCGCGGGCGGTGGCGCGGACGTAGTCGAGGAAGGTGGCGAGCGAGGCGCGCTCGTCGGGCGTGGGAGGTACATCGGTTCGTGTCATCGGGGTGAATGTTGTTGGCCCGTACGCCCGTTGTCGAGCGATTTTGCGCCACCGCGGGCGCCAGGGGTGACCCTGGAGGGTGTCCGGCACCACCACGGGACAGCGACACGGCGAGAAGGAGCAGCACACGTGACAGCGCAAGTGACACGCGCAGACAGCGGTGGCGACGCCACCGATGCGGTGAGGCTCAGCCCCACCGGCTGGGTGGCCGAGCAGGCCGAGCTGTACGAGGAGTCCGGCGGCACCAGGGGCACGACCGTGCAGGGCGCGCCCTGTCTGCTGCTGGACTACGTGGGGCGGCGCACCGGCACGGTCCGCCGCACCGTGCTGATCTACGGGCGCGACGGCGACGACCACCTGGTGGTGGCCTCCAAGGGAGGCTCCGACGATCACCCGCTGTGGTACCTGAACATCAAGGACAACCCGCGGGTGCGCCTGCGGGTCGGCACCGAACGGTTCACCGCCCTGGCCGAGACGCTCTCCGCCGAGGAGAAGGCCCGGGTGTGGCCGCACCTGGTGGACGTCTTCGCGCCGTACGAGAGCTACCAGAAGAAGACCAGCCGCGACATCCCGGTGGTACGGCTGCGCCGCACGGACGCCTGACGCGCGGGGCGTGGAGGGGCGGGCCGCCCGGCGGCCCGCCCGCCCGTCACATCGGTGTCCCCAGAGGTGACTTCGCGCCATTCGGCGGCTCACCCCGGCGTCATCTCCGCCGGAAGCGGCAGCCGGTGCAGCACATCGAGGCGGCTGACCGCCCGCGTCAGCACGACGTAGAGGCGGTGCAGGCCCCGGTCCTCCGCCGCGGCGATCTCGGCGGGTTCCACGGCGATGACGTGGTCGTATTCGAGCCCCTTGGCGAGCGTGGCCGGCAGCACGGACACCCGGGGCACTTCACCGGTCCCCGCCCCTTCCCGTGCCGCGCCGGGCCCGCTGGCCTCGCCGGGCCCGGCGCGGCCCGGGAAGGGGCGGGGGCCGGTGAAG
>NZ_VBVX01000265.1 GCF_005981925.1 Streptomyces albidochromogenes
GTCGAGCACCGTCGCGCCCGGGCCGGGGGCCGGGGCGCCGGCGCCGAGCTGCTCCAGGAGCTGGACCGCCTGCGGGCGGGCGGCCGGGTCCCTGGACAGGCACGCCGTGACCAGCGGGCGCAGCGAGGCGGGGAGTTCGTCGCGGTCCGGAACGGTGTGACCGGTGCTCGCGTACGAGAGCACCGCTCCGAGGCCGTAGATGTCACCCGGAGGGCGGGGGCGTCCGCCGCTCGCCTGCTCGGGTGCCAGGGAGCCCTGGTCGAGACCGGGGAGGCCGCCTCGGTGTTCGCCGTCCGGCCCCGCCGCGCGCACCGCTCCGAAGCAGGTGAGGCGCGGCCCGTCGCCCGCCAGCAGTACGGCGGCGGGGGACACGCCGGCGTGGGTCGTGCCCGCCGCGTGCGCGATCGCCAGCGTCTCGGCGAGCGCCGCGCCCAGCGCGCGCACGGTCTGCTCCGGCAACGGCCCGCCGTACACGGCGAGCGCCGTCGCGAGCGGCAGCACGGGAAGGTAGGGGCGGGCGTGCCAGGGGAAGGGCGAGGGGCCGGAGCACTCGGTCACGGGAGCCGCCCACGGCCCCAGCAGGTACCGGGCGGCCTCCGCCTCGATGACGAAGCGCCCCGGGTCCACACCGTCCAGCGGCACGCTCAGCAGCACCGTGCGGTCGCCGTCCGCGCTCCGGGCGATGAAGCGGTGCTCCGGGACGGGCGGGGCGGCGGGACCGCCGGCCGAGTCGAGGCGGGTGATCAGCGTGTACGGGCCGATGCGCCGCCCGGTGCCCAGGCGTGGCCGTTCCATCTGAAAGATCCCCCTTGGTGTGGCATGAGCAGGACGAGCCTACTCACCCTCTCCGCGGGCGGTGTCGATCGGTGCCCGGCGGCGGCCGCCGCCGGATACGCCGGGCGATGGGAGCGGGAGCGCCCCGGAGCGCGGCCCCTTGTCCCGGCGCACCCGTCCGCGCCACCATGCGACGCGACGACTGCCGCACGACCGGCCGGCGCCGGCCGGCCAGAAGGCACGAGGGGCTCCATGGGCGACACGCGTACGGCGACGGGCGGGAACCCGGGCACGGGCCCGGGCACGGGCATGGGCACGCAAGCGACCGCCGAAAGCGCCTCCGCCGCCCCCGGCCTGACCCGCCGTCGGTTCGGCGCGCTGGCCGGCGCGGGGGCCGCGGCGGCCGCGGCGGCGGTGCCCGGCAGCGCGTGGGCCGCACCCGGGCCGCGCCGCGCCTACCTGGGCACGTACACCACCCAGCCCGGCGGCGGCACCGGCATCGGCCTCGCCTCGTACCGGCCGCGCACCGGGCACCTGGCCTCCACCGGTGTGCTGGCCGGGGTGCGCAATCCCTCCTACCTCGCGCTCTCGCCCGACCGCCGCACCCTGTACGCCGTCGACGAGCGGCCCGAGGGCGCGGTCACCGCAGTGCGGGTCGGGGCCGGTGCGCCGCCCGAGGTGCTGGGGCGGCCCCGCGCCACCGGCGGCGCGGACCCCTGCCACCTCTCGGCGCACCCCGGCGGACGGTTCCTGCTCACCGCGAACTACACCGGCGGCAGCGTGTCCGTGCACCCCGTCGGGCGCGGCGGGGAGCTAGGCGAAGCCACCGACGTCGTACGCCACACCGGCTCCGGGCCCGACCCCGAGCGGCAGGAGGGCCCGCACGCGCACATGGTGGTCACGGACCCCGGCGGGCGGTACGTCGTCGCCGTCGACCTGGGGACGGACACCCTCCACACCTACCGGCTCGACCCGCGCACCGGGACCCTGCGGGAGCACGCCCGCGCCGCGATCAGGCCCGGCGCGGGACCGCGGCACCTCGCCTTCCACCCCTCCGGGCGGCACGCGTACGTCGTCAACGAGCTGGACAGCACCCTGGTCGCCTGCGGTTACGACGCGCGTGACGGCATCCTGACCCCCGGCACCCCGCATCCGACCGTGCCGCGCGCCGGGCGCGCCGCGCCCACGGAGCGCAACTACCCGGCGGGCGTGGTGGTCTCGCCCGACGGGCGCTTCGTGTACGTCTCGAACCGGGGCCACGACAGCATCGCGCTGTTCGCCGCCGAGTGCGGCGGCGCGGCGCTGCGGCCGGTGTCCGTCATCCCCTCCGGCGGCTCGTACCCCCGGCACATCGCCCTCGACCCGTCCGGCGGGCTGCTGTTCGCCGCCAACCAGAGGTCGGGCACGGTGACGGCGTTCCGGGTGAACCGCCGCACGGGCCGCCTCACCCCGGCGGTCCCGGCACTCGCGGCGCCGGTCCCGGTGTGCGTACTGCCGGTGTAGCGCGGTCCGGGAGCGAGTCCCGGACGACAGAGGCCGTGGCGGGAATCGAACCCGCGTAACTCGCTTTGCAGGTTTGTGGCAGCTCAGCAGGGCTTGATGCGGGGGCGTTCAGGCCCGTTCGTTCCCGCCATTTCGCCCGGAGTGCGGACCGCCGTGAACGGCTCCGGACGGGGGTGAATGAGACGGAAACTGAGACGGACCACGCTCGCCGCCGTCATGTGTGATCTGCGGCTTCCGGCACGAGTCGGCCTGTGAAGCCGTGCCCCCGTAGCCGTTCGTAGGCAGCCTTGATGTCGCCGGGAATCTCTTGCTCGATCATGAACCCTTGCCGGGGGTAGATCATGAGGCGCTGCTGAGCACCGACCAACATGTCGATGACGACTCGTGCGTCTCCGATCGAGTCGACGTACTCGGGCAGCGTCATGGGAGCGGACGCGCATACCCACTCGACCTCTGGCCACAGCTTAAGAGCGGTGCCGTATGCGCGCCGTTCCTCGTACGGCTTGCTGACCAACAGCACGGACTTAACCGGGATGTGCCGCTCCTCGAGGAGCGCGCGAGAGAAACGGACGTTCTCGCCCGTGTTCCGCGCGTTCGGCTCCACAAGGATGGCCTGTCCGGGAACCCCAAGCTCTACGGCTCGCTCACGGTAGTGCTCAGCCTCTCCACGCGGCATCCGTTCATGGGTCGTGCGGCTGGTCGCGCCGGTGAAGACGATCAGCGGGGCCATTCCTCGGTGGTAGAGGCCAGCCGTGGTGTCGGCCACTCCAAGATCATGACTGCCGAGGCCAACAGCCACAGAGCATCGGCGTGGCTCATGGTTCATCTGCTGGAAGTCCCAGAGTCGCTGCGTGTCCGCCCACGCCTGAGCTGAGATCACTTGCTCTCGCCCTCCGCGTCTGTTTTCGCCGAGTCGGGGACCTTGAAGTCGTACGACCACGCGAAACGTGTCGCTGCGTGCACTCCGATGGCGAACTCGACCACGGTTCCGTCAGCCGTGCGTGTAGTGCGGTGAAGTTCCACCACCCACTCACCCGGTGTGAGTTGGAGTAGCTGAGCCTCCTCGGCCGTCGGCACGCGCGCGAAGAGGTCCTCCGTCATGTGGTCGATCTCGTATCCGGCGTCGTACAGGACACGGAACCCGCCGCCCCGGCCGGCAGGGCCCGGAGCCGGATCAACGATGCGGGTCCCTTCCACGTGTTCGGGCCGGTAGTAGCTGGTCAGCGTGTGGGTCGGCTGTGCGCCTTCCTTCACGAGTCGCGCCCGCGCGTACACGTCGGCACCTTCGGGCAGGCCGTGCGCGGCGGCTACAGCCGCCGGCGCCTTTACGCGGCTCACCGTCTGGGTCTGTTCGTTTCGGCGGTAGGAGCGGCCGGACGCTACCCGGTCTGCGATGAACGCGACTTCATCGCCATCGCGCCACTTGGCCTTGTCGTACCGGGCGATGCCCAACCGCTTGAGCGGTGTCTTAGGCCGCACCACGGTCCCGTGGCCACGGGTCATAGTGACGAGCCCTTCGGCTTCCAGGGCCTTGTAAGCCCGGTGGACCGTCTCCTTGGATCCCTCGCCCGCCTCTACGAGGTCGCGGATCTGCGGAAGTTGCCCGCCGGGGGAGTAGTCGCCGTTCTTGATCTGCTCGGCAAACCGATCCGCCAGTTCCCGCCACTTTGGCGCTTTCGCTGCCACGCCGGACTCCTCTCGACAGTCCCAGTGAAGCACACAGTCCTAGGACTGTTGACAGTCCTAGGACAGCGGTGCATTCTCATCTCAGGCCGGTCGCAGTCCTAGGACAGCGGCTCATAGGGGTCCTCTTCGGGCTTCCTTCGGTGGCTGGTCGGTTCGGGATAGCTCGTGCTGGTGGGGCCCTGTGCTGGTCGTTCTTTGAGAACTGCATAGGTGGGCCCCGCCTCCCCGAGTCGAAAAGGCGGACTGCGCGGCTATGTCGAGCGTCGACCTCGCGGCCTTTGGGCTGCGGGCCGGTTGCCTCCGCTGCTCGTCTCGTACGAGCAGCGCTGAGGGGAGCCGGATCTACCGACTTCAACGGCGCGCGGCCCCGGAGGTGCAACTCCGGGGCCGCTGTTCGGGCCGTTGCCACCTGCTAGGGAGAACACGACCCATGAACCACATCGTCACTGTTCAGGAAGCTGTTACCGCGTTCGAGCCGTGGATGGAGCCCACGGACGCGGAGCTGGACGCCATCGACGCGGAGATGCCCGTCATCCGCGCGGAGGTGGAGCTGCTGGACGCACAGATCATCAGCATCGACCGCACGCCGTGCGAGCTGGACGAACGCCGCATCCGCCGGGCCCGCCGGCGCGTGCTCGCCGCGCGCCGCGACCAGGTCAACGGCCTGACCGGGCAGACGGGCGGTGCCGCATGAACCTGCACCGCAGGGGCCGCACGGCCCTGGTGCTCGCGCTGGTCGTCGTGGTCGCCATGGCCTTCCGGGTGTCCTGGAACGCCCTGCGCGACATCGCGCACGCCATCGGCGCCGACAGCACGGCCGCGACGCTGTACCCGTTCGTCGTCGACGGCCTCATGGCCCTGGCCCTGATCGCCACGCTCGTGCTCGCCGGGCGGGACCGCACGTTCGCCTTGCGGGTGCTGGCCGCCTACACCGTCGCTTCGCTCGTGCTGAACTACGTGCACGGCTTGGTCCCGGAGCTGCACGGCGGCTCGGTCGACTGGGGTCGACTGGCCGACTGGGACCCGGCGAACTGGGTGCTCGTGCTGCTCGCCACCTCGCTGCCGGTCGGGTCGATCTACTTCGGGTCCGACCTCGTGGCGAAGGTGCTGCACCACCGCCCCACCCCGATCACCGCCCCAACCGCGAATGCGGAGGAATCGACCGAAACCGAGAGGAATCGGTCTAGTTCTGACCTTGCTGTATCGACCCCGGCGGCGATCACGCGGAACGTGAAGCCGCTGCCCCGGCCGGTGGCCGTCGGCTTCCTCAAGTCGACCATCCCGGCCAAGCCGGTCCAGGCCATCGAGCAGCCGACCGTGACACCGATCGAGCGGCGCGCGGTGGCCGCCGACTTGACCGGGCCGCGCCGGGCCACTGGCCGCGTCCCGGAGGTGGCCCGCACCCCTCGCCGGAAGCGCACCCGGGACGAGCTGCTCGACGAGGCGCGGAAGGCCACGGCCGGTTGGGCGGACGCGAAGCTGACCGCCGAGGGCATTCGCCGCGAGGTCCGCACCTCACCGGCGAACGCCCGCACCCTGCGCGACACCCTGCGCGCCGAACGCGGCCTCCAGGTCGCCTGATGGCCGCGCTGCCTGTCTACCGGTGGCGGCTCGCTCCGGACGGCTACGCGACCTACCGCCAGCTCCGCGCCCTGGGCCTGCGTCCGGGCGGTCAGGGGGTGGCGGCGCAGGTGGAGCGGCCCCGGCGCCGACGGGGCCCGCTGGTCGCCTACCTCTACCGCATCGACCGGGCCAAGCCGGTGCGCGCGATGACCCCGGCCCGGTGGGCGGCCCTGGCCAAAGCCAACGCCGCACGCCGCACCTGCCCCGAGTGCCGCAGCGACGCCGGATACGTCATCCCGCCGTCGCTCGGCATGTGCTCGGCCTGCGCTTTCCCCGACAACGCCCCGGAGGGTGCGTCATGGAACAGCTCCCCGCACACCGCCCATTGACGGTCGTCCAGCTCCCGGACGGCAGCCACGTCTACGCCGACCCCGCCTCTCTTCCCGTACAGCAGCCCGCCGGGCCGCAGGTCGTCCACATCCACCAGGCGCCGCCGGACCGCACGGTGCAGCGCGTCGCGCTCGGCTCCGGTGTCGGGGCCGGTGCGGTCGCGGCCGGCGTCTACTTCGGCCCGCTGCTCGTCGGCGTCCTGACCGCCATCGCCGCGAACCTGGCCTTCCTGGCCTTCATCGCGCTCGTGCTCGGCTGGGCCGTGGTCACCGTGGTCCGCTCGGTCACCACCAGCACCAAGACCAACGGCAGGACCGGCCGCAAGGGCCGCTGAAACACCGCGAGCCCGCACACGGCCCGCAGAGGGCCCGAGGGGCCTTCCGAATGGGGTTTGACCCCCCGAGGGCCGTTCGGCCGCCACAGGCCCCGTAGCGACGCACGGTGACGGAAGTTTCCGCCCTCGCGCGCACACGTAAGGGCCGCCTCGGAAACCAGGAAACCGGAAACTCGCTCACTCCGCGTCACAAATGCGTGTGGTGACGGGCCGTCGCGTGGCCCGTCACCACCGACCCACTCATCCCAGAGAAGAGGACACCCGTGAGCCACGGACAAGTCTGGCGCGCCCACGCCCAGTACGCCGCCACCGCCGCCCGCTGGAGCGCCGAGCGGTGGCGCAAGGAAGCCGATCGCCGTCGCACCGTGCGCGCCGAACGCAAGCCGCTCGTGCGCGATGCCCGCCGCGCGCTCGCCACCGCACGGGCCATTGACCCCGAGGGCGTCACCTCCCTGCGCCACCGCGCGGAGCGGGAGTTGCGCACCGCCAAGCGGCGCGTCCCCGACCCGATGTGGCTGGTCGCCACGAAGACGGCTGCCGCGCTTGGGGTCGCCGGGTACGTGTGGCTGCCGCACGTCTCGGCTCGCGTGTGGGTGTGGTCGGCCGTCGCCGTCGTCGCCGCCATCACCGCCCTGACCGTGTGGGTGGCCGTGCGCGAGCGCGACACCACCGGACTCAAGCCCACCGCCGAAGAATCGGCGCTGCTGAAACGGCTCACGCCGCAGCACTGGAAGGAGCACGCCGAACAGCGCGGCCTTGCGGGCACGCTGACCGGCCGGCCGAAGCTGACCGAGGCGGGCATCGTGTGCGCCGTCCGCCTCGACGGCACATGGACCGCGACCAAGCTCCGCACCGCCGAAGACCACATCCGCGCACTGCTCGGGGCCCGCACGAGCCTGCGCATGCAGATCAAGGCAGGCAAGCAGGGCGGCTGGGCCGAACTCACCTTGCGCACCCGCAGCGCGGCCGACGGCGACGACCTCACCTGGACCCCGGAACGGCGCTCGCTCGGCGTCGACACCGTCACCGGCGAACAGGTCACCGTGCCGCTCGGGGAACGCCTGCTGATCGCCGGACGGTCCGGCGCGGGCAAGTCGGTCGCGTCCCGGCCGCTGCTGCACGACGCGTCCGAGGGAGCGACGAACGCGCTCGTCATCATCGACCTCAAGCGTGTGGAAGGCCGGTTGTGGGACCACCGGGCCCGCGTCGCCTCCACCCCGCGCGAAGTCATCGACGTGGTCGACGAGGTGGAGACGGAGATGCTGGACCGGCTCAGCATCCTGCCCAAGGGCCAGGACACATGGACCCCCACGGCAGACCGGCCGCGCATCACGGTCGTCGTCGATGAGGGCGCCGAGGTCATGACGGCCGCCGACAAAGTCGCCTACGAGACCGAGACCGGCGAGGGCAAGACGCGCACCGTCAACCGCTCCGCCCTCCCGGGCCTGGAGTCCCTGGCCCGGATGGGCCGCGCGGCGTGCATCGACCTGTGGTGGATGACCCAGAAGCCCACCATCGGCGACGGCATCCCCAAGCAGATCGCCCCGCAGATCGGCGTCTCAATCTGCCTCGCCGTACGCACCCCCGCAGAAGCGCGCGTCGTCCTCGGGGAGGACGCACAGGCCAAGGGATGGAACGCCGACGAACTCCCGGTCCCCGGTGTAGCGCTGATCCGCGACGGCGTGCGCAAGCCCGACCCCGTCAAGGTCCGGTACATGGACAAGGCCGTCGTCATCGCCCTGCCCGACCGTGAGCCCTGGTCCCGCACGGTCGCGCCCACGGTGGAAGCTGCGGGCGCCCCGGCACTCACCCTCGTCAAGGACACCGCGACCGAGGCGGCACCGACCACGGACAGCGCCGCTGGCCGCGTTCTCAAGGCCATCGAGACCGCGCACGAACCGGTCCTCCAGAAGGACCTGGCCTCCATCACGGGCCTGTCCAAGGGAGCCGTGTCCAAGGCGGTCAAATCCCTCACCACAGGGGGCACGGTCGTCCGCACCCTGGACGGCCGACTGACCGCCACGCGCGGCGACGACACCGCCGCTGCCTGACCCACCACCAAAGACGGCGGCGGCCCCCTTCCGCCAAGAACCGGGGCCGCCGCCTATCCACCAGCCATCAACAGACCTGTGGAGGTCTCCCAGCATGACCCAACCGACCGACATCCGGCGAGACGGCCACCGGCCGTTACCGCCGGACCTGCTCGCCTCCGCCCTCACGGCAGCCGAACGCGGCTGGCCCGTCATCCCGCTCCACCCCGGCAGCAAGCGCCCGGCAGGACACCCCAAACGCGCCTGCCCCGGCACCGGGCGGTGCGCCGACGGACACCGTACCCCGGAGGAGCGAGCCACCACCGACCTCGACCTGATCCACGCCGCCTGGGCACACCGGCCCTACAACGTCGGCATCGCGACTGGCCCGGCCGGGCTGCTCGTCATCGACCTGGACCCGGTCAAGGCGGAAGAGCCAGAAGGAGCGCCTGACGGCGCCGCTTCCTTGCAGGCGCTCTGCGAGCGCGCCGGACAGGCCGTCCCTGATACCTACCGGGTGCGGACTGCACGAGGTGAACACCTCTACTTCACCGCCCCCACTGACGTGCGGTTGAAGTGCAGCGTCGACCGGCTCGGACCGCACATCGACACCCGAGCCTGGGGCGGCTACGTCGTCGCCCCGGGCAGCACCACCCCGGACGGCACGTACGAGGTGTCCCATGACGCGTCCGTGGCGGACCTTCCGGGATGGCTCGCCGCGTTGCTCACCGAGCCGCACAGGCCCGCTCCGGTGCCCGTGCGGGTCCACGACGGCACACGGGCCGCCAGGACCGCCCTGGAACGCGAGTGCGCGGTCATCGTCTCCGCGACCGAGGGCGGGCCGAACGGCCGCAACAACACCTTGCACAAGAGCGCCTGCAAGGTGGCTCGGTTCGTGGCGTGGGGCGACATCCCCCGGCATGTGGTGGAGCAGGCAATCCAGGGGGCGGGGGAGGCTACCGGCCTGCCGCCGGCCGAGTGCCGCACCACCATCCGCAGCGCACTGGACTGGGTCATCGCCCATGCCACACCACGGGAGGCGGCATGACGGCGCCGACTCCCCCCGCCCTGGATCTGTCTCTGATACACATCTCCC
>NZ_VBVX01000266.1 GCF_005981925.1 Streptomyces albidochromogenes
GCCCCATGCCGCGCCCGCCCCAACCCGCAGCCCGGCGCGGGACGCGCTTCCACGCGTGGGTGGAGTCCCGCTTCGAGGAGCTGCCGCTGCCCATGCTCGGCCCGGACGAGCTGCCGGGCGGCGACGAGACCGAGACCGAGATCGCGGACGAGCGCGACCTGGCCGCGCTCAAGGAGGCGTTCGAGCGCACCCCGTACGCCCGCCGCACCCCGTACCGCGTCGAGGCACCCTTCCACCTCACCCTCGCGGGCCGGGTCGTCCGTGGCCGCATAGACGCCGTGTACCGCGACGAGGAGAGCGGCGCGTACGAGATCGTCGACTGGAAGACCAGCCGCACCCGCGCCGCCGACCCCCTCCAGCTCGCCGTCTACCGGCTCGCCTGGGCGGAGCAGTACGACCTGCCCCTCGAATCGGTGGGCGCCGCGTTCCTCTACGTCCGCACCGGTGAGATCGCACGTCCCGCCCGTCTCCCCGGCCGTGCCGAGCTGGAACGGATCCTGCTGGACGAGCCCGGCCCGAGGGCCGGATAGGCTCGGGGCCATGAGCGACACCCCGGACAGCGTCGTCCGTACGTACATAGACACGCACCGCGCGGCCTTCCTCGGCGACCTCGCCGAGTGGCTGCGCATCCCGTCCGTGTCGGCGCGGCCGGACCGTGCCGCCGACGTCCGGCGCAGTGCCGAATGGCTGTCCGCGAAGCTCCGGGAGACCGGGTTCCCGGTCGTCGAGGTCTGGCCCACAGCGGGCGCCCCGGCGGTCTTCGCCGAGTGGCCCAGCGGCGACCCGACAGCCCCCACGGTGCTGGTCTACGGGCACCACGACGTACAGCCCGCCGCCCGCGAGGACGGCTGGCACACCGACCCGTTCGAGCCCCAGATCGTCGACGGCCGGCTCTACGCCCGCGGCGCCGCCGACGACAAGGGCCAGGTCTTCTTCCACACCCTCGGCGTACGCGCCCACCTCGCCGCCACTGGCCGCACCGCCCCCGCCGTCAACCTCAAGCTGCTCGTCGAGGGCGAGGAGGAGTCCGGCTCCCCGCACTTCCGCGCGCTCGTCGAGGAGCGCGCACCGCGCCTGACCGCCGACGCCGTGATCGTCTCCGACACCGGCATGTGGTCCGAGGACACCCCGACCGTCTGCACCGGCATGCGCGGCGTGGCCGACTGCGAGATCGAGCTGTACGGCCCCGACCAGGACATCCACTCGGGTTCCTTCGGCGGCGCCGTCCCCAACCCGGCCACCGTCGCCGCACGCCTGGTCGCCGCCCTGCACGACGAGGACGAGCGGGTCACCGTCCCCGGTTTCTACGACGGCATCGTCGAGCTCACCGACCGCGAGCGGGAGCTGTTCGCGGAACTGCCCTTCGACGAGGCCGAGTGGCTGCGTACCGCCAAGTCGCGGGCCACCCTCGGCGAGGCGGGCCACACCACGCTGGAGCGGGTCTGGGCCCGCCCGACCGCCGAGGTCAACGGCATCGGCGGCGGCTACCAGGGCCCCGGCGGCAAGACCGTCGTGCCGTCGTCCGCACACCTGAAGCTGTCGTTCCGCCTGGTCGCCGGGCAGGACCCGGACAAGATCGAGTCGGCCGTGCGCGACTGGGTCGCCTCCCGCGTCCCGGCCGGGATCCGCCACGAGATCACGTTCGGCGCCGCCACCCGCCCGTGCCTGACGCCGCTCGACCACCCCGCCCTGCAGTCCGTCGTACGGGCCATGGGCCGCGCCTTCGGCCAGAAGATCCTGTTCACGCGCGAGGGAGGCTCGGGGCCCGCCGCCGACCTCCAGGACGTGCTCGGCGCCCCCGTGCTCTTCCTGGGGATCTCCGTGCCGTCCGACGGCTGGCACGCCCCCAACGAGAAGGTCGAACTGGACCTGCTCCTCAAGGGGGTCGAGACCACCGCGTACCTGTGGGGCGACCTCGCGGCGCACTGGCGCGCGTCCTGAACCTCAAGACCGTCCGAATCCACCAGGGGGAGTTGGAAGTACCTGTGAGCACCTCGACCGACCACACGGCACCGACCGCGGACAGCCCGGCGAGCGCGGTCAGCACGGACGACGCGGGCAGCTCCCGGAGCTCCGGCCCGGCGGGCCTCACGGAGCGGCCGATCGGGCTCACCGCCCCGAGCGGCATCGACCGCGCCGCCCACTACCGTCTCGACGAGGCATGGCTGGCCGCCGCCTGGAGCCACCCCACGACCCGCGTCTTCGTGGTCTCCGGCGGACAGGCGCTCATCGACGACACCCCCGACGGGCGCACCGAGCTCGTGATGACCCCGGCCTTCGAGGCCCCGGTCACCGAGACGCACCGCTACTTCCTCGGTACGGACGAGGACGGCGTCAGCTACTTCGCGCTCCAGAAGGACTCCCTGCCGGGCCGGATGGACCAGTCCGCGCGCCCCGCCGGTCTGCGCGAGGCCGGGCTCCTGCTCGGCCCCCGCGACGCGGGCCTGATGGTGCACGCGGTGGCCCTGGAGAACTGGCAGCGGCTGCACCGCTTCTGTTCGCGCTGCGGCGAGCGCACCGTCATCGCGGCGGCCGGCCACATCCGCCGCTGCCAGGCGTGCGGCGCCGAGCACTACCCGCGCACCGACCCCGCCGTGATCATGCTGGTCACCGACGAGGAGGACCGGGCGCTCCTCGGCCGTCAGGTGCACTGGCCGGAAGGCCGGTTCTCGACGCTCGCCGGCTTCGTGGAGCCCGGCGAGACCATCGAGGAGTCGGTGGCGCGTGAGGTCTTCGAGGAGGCGGGCGTCACCGTCGGCCGGGTCGACTACGTCGCCAGCCAGCCGTGGCCCTTCCCGTCCAGCCTGATGCTGGGCTTCATGGCGCGCGCCACGTCGTCCGAGATCAACGTGGACGGCGAGGAGATCGAGGAGGCGCGCTGGTTCTCCAGGGACGACCTGCGCAGCGCCATCGAGACCGGCGAGATCCTGCCCCCGTCGGGCATCTCGATCGCCGCCCGGCTGGTGGAGCTCTGGTACGGCAAGCCCCTGCCGAAGCCGCTGAACCCGTAGACCGGCACACGTCGAGGGCCCCCGCGCGGTGCGCGGGGGCCCTCGACGTGTCCGTACGGCCTCGCCGGCGTACGGTCCGGTGCCGCGTGCGGCGCGACCTCAGACGCCCAGCGCCTGCTTGACCTGCGCCAGGCTGGGGTTCGTCATGACCGACTGCTCGCCCTGGTGGGGGATCACGAGCACGGTCGGGACCGTCTGGTTTCCGCCATTGGCCTTCTCGACGAACGCCGCGGATTCGGGGTCCTGCTCGATGTTGATCTCGTTGTACGCGATGCCTTCGCGGTCCATCTGGCTCTTGAGCCGACGGCAGTAGCCGCACCACGTGGTGCTGTACATCGTCACAGTGCCCTGCATGTCCTCGGCGCTCCTTTGCTCGGCTGGGGGGTCCGTAGTCCCAGAGCATCGAACGTACGCGACCGGCCGCCCATTCCCGGACCGGTACGACGAATGCCCCGTCCCTGTGGACAACGGGAACGCCCGCCTCTCCCGACCTGGCAGCATGGCTGTGTGACAGCAGCAACGCACTCCTCTCTGTTCCCGCAGGTCCCCGACTCGGCGGACGCGGTGCTCGAAGGGCTCGACCCCGAGCAGCGCCAGGTCGCGGAGGCCCTGCACGGTCCGGTGTGCGTCCTGGCGGGGGCCGGCACCGGCAAGACGCGCGCCATCACGCACCGCATCGCGTACGGCGTGCGCGCCGGGATCCTCCAGCCCGCCAGTGTGCTGGCCGTCACCTTCACCAACCGGGCCGCGGGTGAGATGCGCGGACGGCTCCGCCAGCTCGGCGCGGGCGGCGTGCAGGCGCGGACCTTCCACTCCGCCGCGCTCCGCCAGCTCCAGTACTTCTGGCCGAAAGCGGTCGGTGGCGACCTGCCCCGGCTGGTCGAGCGCAAGATCCAGCTGGTCGCCGAGGCGGCGGCCCGCTGCCGCGTCCGCCTCGACCGCAACGAGCTGCGGGACGTGACGGGCGAGATCGAGTGGGCGAAGGTCACCCAGACCGTCCCCGGCGACTACCCGGCCGCGGCCGCCAAGTCGGGCCGGGACGCACCCAGGGACGCGGCGGAGATCTCCCAGATCTACGCGATGTACGAGCAGCTCAAGCGCGACCGAGCCATGATCGACTTTGAGGACGTGCTGCTGCTCACCGTCGGCATCCTCCAGGACCGACACGACATCGCCGACCACGTGCGCAGCCAGTACCAGCACTTCGTGGTGGACGAGTACCAGGACGTCAGCCCGCTCCAGCAGCGCCTGCTCGAACTGTGGCTGGGCGACCGGCCGAACCTGTGCGTCGTCGGCGACGCCAGCCAGACGATCTACTCCTTCACCGGCGCCACCCCCGACCACCTGCTGAACTTCCGCACCAAGCACCCGGACGCCACCGTCGTGAAGCTGGTCCGCGACTACCGGTCGACACCGCAGGTCGTCCACCTGGCCAACGGCCTGCTGAGCCAGGCGCGCGGCCGCGCCGCCGAGCACCGCCTGGAGCTGATCTCACAGCGGGAGCCGGGCCCCGAGCCCGTCTACACGGAGTACGCCGACGAGCCCGCCGAGGCCGAGGGCACCGCCCGCCGCATCCGCGACCTGGTCGCCGCCGGCGTCCCGGCCGGCGAGATCGCCGTGCTCTACCGCATCAACGCCCAGTCCGAGGTCTACGAGCAGGCACTGGCCGACGCCGGAGTCCCCTACCAGCTGCGGGGCGCGGAGCGGTTCTTCGAACGCCAGGAAGTGCGCAAGGCGATCAACGGTCTGCGCAGCGCCGCCCGCTTCGGCAACAACGACCCCCTGCTCGACGACGTGGTCGACCTGCCCTCGCAGACCCGCGCCGTCCTCAGCGGCAACGGCTGGACCACGCAGCCGCCGGCCGGCTCCGGGGCGGTCCGCGACCAGTGGGAGTCACTGGCCGCGCTGGTCCGTCTCGCCGAGGACTTCGCCAGGGCGAAGCCCACCGCGACGCTCTCCGACCTCGTGGCCGAGCTCGACGAGCGCGCCGCCGCCCAGCACGCGCCGACCGTCCAGGGCGTCACCCTCGCCTCCCTGCACTCGGCGAAGGGCCTGGAGTGGGACGCCGTGTTCCTCGTCGGCCTCACCGAGGGCATGATGCCGATCACTTACGCCAAGACCGACGAGCAGGTCGAGGAGGAGCGGCGCCTGCTGTACGTCGGAGTCACCCGCGCGCGCCACCACCTGGGTCTGTCCTGGGCACTGTCCCGCTCACCGGGCGGCCGCGCCTCCCGCCGCCCGAGCCGCTTCCTGAACGGGCTGCGCCCCGGCTCGTCCGCCTCCGGCAGCCGTGGCGGCACGGCCGCCCCGCGCACCGGCGGCACCGGTACGGTCCCGGGCGGTGCCGCCAAGCGCAGGCGCCGCAGTTCGGCCCTGTGCCGGGTGTGCGGCAAGACCCTCACCGACGCCGGCGAGGTGAAGCTGATGCGCTGCGAGGACTGCCCGTCCGACATGGACGAGGCGCTGTACGAACGGCTGCGCGACTGGCGGGCCGGCCAGGCCCAGCTGCTCGGCCAGCCGGCGTACTGCGTCTTCACCGACAAGACGCTGATGGCCATCGCCGAGGCCGCGCCGGGCGAGGCGGGGGAACTGGCCGTCATCGCGGGGGTCGGCGCGCGGAAGCTGGAGCGTTTCGGAGCCGATGTTCTGGCTCTCTGCGCAGGTCAGGACCTTGGAGGGGTCGACGAGGAGGACTGATTCAAACTCGTCGGAAAAATAGTTTGCGCATGCCCCGGCAAGCCCCATAGGTTCTTAACCACGGGAACAGCGACTTCTCTGAAGCCCTGACTCCGTGCTGTACTTATCCGAATACGTAGGGACCGGCCTCGTGCCACCAGGTCCCCGAGACGCCGAGAGGAGGCGAGCCCAGTGACCAGCTTCATTACCTTCACCAAAATGACCGATCGCTCGGTCGTCGCCCCCTGCTCGCTCGGCTCCTCGCTCCGTGGCACCGGTATGTCCGGCGGCTCCGCCGTCCGTCCCGCGTCTCTCGCGAGCCTGCTTGTCCTGGCGCGCAATGAGCGACCGACCGAGGCACCGGAAGCAGCAGTAGCAGCGGCACAGGCGAAGGCCTACGCCTTTGCGGCGGCCGGTGCCGGATTCAAGAAGCAGACGACGCAGCACCACACGATGTGGGCCTTCCGTGGGCTCGAACCCTGGAGTGATCCAGCCTGATCCAGGATCAGGCAGGCGCCTTCAGGGCCGCGGAACCCCACCAGGGATCCGCGGCCCTTCTGTTTTGCCCGAACGGGGAGAACAGAGCGGAGGGGCCTCGGGACAGCAACCGCCTCCCGGCCGACCGGCCGGAACGACTCGACGAGGAACAAACCACCGTGCAACTCGATACGCACGCCCCGTCCGTACCGCCTTCCCAAACGATCACCCCGCCCGGTCTCACGGAGGACTCCGCCTTGACTGCCCCCGCCCCGCTCACCGCGCTCACCGCGCTCGACGACGCCATCGAGAACCTCGGCGTGCCCGTCCCCTGCCGCTCGTACGACCCGGAAGTCTTCTTCGCCGAGTCCCCGGCCGATGTCGAGTACGCCAAGTCGCTCTGCCGCACCTGCCCGCTGGTCGAGGCATGCCTCGCCGGTGCCAAGGAGCGCCGCGAGCCTTGGGGCGTCTGGGGCGGCGAGCTGTTCGTCCAGGGTGTCGTCGTCGCCCGCAAGCGGCCGCGTGGCCGCCCGCGCAAGAACCCGGTCGCCGCATGAACGTCACCGGAACCATCGACCGACCCCATACGCACGATCCCAAGAAGCAGGCCCCGATGACCTCTTCCCCCAGCGAGCCCTTCGGCTCCGCTACCCACGACGTCACCATCACCGGCGCGAACGACTCGCGTCAGAACAGGACCCGCGAGATGCAACTCATCCCAGAAGCCCTGGCCCGTGCCCATATGCAAGAACGCCGGCGGGAAGCCGAGGCGGAACACCAGGCCGTGCGCCTGGTCGCCGCCCGGCGGATGCAGCGCCGCGCCGAGCGCGTCTCACTGCGCGCCCGCCGCGCGCTGGCCATGGCGGTCATGCAGTAACACCAGGCACACAGCAGGCCGCAGCAGACGGAACTCCACCGCGACACGTCGGGGATATCGTCACGGAGTGCTGAGTTCTCCCGGGGAGGACCCCCGGAACCCCGAGCAGCCTCCCGAGCCCGCAGAGCCGGATGACGAGACCGTCGTGTGCTCCCGCTGCGGCAAGCCCGCCGAGAACACGCCACCCACCTGGACCTGCTCCGTGGAGAACGGCCGCCGCCACTACTTCTGCGACGACTGCGCACGCGCCAACCTCAGGGCGATCGAGGGCAGGCTCGACTCGTCCTGGTGGTGACCGGCCCGCTCAGGCCCAGTCCCGCTCAGGGCCCAGCCCCGCTCACGCCCCGGCCGCGACCCCGTCCTCTTCGGCCGCCCCGCTCTCATCGCTCTCCACCTCTTCGGCGAGGAAGCCCGGCAGCCAGTCCTCCAGCTCCTGCCGCAGCCGCACGGTCGCCCCCAACTGGCAGAGAACACCGATGGTGCTCAAGGTCACGCGGTGGATCAGCAGATAGGCCGGCGGCAGATTGAGCTGCTTGCCCAACTGGTGGGCGGGGGAGCGCACATCGGCGATCCGCGCCGCCTGCTGGCGTATCCAGCTCCGGGTGAACGTGAACTCGTCGGCCTGCGCGGGCTCGATGATCGGCAGCAGGTAGTCCAGCACCGCGTCCGGGTCGAGATCGATGGAGTCCTTCACGAAGCCCTCCTCACGGAGCAGCTCGTACACCGCTTCGGCCTCACCGTCGATCGTCATCCGCAGGGAGGTGCCGATCGTCGCGGGCAGTCCGCCGGGGAGTCGGTCCACGGTGCCGAAGTCCAGCACGCCGAGCCGCCATTGCCCGACCGCACCGTCCCGGCCGTCCTCACCCCCAGCACCGTCCTCACCCTGCGCACCGTCCTCGGTGTCCCCGGCCTCCGTCGCCGCCACCGGCAGCAGCCGGAAGTTGCCCGGGTGGGGGTCCGCGTGAAGCAGTCCGGTGCGGGCCGGCCCCGAGAAGAGGAAGCGGGCCAGCAGCTGCCCCGCCCTGTCCCGCTGCTCCGGCGTCCCGTCGGTGATCACGTCGGCCATCGGTATGCCGTCGATCCACTCGGTCACCAGAACCTGATCGCTCTGGTGCACCACCTCGGGCACCACCACGTCGGGGTCGTCCGCGAACTGCTCCGCGTGCTGCCGCTGCGCCGCCGCCTCCAGTTCGTAGTCCAGCTCCTCCGAGACCCGGTCCCGCAGCTCGGTGATGAGCGGCTTGATGTCCATCCCCGGAACCAGCGGACCGAGCAGCCGGGCGAACCGGCTCAATTGGTTCAAGTCGGAGAGCAGCGCGTCCCCGGCCCCCGGGTACTGGACCTTGACGGCCACCTCGCGACCGTCGTGCCACACGGCCCGGTGCACCTGGCCGATCGAGGCCGCGGCCGCCGGCTTGTCGTCGAACTCCAGGAACAGATCGCGCCATTCGGCCCCGAGCCGCTCCGCCAGGACCGCGTGCACTGTGCGCGTCGGCATCGGCGGCGCGGCCTCCTGGAGCTTCGTCAGCGCCGCACGGTACGGCCCGGCGACCTCCTCCGGGAGCGCGGACTCGAAGACCGACAGGGCCTGCCCCAGCTTCATCGCGCCCCCCTTCAGCTCTCCGAGGACCTTGAACAACTGGTCCGCCGTACGCTGTTGCAGCTCTCGGCCCACGATCTCGGCCGACTTGCCGCCGATTCGCTTGCCCAGGCCCCAGGTGGCTCGGCCGGCGAAGCCCAGTGGCAGTGCTGCCAGCTTGGCGGTCCGGGTGACCGCCTTCCGGGGAAGATCAGACATGCGCCCCTCCAAATCCCAGACACCCGTGGCCGCCGATGACGGTCACCCGGCCATTGTGTCCTGTGGCTCCCCGGCGCCCGAGGCGCACTCCCCGTGAGCCTGCCCACCCGCACCGCAGGAACAGTCGCGGTGCGGCGGCATCGGTTCCTGCCGCCAGTCCAGGAGCGGCAGCGAGACCTCCCAGCGGACCCCCGTCGTGGCGGGCAGCTCGCCGTCCAGGAAGGCCAGGGCATGCGCCGCCGCCAGCCCCGCCACCGTGGTTGCGAGCCCGATGTCGCACGCCGGTACGGGCCCGCCCCGGCCGGAGCGCCACTGCGCCAGCATCCGCAGCCACGCCGGATCGCGGTCCGCCCGCCCCAGCGCCATGCAGCCCGCGCACGCGCTCCCGCCCGGCAGGACC
>NZ_VBVX01000267.1 GCF_005981925.1 Streptomyces albidochromogenes
GCGCTGAGTGGGGCTGGTCGGGGCCGTTCAAGGCCGCTCGAGGTTGTCAACCACAGTTGACGGAGCATGGCTGTCAATGTAGGTTGACAGACATGACCGATGCAACGGATCTTGCCGAGCGCGCGGGCGACCAGGACCCCCGGGTGGGGCTGCGCGCTGTCGTGGCCCTGCGGCGGCTGCTGGAGCAGCTCGAAGCCGTGCAGGTGAGAAGTGCCCGCGCCAAGGGCTGGTCGTGGCAGGAGATCGCGGCCGAACTGGGCGTCAGCCGACAGGCCGTCCACAAGAAGTACGGGAGGCGTTGATGTTCGAGCGGTTCACGAAGAGTGCCCGGGGAGTGGTGAAGGGCGCGGTCGTCCAGGCGCAACGGGCCGGGGCGGACTCGGTCACGGAGGAGCACCTGCTGCTGGCCCTGCTCGACCAGGAGGGCACGCGCTCCTCCTTCGCCTTCGCCGCCCTGGGGATCGCCGGGCGCCGGGGAGCGGTGGCCGACGCGCTGGCGCACGTGCGGCGCCGCGGCGGGCTCTCGAAGGCGGACGAGGAAGCGCTGGCCGGAATCGGCATCGACGTCACGGAGATCGTCTCGAAGGTGGAGCAGACGCACGGCGAGGGCGCGATGCGGCCCGGGCGCGGCGGTGCGCGGCGCGGTCGGCTGACGGGGCACCGCCCGTTCACCCGGCAGGCGAAGGCGGTACTGGAGAATTCGCTGCGGGTCGCGCTGGGGCGGGGCGACCGCCACATCGGCGACGAACACCTGCTGCTGGCGCTGACCGCACAGCCGGGGGCGGTCGCCGACGTACTGACGGAGTACGGCGCGACGTACGGGGCGGTGGAGCGGGCCCTGTTCGGCCCCGACGCGGCCGCGGCGAGCTGACGGGCGGCGCCGGCAGGACGCGCTGACGGCTGTCGGGACGGGCCTGCCCCGGTCCGGGCGGGGGCGGGAAACCGGCGGCCCGGCGGCTCGTATCCGGGCCGCCGTCGCCCGCCGCCGCGCTCAGCCCTTCGGCTCGTTCCGCAGCAGCGCCGACAGCCGGGCCGCCGTCGTGGACAGGTGCCGGCGGGCCTCGCCCAGCTGGGCCGGGGTCACGCCGTGGTCGCGGGCCGCGTCGCGGATGTCGTCGCGGAAACGGTCCAGCAGGCGCTCCAGGTCGCGGGCCGGGTCGCCGGACGGGGGCTCCTCGGCCCACTCGGGCTCGGGGGGCGTGTCCGTACGCTCCACCTCGACGTCCAACGGCTCCGCCGCCGGTCCGGCCGGCTGCGGCTGGCGGCCGAGGAAGCCGAACTGCTTGGTGATCTCGGCCAGGCCGTCCCGTACGCCCTTCGGCCAGTCACCCCGCGCGAACTGGTCCTGCACCTGCTCCTGCACCTGCTGCGCGATGCGCTGCATCTGCTCGCGCGCCTTCTCCTGGGCCCTGTCCTGGGCCTCCTTGGCCTGGCGGCGGGCCTCCTGCGCATCCTCGCGGGCGCGGCGGCTCTCGTCCTTGGCGCGGCGCGCCTGCTCCTTCCACTCCAGCTTGGCCTTGCGCAGCTCCTCCTTCGCCGCCTGCCAAGCCTGGCTGTCGCCGAAGGGTCCCTCCCAGTCGCCGCCCTTGTCGCCGCCTTTGCCCTGCGACGGCGCCGTCCGGTGGCGGTTCTCGGTCGCCGCCGCCCGCATCTCGCGGCGCAGGTCGCCCGCCGCGCCCCGTACGTCGTCGCGGATCTCGGCGGCCAGCTCGGAGACCGATTCGCGGATCTCCAGCTCCAGGTCGGCCAGCTCGCCGCCGCGCCCCGCCAGTTCGGCGCGGCCGGCGTCGGTGATCGAGTAGACCTTGCGGCCGCCCTCGGTGGCGTGCGTGACCAGCCCCTCCGCCTCCAGTTTGGCCAGGCGGGGGTAGACGGTGCCGGCGGACGGGGCGTACAGCCCCTGGAAGCGCTCCTCCAGCAGGCGGATCACCTCGTAACCGTGGCGCGGAGCCTCGTCGAGCAGCTTGAGGAGGTACAGGCGCAGACGGCCGTGGGCGAATACGGGGGGCATGTCAGAGCACCTTCTTGTCTGCCGGGGCGTCCGCGTCGTACAGGTCGTCGTCGCCGGCCGGCGGGCGGCGCAGCAGGGCGATGGAGCCGGAGAGGGTCGTCGCCCGGAGCCGGCCGCTGCCGGTCCCCAGCGTGCCGGTGATCCTCTTCGCTCCCCACTGGCCGGTGACCCGCAGGTCCTCAAAGGCGTTGGAGAGCGAACCGGTCGCCGTGTTGGCCTCGACCGTGGCGTCGGCCGGGTACGGCAGCCGGACGGCGACCTCGCCCGAGACCGCGGTGAGGGCGATGTCGGTGGGCTTCCCGGCCGGGTCGACGTCGACGACCATGTCGCCGCTGACCGAGTCGGCCCGTACGGACGACCCCGAGCCGTCGACGACCGTGAGGTCCCCGGACACGGAGTGGAAGCGGAGATCGCCGGTGAGGGCCTGCGCCTCCACGCCGCCCGCGACGGTGTCGGCGCGCACGGCGCCGGAGAGGCCGACGAGCGTGATGTCGCCGGTGACGCCGCGCACGTCCGTACGGCCCGCGATCCGCGAGACGACGGCGCCCGCGCCGATCACGCCGAGCGCTACGGAGCAGCCGGCGGGGACGGCGAGCGAGACGACCGCGCTGCGCTGCGGCCCCTGGGGGTCGAGCCACTTGAGGAAGCCCTTCCAGGGCAGGTCCTCGTAGGTGACGGTGAGAGTGCCGTCCTCGTGGGTGACGGTCAGCGGCGGGCCGTCGAGGGCGGAGACCTCGAGCCGGGCGGGGCCCTCCTCGATGCCGACGACGTTGACCGTTCCGTTGACGATGCGCACGCTCAGCGCGGTCACCGGGTCCTCGAACGTGAGCTTCCGCGGCTCGGCGACCGTCCATGCCGGCTCTGTCATGCTTCTCCCCGATCTGGTCGGCCTGACGCGACGGTGGCATACGCAACATATCGCGTCTATGAGTAAACACGATATATCGCGGTGCGGTGAAGTCAAGGGTGGCGATGGCGCGGGCGGCCCACTCGTACGTGCCATACCGGGGCAAAGTGCCCTAGCGTGAGGGCATGAACGCGACATTCGGCTCCGGGCCGGTGGGGGCGCTGCTGCTGTGCGGGGCCGAGACGGAGGCAGTGCGGCCTGCGGCCCACCTGCTGCGCGAGCGACTGCTCCTGGCGCCGGCCGACGACACCGGCGCGGGCCCCGGGGGCGCGTCGCCCGGTCACGGCGGGAGTTCCGGTCACAAGGGGCGGTGGAGCGTCGTCGTGCCCGAGGGCAAGCCCTGGCTGAACGGCGGCGAACCGGTCGACCGGGTGCTGACCGGCTGGGCCACGGCGCTCGCCGTGGGCGTCACCTGGCCGGTTCTCGCCCTCTGGTGGGACGCCGACCGGGCCGGCTTCACGCTGGCTTCGGGCTTCCGGCGCCAGGTGGGTTACGAGTGGCTCGCCGACGGGACACCCGTCGGGGAGGACGAGGCGATGCGCACCTTCGCGGCGCGGCTCGGGCTCGATCCCGTACTGGACGCGGAGGATCTGGCGGCGCTCACCCGCGACGACCCCGACGCGGACGGCCGGGCCAGGCTGCTCGGCCTGATCGCGGTGCTCTCCCGCCTCGGCCTCGTCCTGCCCGCCGGCCTGACCCCCGGCGAACCGGCCGACCGGCTGCGGGAGGCGGCGCGGGTGCGGCCCGGCGCGGAGTCGGTCGAGTGGTCGGGGTGGCGCGACGCCGTGCGGGCGGAGCTCGACGTGGTCGAGAGCGGCCCCGCCGGCCCCTGGCTCCGCGGCCCCCGGGCCCGCCTGCTGAACGCCGCCCAGCTGGCGGCCGGCGTCTCGCTCGCCCTGTGGGGGCTGCGCAGGCGCGGCGGCGGCTGGGCGTTCGCCGGCGGGGTGCTGGTGGCGCAGGGAGCACTGGGCCTGGCGTACGACCGGATGCGCGCCCGGGCCTGACGCGGGCCGGCGCGGGCCGGCTCCGGGGTAAGGGCGGCGCGCCCCTGCGCCCGCGGTGCGCCCGCCGGCGCCGTTCCTCTACTCCTCGTCGTCGTCCTCGTCGTCCAGCCGGGCCAGCCAGGTCGCGAGGCGCTCGACCGGAACCTCGAAGTCCGGGTTGAGGTCGACGAACGTACGCAGCTGCTCGGCGAGCCACTCGAAGGTGACTTCCTCCTCGCCGCGCCGCTTCTCCAGCTCCTCGATGCCGCGATCGGTGAAGTACAAGGGGGTGCTCCGTGAGGGACAGGTGGTCGGACAGGGGGTCGGGCAGCGTGCCGGACCGGCGGGCCGACGGGCGGACAGCGGTTGTTCCCAGCCAGGATAGGCACTGATCGCCGAGTACCTCGCGCTCGTACCCAGCAGCGATTAACCTTCACCCTTCATCGCGTGGGGGAGCGGGGGACGCTGTGGCCAAGGGGATCGCACAGGTTCGGCTGGACGACGGGACGGTCGTCTGGGCCCGGGTCAGCGAGGCGCAGGAGCTCGACCGGGGCGGCGGTTACCGCGACACCGGGATCGGCGACCGGGTCGTCTCGATGGCGGGCGGGCTGACCGACGTCGTACAGGGCGTGGTGCGGTCGCTGCGCGCGGGTCTGCGGCCCGCCGCTCCCGTCGAGGTCGCCGTGACCTTCGGCATCGAGCTCTCCGCCCAGTCCGGCAAGGTGATCGGCGTACTCGCCGACGGCGGCGGCAAGGCGTCCGTCACCGTCTCCCTGACCTGGACGGAGCCGGTGGCCGGACCGGCGGCGGACCCGGCGGCCGGGCCGCCGGGCGCCCCGGGGGCGCACCCGGTCGCGGACCCGGCCGCCGCACCCGGTTCCGGGCCCGGCCCCGCGGCCCCCGGCACGGCATGAGCGCGCCGTGAACGTCTTCGACGAGATCGTGCGCCCCTCGCTCGTACGCATCGCCGCGCCCGGAGGCGGGTATGACCCGCACGGCGCCCACTACTGGGGCAGCGGATTCTTCATCGCCCCCGGCTGGGTGCTGACCTGCGCCCATGTCGTGGGAAAGGGGGACGCCTCCGTGTGGAGGGGTGAGCGTGCGCTCGGCATCACCTGGCAGGGCGGTGTGACCACGGGTGAAGTGGTACTCGCCAAGCCCCGCCCCGTCGACCCCGAAGAGCCGCCGCACCGCTGGGAGTTCCCGGACATCGCGCTGGTGCACGTGCCGGACGCGCAGGACGCCGCCTGCGTCTGGCTCAGCGAGCGCCCCCCGGCCATCCCCGCCGACGTGAGCCTGCACGGCTGGTCCCGGGAGACCGGCGACCTGGGCATCCGCCACGGCGTCGGCAAGGCCCACGCCACGGACGGCAAGGCACTTCTGCTGCGCGGCAGCCTGCCCGTCGAGGGCTGCTCGGGCGGTCCCGTCGTCGACCTGAGGCACGGCGCCGTCATCGGCATGAACAAGGGCCGCGCGGAGCACGAGGGGGCGGCCGTACCCGTCACCGCGCTGCGCGAACTGCACGACCTGCGGGGCGGCGAGATCCTGCACACCGTCCTGCGCGAGCACGACCGCCACCACCTGCGCCGCTTCCGCAGCACCACCGCCGCCGGCGGCGGCTGGACCAGGGCGCAGGCCGAGCTGCGCAAGGGAGCGCCCGGGTTCCTGCCCGCCGCGCGCGCCCACCTCTTCGGCCGGTTCGCCGAACTGCCGGCGCCCGGCGGACCCGGCGAGGTCATGGTGCTCGTCGACGACGTCAAGCGCCGTGTCCTGCACAGCGACTACCAGTCACCCATCGAGCACGACCCGCGCACCTGGCGCGACGGCGTCGGCCTGCTGCACGACCTGCGCGGCCACGAGAACGGGCACGACCTGGACGTCGACGCGGTGCTGCTGTACGCCGCCAAGGTCGTCCGGCACCTCGCCGGACAGGGCCGCCGGCGGTGCGACGAAGCCCAGAGCGCCGCCCTCACCGGGCTCGCCGAGTGGATCACCACGCAGGGCGAGTCCGCGCACCAGGCGATCCGCGAGGAGATCGCCCAGGTGCTGGAACCCCCGGCGGCCGCCGCCCCCGCCGCGGAGTTCGGCCTGTCCTCCGTACGGGAACACCCGGCCGGGCAGGCCCGCGCCGACGTGCTCGTCGAGATCGACCCGGTGCACTACGGCGACCGCTACCCGTGGCGCGTCAAGCTCCTGTACGAGGGGCGGACCGTCAGCCCGCTCGCCGGCGACGACCGCGGGGTGCCCCGCGCCGAACTCCGCGAGACCCTGCGCGAGCCGCTCGCCGACGCGCTGCGGCGCGGCGACAGCGGGGAGCATCTGGCGGCCGTCGAGGCGCTGTTGCCGCGCGAACTGTTCGACGAGCCCTTCGACACCTGGCGCCTCTCGCCCGAGGACGACCTCTTCGACGAGCACAGCATGGCGCTGGGGGAGCGCCGTATCGTCGTCATACGGGACCGCAGGCGCCGCGACCGCCCCGCGAGCCCCGAGTGGCGCCGCCGCTGGAAGGCCGCCGTCCGGGGGCCGTTGTCCGTCGTACCGCTGCGCGGCGAGGTCCCCGCCTCCGGGCACGGACCAGGCGCCCGCCGCGAGTCCCGCAGAGCCGCGTACGCCAGGCTGTCCGACGCCGAGGACGGCACCGTTCCCGTGTACTGCGGGCCGGTCGGCAGCGGCGACGGGTTCGACGCCATGGCCGCCGCGCTCGCCGCCGGGCACCCGCTCGCGCTCTGGCGCAGATGCGGCCGGGACCACGCCGACTGCCAGGAGTTCCACGTACGGGCGGACGAACTGATGGTGCGCGCCGACGGCGTGGAGGGCCTGCACCGGCACATACGCGCGCTGCGCATCATCGCGATGGACCCCGACGCGACGCCCGACACGGTGTCGGAAGCGGCCTGGGCCGCCTCCGTCGCCGTACTCTTCGATCCGCCCGACCGTCCGCCGTACGACGAGGTGCCCCTCCAGGTGCCGCCGCGGCTGCCCGGACCCCACTCATGACGGCCCGTCAGCAATTGACTCGAATGCCCGGCCGAAACCCGGCGGCCGGGCCCGAACCGGGGTCGGCAGAACGGGACTTGGGCGGTAACGTCAGCGTCCGGACCGCCGGGCCCGGCTCCGTCCCCACCATCCACCCGCGAGGTGAGACTCAGTGACAGACTGGCGGATCTATCGCGGCGCGGGGCTGCCGCACGACGGAGTGCAGCGGTTGCCCGGCCCGCCGCCGTGGCGCGATTTCGCCGCCGTGGGCCCGGACGCCGACAGCTCCGACCCCTCGGCCACCGACCCCGGCGCCGCCCGCAGACTCGGCGTCCAGCGCCGCCTGGTGGAGAACCACCACCCGAGGCCCGCCGAGGTCGACGCCGTCAACGCCGCCCTGTACCTGCGCCGCCCGCTGCTGGTGACCGGCAACCCGGGCACCGGGAAGTCCACACTGGCCCAGGCCGTCGCCCACGAACTCGGCCTCGGCCGCGTGCTGCGCTGGCCGATCGTCAGCCGTACCGCCCTCCAGGACGGGCTCTACCGCTACGACGCCATCGGCCGCCTCCAGGACGTCCAGCTGGAACGCGCGCAGGGCGGGACGCAAGCCGCCCCCCCGGCCGCTTCGAGCATCGGATCGTACGTACGCCTCGGACCGCTCGGCACCGCGCTGCTGCCGTCCGAGCAGCCACGCGTCCTGCTCGTCGACGAACTCGACAAGAGCGACCTCGACCTGCCGAACGACCTGCTGAACGCCCTGGAGGAAGGCGAGTTCGCCATCCCCGAGCTGGAGCGGATCGCCGACCGCGAACCGGTCGTCGACGTCCTGACCGACGACGGCCGCAAGGTGCCGGTGCGCGGCGGCCGGATCCGCTGCACCACCTTCCCGTTCATCGTCCTCACCTCCAACGGCGAGCGCGACTTCCCCGCCGCGCTGCTGCGCCGCTGCATCCAGCTGGAGCTGGAGCCGCCCGGCGAGGAGCAGCTCACCGCCATGGTCGAGGCGCACCTCGGCAGCACGGCGGCCACCGAGGGACGCGACCTGATCGAGCGGTTCCTCGGCCGCGAACCCGGCGAGATCATCGCCGCCGACCAGCTGCTCAACGCCCTCTACCTCACCCAGCACGCCCCGCGGGCCGAGCGCGTCACCCGCGAGCGCATCGCCGACATGCTCATGCGACCACTCGACCGCCCGAGGTGAGCGCCGGATGGACCTGGGGGAACTTGTCGGCAGGCTGAGGCGCGGCGGCCTCGACCCGACGGCCGAGGAGGTCGCGGACGCCGTCTGGCTGGCGCGGTGGATCCCGTCGGACCGTACGCCGACGGGCGCCCCCGGCGACCCGGCGGACCCGGGCGGGGACACCGCCCCCGGTGCCGGGGGGACCCACCAGGCCGCGCCGGCCGGCTCCGACCCCGGCCCCGGCTCCGGCGCGCCCGACGCCGGTGCGCCCGGCCTCGCCCCGGGCCCCGGCCCCGTGTCGCTCTACACCCCGGGCCCCCGGGCCGGCCGGCCGCGCGGCGGCTCCGCCAACGCCGGACCGGCCTTCCCCGTACGCGCCCCGGCCGCCGCCGCGCTGCCCGGGCTGCTGGGCCTGCAACGCGCCCTGCGGCCCCTGCGCCACTACACGGCCACCACCACCCGCCCGGCGGCCGACGGGCGCCTCGACGAGGACGCCACAGCGGAGCGCAGCGCCATGTCCGGAGTCCTGTGCCCGGTGCTGCGCCCCTCCGAACGCCGCCGGGTGGACATCCAGCTGCTCATGGACGCCGGACCCGCCATGGCCGTCTGGGAGCGGATGGTCGAGGAACTGCGGCAGGCGTGCCAGCAGTCCGGCGTCTTCCGCGACGTACAGGTCCACCAGCTGTACGACGCGGGGGACGGCGGCCCGCCCCTCGTCGGCACGACGACCGGGCCCGGCGGGCGCACCCGGCTGCGCCCCGCCGACCAGTTCCACGACCCCACCGGCCGCAGGCTCACCCTCGTCGTCAGCGACTGCGTCGGCCCGCTGTGGCAGCAGGGCCGGGCCCAGCGCCTCATCCACCAGTGGCCGCGCAGCTCGCCGCTGGCCGTCGTACAACCGCTGCCGCCCCGCCTGTGGGCCCGTACCGCCCTGCCCGCCGAGCCGGGGCTGCTGGTGCGGGCGGCGGGATCCGGCGGCCGTACGGCGTTCGTCCCCGACGAGGAGCCGTGGGAGCCCGTGGAGGCGACCGCACGGCCCGTGCCGGTCCTGACGCCGACCCCCGAGGCGTTCGCGTCCTGGGCGCGGCTGCTGTCCGACCACGGCGGCAGCACGGTACGCGGCTGGGCGGCCTGGGCCGCCGACGACGAACCGGCGGGACCCGCCGCCCGGGACC
>NZ_VBVX01000268.1 GCF_005981925.1 Streptomyces albidochromogenes
GGGTTGTCGGTAGGGTCGGGGCATGGCTTCTTGTCCGGTGCATGCCGCGTAGGGCTCCGCGCGGGAGGAGGGCCCGGGGCGACGCGGTGAGTACGTTGCTCGTCGGCGCGTGTCCCGGGCCGCCCGTGTGTGCTGCCGTGCACACGTACCTCTTCGTCGACGGCCTCGACGTGATCGCGCGCAGCGACAGCAGAATGGCCGGCCTCCATCCGAGGCGACTGCTCCGCCCGGGCGGCCCCCTCTTCCCGGCGGACATGCCGCGCACGGTGGACCTGGCAGCCCAGGAGCACCCCGAGCCGGGGCCCGGCAGGTTGGCCGTCCGGGTGCGGCTGCGGGGTGAGGCGGTCGTGTGGTCCGGCCTGACGTATCCGGGCCTCGACGGCGGGCCCGTCGAGGAGGTTCGCTTCCGGCCGGCGCAGTACCTGGGCGAGATCGCGCGAGCGTACGCGGCGTTGAAGGAGGTGCCCTGACCACCGTCGCGGGCGACGAGGCCGAGGGGCGGCCCCGGGGCAGCGGTTGCCGTCGGTGATCAGCACCGCTTCCTGCGCGCCGGCCCGCCCGTGCGCCGGCCCAAGACCGAGTCGGTGTGCGCGGCGCGCGTGGTGCGGGTGGGCGTGTTGGACTGGAGAGGGGATGCACTGGATGCACGGGAGGTGCGTCGTGGCAGGTAGCGCCGGGAAGTACCGGAACATCTTTCTCGTCTGGCTGGTCTGGCCGCTCATCACGCTCGGGATCTACCACCTGGTCTGGTACTACAAGGTGAACCGTGAGGCCCGCGACTTCGACCAGCGGGTCGAGGTCAGCCCGGCGGGGGCCCTGCTGGCCATCACGGTGGGCTGGCTGGTGATCGTTCCGCCGTTCGTCTCCGTCTACAACACCGGTCAGCGCATCGCGCGGATGCAGAAGTCGGCCGGTATGCAGCCCACCTGCAGTCCGTGGATCGGGCTCATCCTCATGATCGTCGCCGGCCTGTACTCGCTCTACTACCAGCACGAGCTGAACCAGGTCTGGGCCCACTACAAGAACCCGGCCGAGGGGGAGCAGGTGCCGCTCGCCGCATGAGCCGCCCGCCGGGGCCGTGCGCCCCCGGCCACCCGGTTCCGGCAGCCGTGCCCCGGCCCGTGGAGCGGTGCGCCTTCCGGCGGCGGCGTACGGCGCGTGACCCTGGACCGGTCCGTACGACAGCCGAGACCAGGGGTGGGGAATCATGGCTCGTACGCAGTCCAGGTGCGGTGCGCCGACCACGAAGGGCACCCGGTGCCGACGACTGGCGATGGTCGACGCGTCGCGGTGCGATCTGCACCGCGGCGACTGGTCCTCCTACACCGTCCAGAGGCGCAAGGACGCCGAGCGCGAAGCGAAGGCGCGCTGGGGGCGCGGGTGACGCCTGTGAGCGGAGAGGGAGAGCGGTACGGGCGTGGTCAGCGCGGCGACCGGCTGACGCCGGTGCACGCGACGAGGGACTCGCCGTCCTCGTCCAGGAAGAGCAGGTACGTCCACGAGCGGTCGGCCGCGTCGACCCGGCCGAGGCGGACCGGGGCTCCGTGGCCACGGAGCCGCTCGACCGCCCGTTCCAGGTCCAGCGTCCGCCGGCCGGTGCGGCGGGTGTGCCGCAGGCGGCGGGCGTAGGTACCGGCGAGATCCTCGCAGGGGACGCTGCCGTCCCACACCGTGTACGCACCGCCCTCCAGCACGGCGGCCCGCGCGGCGGTCGCGGCGCGCGTGCCGTCGGTGAGCAGGCCGGCGAGCGCCTCGGGTTCCATGGGTGCCTCCGCCCGTGATTCTGCGGCGTGCCGGGCCGGTGCGGCAAGCGCATCGGCCGAGGCCGCCCGCTCGGGGGGTGGGTTATGTTGAGCGTCAGTGGGACGAGAGGGAGGCACGCCGGTGCCATCAAGGCAGCAGGCACGCGCGCAGGCGTCCGCGATCACGCCGGGACTGCGGGCTCCGGAAGCGGAGGCGTCTCCCACGGACCGGGTCCGGGCGCTTTTCGGCGGCCATCGGCTGTCCCCCGCGCAGCGGCGCATCGCCCAGTACATCGTCGACCACCTCACCGAGGCCGCGTTCCTGTCGATCACGGACCTGGCGGAGCGCGTCGGGGTCAGCCAGCCCTCGGTGACCCGGTTCGCGTCCTCGCTCGGCTTCAGCGGGTACCCGGCGCTCCGGGAGGCCCTGCAGCCCATCGCGCTCAGCTCGGTCGCCGTGTCTCCCGAGGTGCGGGAGGAGGTCCGCCGCAACGAGCTGCAGGCGGCCGTCGACGCCGAGATCGAGAACCTGGAGAGCCTGCGGCGTACGCTCGCCGACCCCGGCCGGGTCCTCGACGTCGGCCGGGAGCTGGCCCGTTCGGTGCCCCTGACGGTGCTGGGTCTGCGGATCTCGGTCTCCCTGGCGGAGTATTTCGCCTACGCGGCCCGGCGCATCCATCCCGACGTACGGTTGGTCACGCGCGGCGGCAGCGTCGCCTACGACGCGCTGCTCCAGTCCCGGGAGGCGGGCGGCACCTGGGTGGTGGCGTTCGCGATGCCCCGGCACGCCAACGAGACGCTGGCGGCGATGCAGGCCGCCCGCAGTACGGGGCTGCGCGTCGCGCTGATCACCGACCTGACGCTCGGCTCGCTCGTCGACGAGGCCGACGTGGCTCTCACGGCCGGCACCGGATCGCGCCTCGTCTTCGACTCCTACTCGGCTCCGGGGGTGCTGTCCGCCGCCGTGCTCCAGGCGATGGCCGACGCCGACCCGGTCCGTACGCAGTCGCGGCTCGAAGGGTACGAGCAGGTCGCGGAGCAGCACGACTTCTTCCTCGGGGACTGAGCCGCCCGGCGCCGGGCAGGCGGCCGGTGGTTACGCAGCGCGGTCTTTCACACCACGCAGGGTATGAATTTTTTCATACCCTTGCGTACTCGGCGGTATATATGTTTACTGCGGATGGCCGTCAGGGCCCCCGTGCATCACACAACTGGACATTCACGGACGGCGCACTCCTCCTCACGCCGCCCTCGGGTGTTCCACGGCACTCCGCTTTCCTCGGCGGAGGGCCCCCCTTGGCGGTCCCGGTCTACCCCTGGGCCGGGACCGCCACATACGTACCGCGGCACCCCGCGATCAGAGCCCGCCCCCACCCGCCGGAGCGACGACGATGTCTCCCACCCTCGCAACGATCAGCCCGGACTGGCCGTGTCAGGTCAAGGCCCCCGGCAGTCACGACTGGGAGCGCACCGCGGCCCGCTGGCTGAGGGACCTGCTGCCGGCCCGGTACGCGGGGTACTCGACGCTCACCCGCCACCCCGTTCTGCTCGCCCGGCACGCGCAGCTCCAGGTCGAGCACGAGATCCGCGCGGTGCGGGTCGCGCTGCGGACCTGCCGGGCCGAACTGCCGACCATCGGCGTCTCCGAGACGGTCATCGAAGGCACCATCAAGATGTACGCCGCCGAGCTGGAGCAGCTCAACCGCCTCGCGCGCGCCGTCCGCCTCATCACCGAGGCGCTCCTCGGCGGGGGCGGCGGCACCGGGCGGGGATGGCCCGGGCGCTGACGGGCCGCGGTTTTCCGGCCGTCACGGCCGTGCCAAGGACGGGCTCGCGGAGTTACGGTCGAGTCATGTGCCGCAGCATCAAGACGCTCCGCCCGCCCGTCCTCCCCGAAGAGGCCACCGCAGAGGACATCCACGCGGCCGCCTTGCAGTACGTCCGCAAGGTCTCCGGCTTCCGGGCGCCCGCCGCCCACAACCGTGAGGTCTTCGACGAGGCCGTCGACGAAGTGGCCGAGGCGACCCGCAAGCTGCTCGCCGGGCTCGAAGTGCGGGGAGCGGGCGGGGCCCGGACCGCGCGAGAAGCGGCCCGGTAGCGGGCTAGAGCGCCGCGGACGCCTCCGCCGGCGCGGGCGCCGGGGCCGGACGGCGTACGAACAGGGCCGCCAGGGACCCCGCCGCGAACAGCGCCAGCAGCGAGACCGCCGCGCCCAGCCACGACGCGCCCAGCCACTGCCCGCCGAGGTAGCCGAGGCCCACGCTGTACCCGGCCCACGCCACGCCGGCCAGGGCGGACCAGGGCAGGAACTCCTTCACCTTGCGGTGCGCGGCCCCCGCGCCGAGGGAGACCACGGAGCGGCCCGCCGGAGCGAAGCGGGCGATGACGACGAGGATGCCGCCGCCCCGGCTGAGGGCGGCGCCGAGACGTTCCTGCGCGGTCGTCAGGCGGCGGGAGCGGGCGATGGCCCGGTGGAGGCGTTCGCCGCCGCGCCAGGCCAGCCGGTAGGCGACGAAGTCACCCAGTACGGAGGCGGTCGTCGCGCACGCCAGCAGTGCGAGGATGTCGGGCACCTGGTGGGCCACCTGGCCCGCCGTCGCGACGGTGGTGGTGCCCGCGGCGGCGGCCGTCGCGGCCGTGATCACCAGAACGCCGCTGGGGAGGACCGGCAGGAAGACGTCCATGACCACGCAGAACGCGACCACCGCGTAGATCCATGGGCTGCCGGTCAGCGCCCCCACACTTTCGAACAACGTGACTCCCCGGTTCGTGACAACGCCGCGACGTCGCAGGGGAGCGGCAGGGGCGGCTGTACAGCCATACAGCGTACGCCTGCCACCGCGGCGGAGATCGCCGGGGGCATGACGATGTTGGACATGTCACGTGCGACGCACATACGGGAATACGGGCGGGAATACGGCCGGGAACGCGGCCCGCGTCACCGCCGCGAACGGGCCGGGAGTCCGCCCCGACGCGCGCATCGTGCGGGCCGGCCGCTCAGCCCGGTGTCCGGTGCGCGGGCGGGGAGCTGAGGACCGCGGTCGTACCCAGGGCCGTCGCCGCGCGCAGCGCCGCGCGCGCCACCGCGTCCGCGTCCGCCAGCGTCACCGAGTCCACGCCGGGCCGGGCGCCCGCCGCCGTCACCCAGTGCACGCCCTCCGTGGGCACCCCGAACGCGAACCGCCGCGGATGGGCCTTCCCCTGACGGTCGATCAGGCGGTACGGGCGGCGGGTGACGTCCAGGCCGCCCGTCTCGTACCCGTCGACCGTGTGCGGGCGGCACTGGCCGGTCTTCAGCAGCCGGGCGAGGAGTTCGTCCGCCGTGCGCCGCAGGTCGGGCTCCGGCAGCCGGGCCTCGACGAGGGTGGTGGCCGCGATCTCGGAGCCGGGGACGTCGGGGGACCGGGCGACGAAGGCGCCGCGGGCCGTCTCCACCGTGGTGCGCGGGCCTATGACGTCGAGTACGCCCGCCTCGATCAGCGCGGTCATCTCCTCGATCCTGCGGCGCGGCGGCCCGATCGAGAGGAAGGCGTTCAGCGGCGTGTACCAGCGGTCGAGGTGGTCGCGGCGCGACGCGCCCGGCAGGCCGGCGTGGTCCACGATCTGCCGCAGCTCGTTGCGCAGATCGCGCAGTACGTCGAGGGCCGCCTTGCGGGGACCGGCGACATTGCCGAGCGCCGCGTGGGCCGCGTCGCGCCGCAGGTGGCGCAGCAGCCAGGCGCGGTGGTCCGCCGGGTCGCGGAAGGTGTGCCCGGTGTGCGGCCGGGCGGTCAGGTCCCAGCACCAGCGCTCGTCGTGCGGTACGCCGAACTCGTCCAGTACGGCGGCCTCCTGGGCGCCGCCGTGCGCGGTGGCGAGGAAACGCCCGCGGAAACCGGTGCCCCGCGCGGCGGCGCCGAGCAGCACCCCGTAGTAGACCGTCTCCACCTCCTTGGCGACCAGCGGCCATATCTCCGCCAGGAAGTCGGGCGGATCACCGGCGTCCGCGCGGGCGCGGAAGGCCGCGATCACGCGCGGGGTGAGGAGCAGCGGCTCGTGCCTGCCGTACGGGCCCTTCGCGTTGTCGCCGCGCGCCTGGTGCGGTACGCCGCGCCGCGATCCCGCGTACAGGCGCGGCTCGCGGCCCGACGGGTGGTAGACGAGGCCGCCGCCGGCGGCGCGGGTGAAGGCGCCGCCGCGCCCCGCCGTGAGCAGCGCCATGTGGTCGAAGAAGTTGAGGCCCAGGCCGCGCAGCAGGACCGGTTCGCCGGGAGCGAGGGCGGACAGGTCGAGGTCGGCCGGGTTCGCCGGGGGCAGGTGGCGCAGGCCGTGGCGGGCGGCGTGCGCGGAGAGGCGCGACTGGGCGGGGTCCTCGTGCACCGGCAGATGGCCCTGGGCGAGGACGACCGCGCCCAGGCCGGTGAGGGTCTCGCCGTTGTCGAGGGTGAGGGTCTGGGCGCCGCCGGGGGCGTCCTGGAGGCGCACGGCGCGCGCCGCGTGCACCCGCACGGTGACCGACTCGGGGGCCCCGCGCACCACTCGGCCAAAGACCCACTCCAGGTAGCGGCCGTAGCGGGCGCGGGTCGGGTAGTCGTCGGGGCCGAGCGCCGCCTCGCCGGGCGGGGTCGCGCCGCTCCGGGAGGCGGCCCACTCGTACAGGCTCGGCCCCGGGCGTATCGGGCCCTCGCAGGCGACGCTCGGGTCGGTGAAGAGCGTGACCTGGGAGGCGACCGTGTTCATCAGCAGTTCGGCGGACTGCCCGGTGCGCCAGACCTGGCCCGCTCCCGGCGGCGCCGGGTCGACGACGTGCACGGTCAGCCGGGTGTCCGGGGCCAGCGCGGACACCGAGGCGCAGAGCCGTTCGAGCACGCTGGTGCCGCGGGGTCCGGCGCCCACGACGGCTAGGGCTTGGTGCACTGCGGACAAAGCGGTGACTCCCGGGGCGAGCGTGGTGGGGGGCGCTGGAAGCGGAGGGTCCGCATCATCATGCCGGTGGAGTGCGACAAGTCGTAGCCCTGTCGGGCAGGATCCCCGCCGCTGTGGGAAGGATCACGGGAGGGCCGGGGGCCGGCCACGCGGCCGCCTCACCGGCGGGCCGTCCGGGTCGTCTCCGCGTCCGTCAGTTCCCGCTCCAGTACGGTCGTCAGCGCCGTGCCCCCGCCCTTTCGCGCCCGCGCCTGGTCCAGTCGCAGCACCGCCGACCGGCCGCGCAGGGACAGGGACATCAGCTGGTTGCCGAACCACGGCCCCGACGTCTTGCGCCAGCCGATGCGCGGCTCGCCGACCCGGCCGTGCCGGGCCAGGAAGCGGCCGAGACGGTGGCCCGTGGCGCTCCACCCGAAGCGGAAGCCGAGCCGTATCGAGGCGGGGATGCTGTTGTGCACGGGGGAGCAGGTCAGCTGGAGCACCCGCGCCGCCGGGCCGCCACCGCCGTGCCATTCCGGTTCGGCGACGTAGGCGTGGTGCACGTCGCCGGACAGGACGCAGACCGTCGCCGGCGCCGACGGTCCCGAACCCGCCTCCGCGATGAGGTCCGTGAGCTGCTCGAAGGACGAGGGGAACGCCGCCCAGTGCTCCAGGTCCGACCTTCGGCGCAGGTCCTCGCCGAAGCGCGCCCAGCGCCCGTCGGGCCCGCCCCGCTCGCCCCGGCACAGCGCCGCGTTCCAGCCCTCCGCGTCGTGGATGAGCGGCGGCAGCAGCCACGGCAGCGAGGTGCCGATCAGCAGGTGGTCGTACGACCCCGGGTCCTCCAGCGCCTGGTCGCGCAGCCACCGCGCCTCGGCGTCGTCGAGCATCGCCCGCCGGTCCTCCGCCAGGACCCGGGCCGCCCGCGTGTCGACCATGAGCAGCCGCACCCGTCCGAAGTCGCGCCGGTAGCTCCAGCGCACGCAGGCCGGGTCGCTGTCGGCCCGCGCCGCGAACGCGCGCAGGCTGTCCGTGCCGTCGGGGGCCGCCCGTACGGCCGCGAACAGTTCGTCCGCCGCCAGCTCGGCCGGTGTGAGGTTGCCCAGGTGCTGATAGACCCAGTACGACATCAGGCCGCTGAGGATCCGCTCCCGCCACCAGGGCGTGGCCCGCATCTGCGCCACCCACGACGCGCTGGTGTTCCAGTCGTCTATCACGTCGTGGTCGTCGAAGATCATGCAACTGGGGACGGTGGACAGCAGCCAGCGTATGTGCGGGTCCAGCCAGGACTCGTAGTACAGCCGGGTGTACTCCTCGTAGTCCGCGACCTCGGCGCCCGGCGGCTCGCGCAGATCGCGCCGCGCGGCCAGCCACTCGCGCGTCGCCTGCGAGGTCTCGTCGGCGTACACCTGGTCGCCGAGCAGCAGCAGTACGTCGGGCCGCCTGGCCGAGGGATCGGCCGCCAGGCCCGCCGCGAGCGTGTCCAGGGCGTCCGGGCCCACCGGGTCGTGCTCGCCCTCGGCCGGGGCGGCCCACCGGCAGGAGCCGAAGGAGACGCGCACCTCCTCGTCCGGTCCGGCGGGGGTGCGGATGGTGCTCGGCGGGAAGCCGGAGTCCTCCGGCGGCCACACCCGCCGCCCGTCGAGCAGCACCTCGTACGCCGTCTCCGAGCCGGGGCGCAGCCCGGTCACGGTGACCATCGCGTAGTGGTGCCCGGCGATCTGGAACGTACGGGACGACCCGCCCGCACCGCCCGCGCCGTCGTCGCAGCGCACCTCCGCCGTGCAGGGCCGGTCCGCCTCGATCCAGACGGTCGCGGTGTCACCGGCCTCGCGGTCGACGTACCGCAGCAGTGGTCCCAGCCGAAGCCCGGCCATAAGTCGTCCTCCTCAGTCGCCCCGTAGGGTACGGAACGACGGAGGCGGACGGGTAGGTTCCCGCGGTGTGACGCGGGTCCGGTCCCTGGTCAGCAGTTGTTGAGGACGCCCTGGAGCGCGCTCTTCTCGGCGGAGTCCACGGTCAGGTTCCAGTGGTGCTTCACGTGCACCCACATCCGGGCGTACGTGCAGCGGTACGCGGTGCGCGACGGCATCCACTCCGCCGGGTCCAGGTCGCTCTTGGCCTGGTTCACGTTGTCGGTGACGGCGATGAGCTGCGGGCGGCTCAGGTCGTTGGCGAACGCCTGCCGCTGGGCGGTGGTCCAGCCGCTCGCCCCGGAGCGCCATGCCTCGGCGAGCGCCACGACGTGGTCGATGTCGAGGTCGGAGGCGGCCGTCCAGGTGGCGCCGTCGTACTCGGAGTACCAGCTTCCGCTGACGGCGGCGCAGGCGGAGTCCTGCTGGACGTTGGTGCCGTCGCGCTTGAGGACGACCTCGCGCGTGTTGCACGCGCCCGACTGGGTGATCCAGTGCGGGAACTGTCTCTTATGCACATCT
>NZ_VBVX01000269.1 GCF_005981925.1 Streptomyces albidochromogenes
GGCCCCAGCAACCACAACCGGGGCCTTCCGCTCTCCGCGCTCGGGGCCTGTCAGCCCTTGACGCAGATGACCTGCTTCAGCTTCGCGACGACCTCGACGAGGTCCCGCTGCTGATCGATGACCTGCTCGATCGGCTTGTACGCCGCCGGGATCTCGTCCACGACGCCGGAGTCCTTCCGGCACTCCACGCCCCGCGTCTGGTCCTCCAGGTCCCGCGCCGTGAAGCGCCGCTTGGCCGCGCTGCGGCTCATCCGGCGGCCGGCGCCGTGCGAGGCCGAGTTGAACGACTTCTCGTTCCCGAGCCCCTTCACGATGTACGAGCCGGTGCCCATCGAGCCCGGGATGATCCCGAAGTCGCCGGAGCCCGCCCGGATCGCTCCCTTGCGGGTGACGAGCAGGTCCATGCCGTCGTACCGCTCTTCGCTGACGTAGTTGTGGTGGCAGGAGATGACCGCGTCGAAGGTCACCCCGGCCTTCTTGAACTCGCGCCGGACCACGTCCTGGAAGATCCCCATCATGATCGCGCGGTTGTACTTCGCGTACTCCTGCGCCCAGAAGAGATCGTTGCGGTAGGCCGCCATCTGCGGGGTGTCGGCGATGAAGACCGCCAGGTCGCGGTCGACCAGCCCCTGGTTGTGCGGAAGCTTCTGGGCCTGCCCGATGTGGTACTCCGCCAGCTCCTTGCCGATGTTCCGGGAGCCGGAATGCAGCATCAGCCAGACACGATCGTCCGTATCGAGACAGAACTCGACGAAGTGGTTCCCGGACCCGAGCGTGCCCATCTGCTTGGTGGCGCGCTCCTGACGGAACTTGACCGGGTCGGCCACCCCGTCGAACCGCCCCCAGAAGTCGTCCCACCCCGACGTCGGGAACCCGTGCAGCCGTCCCGGGTCGACCGGGCTGTCGTGCATCCCGCGACCGACCGGAATCGCCTGCTCGATCTTCGACCGGAGCCGCGAGAGATCACCCGGAAGGTCGTTCGCCGTGAGTGATGTTTTCACCGCCGACATGCCGCAGCCGATGTCGACCCCCACCGCCGCCGGGCAGACCGCGCCGTGCATCGCGATCACCGAGCCGACCGTGGCCCCCTTGCCGTAGTGGACGTCCGGCATTACGGCGAGGCCCTTGATCCAGGGCAGCGTGGCAACATTCTGGAGCTGCTGCATCGCGCCGCCCTCGACCGTCGCCGGGTCGGCCCACATCCGGATCGGAACCTTCGCCCCCGGTACCTCTACATACGACATAACCCCTCAATTCCCCCGAATTACCGATAACGCAAAACTGACACCAACCACCGCGAAAGAGACAGCGGACCGGCGTTCCGGCCAGTGCGTGCGATACACATTGTGTCCACCGGCCGCCATCGCGCGGCAACCGTATTTCCGATCGAAGGGAGCCAGGACCGTGCAGCGAAAGGTGTACGTACCCGGCGTCGCGCTCCTCGCGGCGCTCACCGCCGGCTGCACCGGCGGCTCCGGTACCGACAGCTCCACCACCGACGCCAAGGCGGGCGAGTCCAACACGTCCGTGGCCGCCCCCGGCAAGTACCGCACGCTCCGTGAGCCCTGCGGCGCCGTCGACCGCGGCCTCCTGCGGGACCTCCTGCCCGGCGCCACCACGCTCCCCGAGGAGCAGCAGGAGAAGGCGTACGACGGCACCCCGGCGGTCACGTACGACACCGACCGGCGCGTCGGCTGCCGCTGGAAGGTCGACTCCCCCGGCGCCACCCACCACCTCCGCGTCGACTTCGAGCGGGTGGTCTCGTACGACTCCGAGGTCAGCGACGACGACCGCGCGAAGCAGGTCTACGCGAAGCAGGAGGTCGCGGCCGACCTCCCGGCCCCCTTCCGGAGCCCGGACGAGAGCGACGACCCGGAGAACGGCGAGGGCGACGACGGCGCCTCGCCCGACGGCAGCGCCTCCCCGGACGCGGCCGCCTCCAAGTCCGCCGGCGAGGCCGACGCCGACCCGACCGCCTCCGCCCCCGGCGGCGACGCGAGTGGCGCCGACGGCGGCGAGGACAGCGGCGCCGGTGGCGGCGCGGGCACCCAGACGCCCCCCGAGGGCCTCGAACCCCGCATCCTGGCCGACCTCGGCGACGCCGCCTTCCTCGACGACGCCCTCGTGCGCTCCGGGTCGACCGCCCAGCGTCGTACCGTGAGCGTGGTCTTCCGTACGTCGAACGTCGTCGTGACCGTCCAGTACAGCGAGCAGCCCGCCCTGACGGCGGACCTTCCCGACAGCAAGGAACTGCAGGAGAAGACGCAGGCCGTGGCCCGCAGGCTCGCCGAGCAGTTCAACGACTAGCCGATCCGCCCACCGGCGCCCGGTCGATCGGCGCCCAGCCGATCAGCGCACCAGCCGAACAGCCTCCATGAGTGAAGGAACCATGCACCGATCAGCCCCGCGACTCTCTCGCATACTCGCCTGCGCAGCCGTCCCGGTGATGCTCGTCGCCGCCGGCTGCTCCTCGGACGCCGAAGGCGACAAGGACGCGAAGTCCGCCAAGCCGACGCCCTCGGTGTCGGCCGAGCCGACCGTGAAGCCGGCCGCGTTCTCGAAGCTGCCCGAGCCGTGCAAGTCGGTCAAGAAGAAGACGGTCGACTCGCTGGTGCCGGAGGCGAAGGACAAGTCCGGCACCGCCGACAAGTCGAACGACGTCTCCGCGCGCGGCGGCTGCGCCTGGAACGGTCTGGACAGCAAGGGCGTCGACGGCTCGCAGTACCGCTGGCTGTCCGTCTCCTTCATGCGGTACGACTCCGACCCGTCCCGCGGCCCCGGCGACAAGCTCGCCGAGGAGTACTACGCGAAGCAGGTCGACGCCGCGAAGGCGACCGAGGGTGCGAAGAAGGTCACGGCCAAGCCCGCCTCCGGCGTCGGCGACCAGGCGACGGCCGTCACGTACGACCTGCGCAAGACGGACGCGGACTTCAAGTACGCAACGGTCGTGACACGTACGGAGAACGTCGTCGCCACCGTCGTCTACAACGGCGCCGGCTACCAGGGCGCGAAGTCGCCGAAGGCCGCCGACCTGCTGAAGGACGCGCAGAAGGCGGCCAAGGAAGCGGCCGACTCGGTCACCGCGGCCAACAAGTAGCACGCGGAGCGGACGATCCCCGCCGGTCAGGAAGCGGTACGTACCACCTGATCCCCGGCACAGAGCGGAGCCCGGTCTTCCCCTTGGAGGCCGGGCTCCGCCCATACCCGCGCAACGCGGCCCGCACACATGTGCCAGGCTGACCCCCGCCAAGTCCGACGTAACGGGAGGGGATCGCGGGTGGCCGCGATGCAGTTGACACGCACGCACCGCATATTGATCGGTGTCGTCGTCGCGGGAGCGGTGGTGATCGCCGCGATCGGTTTCGCCGGTTCGTACGCCGCCGTGCGCGAGCTCGCCGAGGAGAAGGGCTTCGGGGACTTCTCGCTGGTCTTCCCGATCGGTATCGACGCGGGCATCTGCGTCCTGCTGGCGCTCGACCTCCTCCTGACCTGGATGCGGATCCCGTTCCCCCTGCTCCGCCAGACGGCGTGGCTGCTGACGGCCGCGACGATCGCCTTCAACGGCGCGGCGTCCTGGCCGGACCCGCTGGGCGTCGGCATGCACGCCGTCATCCCGGTCCTGTTCGTCGTCTCGGTGGAGGCGGCCCGGCACGCGGTCGGCCGGATCGCCGACATCACGGCCGACAAGCACATGGAGGGCGTGCGCCTGACCCGCTGGCTGCTGTCGCCGCTGCCGACGTTCAAGCTGTGGCGGCGCATGAAGCTGTGGGAACTGCGCTCCTACGAGCAGGTCATCAAGCTGGAGCAGGACCGCCTGATCTACCAGGCGCGCCTCCAGGCCCGCTTCGGGCGCTCCTGGCGCCGCAAGGCGCCCGTCGAGTCGCTGATGCCGCTGCGGCTCGCGAAGTACGGCGTCCCGCTCGCCGACACCGCCCCGGCGGGCCTGGCGGCGGCCGGCATCGAACCGGCGCTGCTGCCCCCGGTCCCGGAGACGACGCAGGCACAGCCGCGGCCGCAGGAACTCCCGCAGCACCAGCAGCCCCCGCAGCCCCAGGAGGTCCGGGCGCTGCCGGCCCGGGAGCAGGCGCAGCCGTACCCGGACGAGGAGTGGCCGCGGGAGGCCCCGGACGCGGACGACCAGTACGACGAGGGCGGCGAGGACGCCCCGCCGGTGCCGGAGCAGGGCCCCGGCTCGCACTCCAGCCCCTGGTTCGCCGCACCGCAGGTTCCGCAGAGCGCGCAGGAGGCGGCGTACGCGGGCGGGTACGACCCGCAGTACGCCGAGGCCCCGGAGCCGCCCCCGGTGATGGTCCCGTCGGGCCCCGGCCGCACCCGTCCCCTGGGCGGCATCCCGGGCCAGCGGCAGGAGCAGGCCCCGGCGCAGGACAACGCGCAGGCGGAGACAGCGCGGGCGGAGACGCAGCAGGCGGAGTACCAGCAGGCGCGGTACGCGCAGGCCCAGTACGAGGAGCCGGACGAGGCCGAGGAGTGGTACTACGGCGCGTTCCGCAAGTACATCAGCGAGAACAACAGCGTCCCGACCCCCCGCGAGTTCGGCTCGTACCTCCAGGACCTGGGAGCCGAGTCCCCGACCCCGGGCGAACTGAGCGACTACACCAAGCGCTTCGAGATCCGCTACCAGCAGGACCTCGACGCCGAGCACATCGCCTAACGCCGCAGGCTCCCGTCCGCCGTCACACGTGAAAGGGCCGCCACCCCGGAAAACCGAACCGGGTGTGGCGGCCCTTCGTACGACGCACACGCGCCGAGGGGCGGAGTTACGCCCCCAGCAGCTTCCTCACGCGCTCCGCGCCCACCGCGAGCAGCAGCGTGGGCAGACGCGGACCCGTGTCCCGCCCGACCAGCAGCTGGTAGAGCAGCGCGAAGAACGACCGCTGCGCGACCTTCAGCTCCGGCGTCGGCTTCGCGTCCGGCTCCAGCCCCGCCATCACCTTCGGCACGCCGTAGACGAGCGTCGTGAGCCCGTCCAGCGACCAGTGCGAGTCCAGCCCGTCGAGCAGCAGCCGCAGCGACTCCCGCCCGGCGTCGTCCAGCGAGCCCAGGATCTCCGTGTCCGGCTCGGCGCGCACGACCGTGCGCTGCTCGGCCGGCACCTGCGTGGTGATCCAGTTCTCGGCGCGGTCGAAGCGCGGCCGCACCTCGTCCAGCGACGTCACCGGGTTCTGCGGGTCCAGTTCGGTCAGGATCCGCAGCGCCTGGTCCTCGTGCCCGGCCGTGATGTCCGCCACCGACGCGAGCGTCCGGTACGGCAGCGGGCGCGGCGTACGCGGCAGCTCACCGGCGGCCGTCCGGATCGCCCGCGAGTGGGCCGCCGCGTCGGCGGGCAGTACCGTGCCGTCGGCGACCTTCTTCTCCAGCGAGTCCCACTCGTCGTACAGCCGCTGGATCTCCTGGTCGAAGGCGATCTTGAAGGACTGGTTGGGCCGCCGGCGCGCGTACAGCCACCTCAGCAGCGGCGCCTCCATGATCTTCAGCGCGTCGCCGGGCGTGGGCACGCCGCCCTTGCTGCTGGACATCTTCGCCATCCCGCTGATGCCGACGAAGGCGTACATCGGCCCGATCGGCTGCACCCCGCCGAACACCTCGCGCACGATCTGGCCGCCGACCACGAACGACGACCCGGGCGACGAGTGGTCGACACCGCTCGGCTCGAAGACCACGCCTTCGTACGCCCAGCGCATCGGCCAGTCGACCTTCCAGACCAGCTTGCCGCCGTTGAACTCGCTCAGCAGCACGGTCTCGGAGTGCCCGCAGACGCAGGTGTACGCCAGCGCGGTGGTGTCGTCGTCGTACGCCGTCACCGTGGTGAGGTCCTTGCCGCAGGCAGTGCAGTACGGCTTGTACGGGAAGTACCCCGCGCCGCCGCCGCTGCCGTCGTCCTCGGACGCCGCCCCGGACCCCTCGGCCGCTTCCAGCTCGGCCTCGTCGACCGGCTTCTGCCCCTGCTGCTTCTTGACCTGCTGCTTGGGGTCCTTCTTCGTCCGGTACCGGTCGAGGACGGCGTCGATGTCGGCCCGGTGCCTCATCGCGTGCAGGATCTGCTCGCGGTAGGCACCGGCCGTGTACTGCTCGGTCTGGCTGATGCCGTCGTACTCGACACCCAGCTCGTCGAGCGCCTGCGTCATGGCGGCCTTGAAGTGCTCGGCCCAGTTCGGGTACGCCGACCCGGCCGGCGCGGGCACCGACGTCAGCGGCTTGCCGATGTGCTCGGCCCAGGACTCGTCGACCCCCGGGACACCGGCCGGCACCTTGCGGTACCGGTCGTAGTCGTCCCAGGAGATGAGGTGGCGGACCTCGTACCCGCGCCGCCGGATCTCGTCCGCGACCAGGTGCGGGGTCATGACCTCACGCAGGTTGCCCAGGTGGATCGGGCCGGACGGCGAGAGGCCGGACGCGACGACGACCACCGGGGAGGCAGCACCATCGTGTTTCGCCCCAGGGGCACGTCGCTCCGACTCGGCGATGACCTCGTCCGCGAACCGGGAGACCCAGTCGGTCTCTGTGCTGCTCTGAGCCACGATCGGCACGTCCTCTTTCCCTCAATAGCTCTCGCTGGCTGACGCCAGCCATTCTCCCAGACGAACCACCGGCATCCGGGGCTGCCGCCGGTATCCCGGGCGCTGCTGCCTTCAGGCGCTGCTGCCTTTATACGAGACGACGGCCGCACACCCCCCATGAAATACTCGGCTGCACCTTCAACTTTCCTCTCAACAGGAACGGCAGCTCATGGCCTCGGTCCATTCCCTCGCCTCGACCGTCAACCAGCGCGTCGCGGACGCCCTCTCGGCCGCCCTGCCGGAGGCCGGCGCCGCCGACCCGCTGCTGCGACGAAGCGACCGGGCCGACTTCCAGGCGAACGGCATTCTGGCCCTCGCGAAGAAGGCCAAGGCCAACCCGCGCGAGCTGGCCACGACCGTCGTCGCCGAACTCCCCGCCGGTGACGTGATCAAGGAGATCGAGGTCTCGGGCCCCGGCTTCCTGAACATCACGGTCACCGACCGGGCGATCATCGACACGCTCGCCGCCCGCGCCGCCGACGCCCGTCTCGGCGTACCGGTGGCCGAGCGGCCGGGCACCACCGTCATCGACTACGCGCAGCCGAACGTGGCCAAGGAGATGCACGTCGGCCACCTCCGGTCCGCCGTTATCGGCGCCGCGATGGTCGAGATCCTCGAATTCACGGGCGAGAAGGTCGTACGCCGCCACCACATCGGCGACTGGGGCACCCAGTTCGGCATGCTCATCCAGTACCTCACCGAGCACCCGCACGAGCTGGACCACCAGCACGGCGGCCCGGAGGAGGGCGAGGCGGCGATGTCGTCCCTCAACCGCCTCTACAAGGCGTCGCGCGTCCTCTTCGACTCCGACGAGGACTTCAAGGCGCGCTCGCGGGACCGCGTCGTCGCCCTCCAGGCGGGTGACCCGGAGACCCTCGCACTGTGGCAGCGGTTCGTCGACGAGTCGAAGATCTACTTCTACTCGGTCTTCGACAAGCTCGACATGGAGATCAACGACCCGGACGTGGTCGGCGAGTCCGGCTACAACGCCATGCTCGAAGAGACGTGCCAGATCCTGGAGGACACGGGCGTGGCCGTCCGGTCCGACGGCGCGCTCTGCGTCTTCTTCGACGACGTGAAGGGCCCGGACGGCAAGCCGTCGCCCCTGATCGTGAAGAAGTCGAACGGCGGCTACGGCTACGCCGCCACCGACCTCTCCGCGATCCGCGACCGCGTCACCAACCTGGGCGCGAGCACGCTCGTGTACGTCGTGGACGCCCGCCAGTCGCTCCACTTCAAGATGGTCTTCGAGACCGCCCGCCGGGCCGGCTGGCTGAACGAGGACGTGCACGCCGTGCAGCTCGCGTTCGGCACGGTCCTCGGCAAGGACGGCAAGCCGTTCAAGACCCGCGAGGGCGAGACGGTCCGGCTGGTGGACCTGCTGGACGAGGCGGTCGACCGCGCCACGGCCGTGGTGCGCTCCAAGGCCGACAAGGTGGGCCTGACCGAGCAGGAGATCGTCGGGAACGGCCGGTACGTCGGCATCGGCGCGGTGAAGTACGCCGACCTGTCCACCTCCGCGTCCCGCGACTACAAGTTCGACCTGGACCAGATGGTGTCGCTGAACGGCGACACGTCCGTCTACCTCCAGTACGCGTACGCCCGTATCCAGTCGATCCTCCGCAACGCGGGCGACCGCAAGTTGGCCGCCCACCCGGAGCTCGAACTGGCCCCGGCGGAGCGCGCGCTGGGCCTGCACCTGGACCAGTTCGCGGAGACGCTGGCCGAGGTCGCCGCGGCGTACGAGCCGCACAAGCTGACGGCGTACCTGTACCAGCTCGCGTCGCTCTACACGACGTTCTACGACCAGTGCCCGGTCATCAAGCCCGAGCCCGCGCCCGACGTCGCCGAGAACCGCCTGTTCCTCTGCGACCTGACCGCCCGCACCCTTCACCAGGGCATGGCACTGCTCGGCATCCGGACGCCCGAGCGCCTCTGATCACGCCCGAGCGCCTCCGATACGCCCGTGCGCCTCTGATCACGCCTGACGCCGATCGCGGCTGATGCCGATCACGGCTGACGCGTTACGGCGCTGCCCCCCACCGGGCTCCGGTGGGGGGCAGCGCCGTCTCCGGCCCCGTTCCGTCACGACGTCAGCGGATACGACGGCCGCCCCGCGGCCTCGTCGATCTCCCCGTGCGCCTTCCCCAGAAGCTGCGACGCGAGGTCCATCAGCGCACGCGCGCCCGCGATCTCCTCACCGACCCGCAGCTGCTCGGCATCGGTCGGGTGCCGTTTGGCGTACCCATGGGCCCGCAGCTCAACGCCGTCGCCGAGCCGCACCATGGCAGCCGCCCTGGTCCTCCCGTCCTCCTCCTGGAACTCCATCTCGACGTGCCAACCGACGAGTGTGTGCATGCTGCTCACCTCCAGCTGTGCCCCTGTCCTCCTTCCAGGGTGCGCCGCCGGGCCGCTGATCACCACTCCCCACTTACCGAAGGGTGAGTACCCGACTTATTAGTCGGTACTTGTCGCCCCGTCAGTGCCCGACAAGGATCGAGGGACCGCAGGAACGCCCCACCCACACCCACTCCACCTCGCTCCAGGAG
>NZ_VBVX01000026.1 GCF_005981925.1 Streptomyces albidochromogenes
CCCTACGACATCGCCTCCCGCCGCCCCGGCGACGCCCCCGAACTCATCGCCGACACCACAGCCGCCCAGCACGCCCTCGGATGGCACCCCACCCGCAGCCTCACCGACATGTGCGCCGACGCCTGGCGATTCCAACAACTCAACCCCCACGGATACGCCGGCACCGCACGGCGGGCGACCCCCTAGGAGGGGCGGCGGCGCCGGACCACACATGACGGCCCGTCAGTCCGGACAGAGGAGATGCAGCGGACCGGATGGTGTACATATGATCGGCGAGGAGGCGTATTGCCTGTGACTCGGACGACTCGTGCGCTCATGGCCGGTTATGCCGTCCTCGTCGCCGGTTCGACCGCCGTGTGCCTGACGCTGCCCCAAGTGCACGCGGCGCTCTGGGCAGTTATCGGCCTTTCGGGTGTCGCGGCCGTCCTCACCGGCGTCGTCGTCAACCGGCCGGCGCACCGCTGGCCCTGGTGGCTCCTCGCGGCGGCGCTGCTGACGTTCTGCGCCGGAGACACGTACTACCACGTGCTCGAAGAGTACTTCCAGGCGTCCAACCCGTTCCCGTCGCCCGCCGACGCCTGCTACCTGGCGACGTATCCGCTGTTCGCCGCCGGTCTTCTGGGGCTGGTCAGGTACCGCTGGGTGGGACGCGACCTGCCGAGTCTGCTGGACGCGCTGATCTTCACCGCCGGACTCGCCCTGCCGGTCTGGGTGTTCCTGGTGCAGCCGCTGACCCTGGTCGAGGGCCTCACCTGGGAGCAGCGCGCCATCAGCATCGCCTATCCGCTCGGCGACGTGCTGGTGCTCGCGCTGCTGGTGCGACTGCTCACGCCCGGCGCCCTGTCGGGCCGCAACCGTTCCGTTCAGCTGCTCGTCCTCGGCACCGTCACGCTGCTGGGCTTCGACATCGCGTACGGAATCCTCCAGCTCAACGGGTTGTGGCAAGCCGGCACCCTGCTCGACATGGGCTGGGTGATCTTCTACACGGCCTGGGGGATGGCGGCGCTGCATCCGTCGATGGTGGAGCTGACCGCGCGCACCCACCAGCCGCAGTCCCTGCTTCCGCCACCGCTGCGGCTCCTGCTGCTGTCCGCCGCCGTGCTGATCGCGCCCGGGATCCTGCTCTACGAAGGACTGCGGGGCAGCCCCCAGGACGCGGCGGTGATCGCCGCCTTCTCCGGCACGCTGATGGTGCTGGTGATCTTCCGCCTCACCGGCATGGTGGTGGCCCACCGCAAGGCCGTGACCCGCGAGATAGTCCTGCGCACGGCAGCCGCCTCGCTGGTGTCGGCGGGCACGCCGAGGGAGGTGGCCCGGTCCTGCGACGCGGCGGTCGCCGCACTGTCCGGGCCCGATGTCCGGCTGGCGAGCATACTGCTGTCGGCCGGTTCGGGCGACGACGCGCGCGCCCGCTCCGGCCCCCAGGCGCCGGTGTCCCGCGAGTGGCGTGACGCCAGTACGGGCGAGACGATGCCGGGCCCTCCGGTCACCCTCGCCCTGCGCCACACGGAGCTGGTGCCGGTGGCCGGACTCGGCCCGCGCATCGCCGCCCGGCTGGGGGACGCGGCCACCGCCCTCGTCTGCCCGATGATCCCGCCCGACCGGCCGGCCGGGGACGAACTGCCGGGCATCCTGCTGGCCGCCGGCCCGCGCAAGCAACTCTCCGAGACGCGCGGCTCGTTGGAGATCCTCGCCTCGCACGCGGGGCTCGCCATGGAACGCGTCGCGCTGCGCCAGGAGATCACCCGGCGGGAGAGCGAGGCGTACTTCCGCACGCTGGTGCGCAACGCCGCCGACGTCATCCTCATCGTCGGCGAGGACAGCACCGTCCGCTACGCGAGCCCCTCGGCGCAGGCCGTGTTCGGGGACGTGCACCTGGTCGGCGCGTCGCTGCCCGACCTGGTGGACGCCCGCGACCGTGAGCGGGCGGCCCGGGTCCTGACGGCCATGTGGAAGGGCGATCGCCGGGAGTCGCAGGACCACTGGTGCGTACCGCGGGAGAGCGGCCCGATAGAAGTGCAGGTCAGGTGCCGCGACCTGCGGCACGACCGGACCGTACGCGGACTGGTCGTCACGCTGCGGGACGTGACCGAGCAGCGGCAGCTGGAGCACGAGCTCACCCAGCGGGCCTTCCACGACTCGCTGACCGGCCTGCCCAACCGGACGCTGCTGCTGGAGCGGATCGAGCGCGCGCTGCTGCGCGGCCGCCGCGAGTCGTCCCTCACCTGTGTGCTGTTCATCGACCTCGACGACTTCAAGATCGTCAACGACACGATGGGGCACACCGTCGGCGACCAGCTCCTCGCGGCGGTCGGCGGCAGGCTCTCGGAGTCGCTGCGCCGCACCGACACGGCGGCGCGGCTCGGTGGTGACGAGTTCGCGGTCCTCATGGAGGACGCCAAGGAGCCCATCGACGCCGAGCTGCTGGCCGCGCAGGTCGTCCAGACCCTCAACCGGCCGTTCCGGCTGGCCGACGGATCGGTGAGCGTATCCGCCAGCGTGGGCGTGGCCACGGCGATGGACAGCGCCGACAGCGAGGAACTGCTGAGCCACGCGGACCTGGCGCTGTACGCCGCCAAGGCCGCGGGCAAGCGCCAGTGGCGCCGCTTCCAGCCCCGGCTGGGGGTGCGCATGCTGGAGCGGCACGACCTGCAGGCCAGTCTCGGCACGGCGATCGCCAACGAGGAGTTCGCGGTGCGCTACCAGCCCGTCGTGGACATCACCGCGGACGAGGTCGTCGGCTTCGAGGCGCTGGCCCGCTGGCCGCACGCGCAGCGCGGGCTCGTCCCGCCGCAGCAGTTCATCTCGCTCGCCGAGGAGACCGGGTACATCGCGCCGCTGGGGGCGTGGGTGCTGGGGAACGCGACGGCCGACATCGCCGGGCTCCAGCAGGCCGTGCCGCGCACCCCGCCGTACGTCAGCGTCAACGTGTCGGCCCGTCAGTTCCGGGAGAGCGAGTTCCTGGACGAGGTGTGCAAGGTGCTCGCGACCCCCGGGCTGTCGCCCGGTTCGCTGCAGCTGGAGCTGACCGAGACGGTGCTCATGCGCAGGGACGCGCAGGTCGAGGCCGTCATGCACGCCCTGAAGGACCTCGACGTACGCATCGCCGTCGACGACTTCGGCACGGGTTTCTCCTCGCTGCGCTATCTGCGCGAGTTCCCGATCGACGTGCTCAAGATCGACAAGTCGTTCATCGACGACCTCACGACCGACACCCAGCAGGTCGCGCTCGTCGAAGGGATCGTCCACATCGCCGACACCCTCGGACTTCAGGTCATCGCCGAAGGCATCGAGGACGCGGCGCAGCGCGATCTCCTGGCCCGTATGGGCTGCCGCTTCGGGCAGGGGTACCTCTTCGCCCGGCCGATGACGGTGGAGCAGGGCGAGTTCATGCTGCGCCACCCCAACGGGCGACACCGCGCGCCGGCGGCCGTGCAGGCGCCGGACCGGGCGGCCGCGGCCCGCCGGCCCGCACCGGGTCCCGCCCCTCCGGGTCCCGCCGCACGGGGCCCCGCCACACCGAAAAAGGAGAACGCCATGCGACAAGCGGCCGCCCCACCCCTGGGCGTACTCGACCCCCGCTGGGGCGATCTCGAGCATCTGCGGCGGACCAGCCCGATGAGCGACGCGGTTCTCGACGAGGTACGGGGCCGGCACATCCGCAGCGGCGACCACTGGCTGATCGACTTCGCCTCCTGCAACTACCTGGGCTTCGACTGCGATCCCGAGATCATCGACGCGATCGAACCGGCCGTACGACGCTGGGGGACGCATCCGAGCTGGTCGCGGCTGCTCGGCAGCCCGCGGTTGTATCCCGAGATCGAGGAGAGGCTGGCGGCGCTGCTGCGCGCGCCGGACACCCTGCTGCTGCCGACGGCCACGCTGATCCACGCCTCGGTGATCCCGGTCCTCGCGAACAAGGGCCACGTGTTCGTGGAGGCGACGGCGCACCGGACCGTGTACGACGGCTGCGTGGCCGCCCGGGGCCAGGGGGCGACGCTGCACCGGTTCCGCTGCGAGCAGCCGGAACAACTGGAGGCCCTGCTGCGCGACATACCCGCCGGGCCCTCTCGGCTCGTCTGTCTCGACGGGGTCAACAGCATGACGGGGAACATTCCGGACCTGCCCGAACTCGCCGGGATCTGCCGGGACCACGACGCGACGCTCTACATCGACGACACCCACGGATTCGGCGTCATCGGCGAGCGGCGGGTGGACGAGCTGTGCCCCTACGGAGCGCGCGGCAACAGCGTCGTCCGGCACACCGGGGAGACGTACGACAACATCGTGCTCGTCGGCGGCTTCTCCAAGGCGTACTCCTCACTGCTGGCCTTCCTCGCGCTGCCGCCGGCGCTCAAGGACCTGCTGAAGGTCGCCGCGGGCCCCTACCTGTACTCGGGCCCCTCCCCCACGGCGTCCCTCGCGACGACGCTCGCCGGTCTCGAGGTCAACGACCGCCGGGGCGACGTCATCCGGGCCGGCCTGTACCGCAAGACCGTGCGGGTTCTGGAGCACCTGGGCCGCCTGGGCATCGGCACGCCGAACGTCGGAGTCCTCCCGATCGTGGAGATCCCGCTGGCGAACGCCTCGGATCTCGACGCGGTCGCCACCTTCCTGTGGGAGGAGGGCGTGTACGTGACCCTGGCCGCCTATCCGCTCGTACCGCGCGACCGGGTCGGGTTCCGCATCCAGCTCACGGCGCTGAACTCCGACGAGGACATCGACCGGCTCAACACCACGCTGACCCGGCTGTCCGAACGGTTCGCCCTGGGTGCGGGGAGCTGAGAGCGCCGTGTCCGGACGCCCCCCGACGCGCAACGACGACGTGGACTGGGACAGCTGGCCCGTCCAGGACTACCTCGCCGAGAACTACCGTGAGCTGCACCCCTCGGACGCGGCCGTGATCACCCACCACTCGGAGTTCTACCGGCGCTTCGCGCCCAGGAGCGCCGCCCGGACCGTCGAGTTCGGGGCCGGCCCCAACCTGTATCCGCTGATGCTGGCCGCTGCCGCGAGCCGTCGTGTCGACGCGGTGGAGGCGGGGGCGTCGGGCGTCGCGTACCTGACGCAGCAGCTCGACCAGGGCCCCGACGACAGCTGGCGGCCCTTCTACGACCTGTGCCGGCGGCTGAACCCCACCCTGCCCGCGACCCTGCGCGAGGCCCTCTCGCCGGTGCGCGTCGTCCACGCGGACGTCCGGGACCTGACGCCCGGCGCCTACGAGATCGCGTCGATGAACTTCGTCGCGGAGGGGGTCACGGAGGACTGCGCCGAGTTCCGGGACTTCTGCGCCGCCTTCGTACGTTCGGTCCGCCCCGGGGGGCAGTTGGTGGCGGCGTTCATGGAGAACATGCCGACGTACCGCATCGGACCCGCGTCGCAGTGGCCCGGCTGTCCGGTGAACCCGGCCGTCGTCAGGGACGTCTTCGAGCCGCTGACCCGGCGGCTCGCGGTGAGCCGGATCGACGCCGATCCCACGCTGCCCGACTACGGGGACTCGGGGATGGTGCTCCTGACGGCGGTCAGGTGACGTGAGACCCCGGCCCGCTGGAGGGCGAACGCCGTGTCCACCAGGGCGATGTGGCTGAACGCCTGCGGGGCGTTGCCCAGCTGGCGGCGGCCGAGCGGGTCCCACTGCTCCGAGAGCAGCCCCACGTCGTTGCGGATGCCGAGGACCCGTTCGAAGGTCTCCCGTGCCTCGCGGAGGTGGCCGGTGGCTGCCAGGGCTTCGGCGTACCAGAGCGAGCACGCCACGAACGCGCCCTCGGAGCCGTGCATGCCGTCCACGTTGTGCACACCGTCCGGGCCGCGCGTCGCGCCGACGTCGGCCTGCGCGTAGCGGCGTACGAACCCTTCCTGGTCCAGCGCCCGCATCGCCCGTACGGTGCCGCGCACCCGCGCGTCCCCGGCCGGGAGGAAGCCGAGCTTGGGCATGAGCAGGGCGGACGCGTCGAGGGCGGAGGAGCCGTAGTACTGGACGAACGACTGCTGCCGGGCGTCCCAGCCCTCGCGGCAGACCTCGCGGTGGACGGCGTCCCGCATGGCGCGCCACTCGGCACAGGACCCGTTCCTGCCGAGGAGGGTTCCCATTCGCAGGGCGCGGTCGGCGGCGACCCAGGACATGACCTTGGAGTGGACGAACTGGCGTCTGGGGCCCCGCACTTCCCACAGCCCTTCGTCGGGGTCGCGCCAGTGGGCGCTGAGGTAGCTCATCAGGGCGTTGACCAGACTCCACATGTGGGGCTGCAGGGGAATGCCGGCGCGCAGCGACCAGTAGAGGGTGTCCAGGACCTCGCCGTAGACGTCCAGCTGGAACTGGCCCACGGCGGCGTTCCCGAACCGGACCGGCCGCGCCCCCTCGTAGCCGGGGAGCCAGGGCGCCTCGGTCTCCGGGAGGTGCCGGTGGCCTTCGATGCCGTACACCGTCTGGAGGTCGGCGGGTTCGCCCGCGATGGCGCGCAGGAGCCAGTCGAGCCAGGCCGTGGCCTCGTCCCGGTAGCCGCTGCGCAGCAGGCACGACAGGGTGAGGGTGGAGTCGCGCAGCCAGCAGTACCGGTAGTCCCAGTTGCGTTCGCCGCCCACGCATTCGGGGAGCGAGGTGGTGGGCGCGGCGACGATGCCGCCGGTGGGGGCGTACGTGAGCGCCTTCAGGGTGATCAGCGACCGTACGACGGCCTCCCGCCAGGGTCCTTGATAGCGGCACTGGCCCGCCCAGTCGCGCCAGAAGTCGGTGGTCGCCTTGAGTGCCGTCTCGGGCGGTACGCAGACGGGGGCCGGCTGGGCCGTGAGGTGCGACGGCGTCCACATGAGCATCAGGGTCAGCCGGCGGCCGGCGGGGACGTCGAACGTGACGACGGTCGAGTCGGTATGGTCGAGCGTCCGCACCGGCCCGTCGGCGCTCAGCCACACCGCGTCCGGTCCGGCGACCGCGACGGCGACCGTGGAGGGGTCGGTGAACCGGACCCAGGGGCGGACCCTGCCCTGGTGGAAACGCGGCTTGAGCTCACTGCGCAGCGCGACGGTGCCGGAGAGGCCCTCGACGGTGCGCACGACGCAGGGGTGCCGGCCGCGCGGCGGCATGAAGTCCGTGACGCGGGCGGTGCCGGTCGCGGTATTCCAGTACGTGTCGAGCACGAGCGTGTCCCGGCGGTACGCCCGGTGCGAGGAGAGTCCGCCGCCGACGGGTGCGACGCGCCAGAACCCGTTGTCCGCCGTGCCGAGCAGTGCGGCGAAACAGGCGGGGGAATCGAAGCGCGGGAAACAGAGCCAGTCGATCGACCCGTCCCTGCCCACCATGGCGGCAGTTTCGAGGTCGCTGACAAGGGCGTAGTCCTCGATTGGATTGCTCATGATCGAAATACGCCGACGTGCACAGAGCCGCTTTCCTCAATTCTACGGCAGGTGGGCGGGCTTGTCCGGGGCGGATCAGGCGGAGTAGCGTTGCTAACAGATTCTGGGTAGCGTCGATACGGCAAGGTTTCGCCACCCCGGCACGCGGCGAATCCACCGTTCCTTCCGGCACAGGGAGCACGTCATGACTGAGCAGAGGACCCCCGGCCCCCGGGTCGCGATCGTCACCGGAGGGTCGCGCGGCATCGGGCGTGCGGTCGCCGAGCGGCTGGCGGCCGACGGGTGCGCCGTCGTCGTGAACTACGCGGAGAACGCCGCCGAGGCCGAAGCGGCCGTAGCGGCGATCACCGCCGCCGGCGGGCAGGCGGTCGCCTTCCGCGCCGACGTGGCCGACGAGAGCGCGGTCGCGGCGCTCTTCGACCTCGCCGAGGAGACGTACGGCGGTGTGGACGTGGTCGTGAACGCCGCGGGTGTCATGCGGCTCGCGCCGCTGGCATCCGCGGCGCTCGACGAGCTGGACCGCATGCTCCGTACCAACGTCCGCGGCACGTTCGTCGTCGACCAGCAGGCCGCCCGCAGGCTCCGGCCGGGCGGAGCGGTCGTCAACTTCTCCAGCTCCGTCCTGGGGCTGGCGCTGCCCGGCTACAGCGCGTACGCCGCCACCAAGGGCGCGGTCGAGGCAATGACGCTGATCCTGGCCCGCGAGCTGCGCGGGCGGGACATCACCGTGAACGCCGTCGCCCCCGGGCCGACCGCCACCGCGCTGTTCCTCGACGGCAAGGACGAGGAGACCGTCGCGCGCCTGGCCGGCGCGAGCCCGCTGGAGCGCCTCGGGACCCCCGAGGACATCGCCGAGGCCGTCTCCTTCCTCGCCGGGCCCGCCCGCTGGGTCAACGGCCAGGTCCTGCGGGCCAACGGCGGCATCGTCTGACCGGCGGCCGTCGGCCTTCCGCGCCTCGGCGTTCCCGGGGCTCCGTTGATAGCGTCCCGCCCATGAGCACGCGAGCACGCATCCTGGAAGTGGCCGCAGGGCTGGTCGCGCGGTCACCGGACGGGGACATCTCCACGCGCGCCGTGTGTGAGGCGGCGCAGGTCGGCGCTCCCGCGCTCTACCGGCACTTCGGCGACAAGGAGGGGCTGCTCTCGGCCGTGGTCGACCACGGCTTCGACCAGTACCTGGCCACGAAGCGACAGCGCGAACCCGGCCCGGACCCGGTCCAGGACCTGCGCGACGGCTGGGACGGCCACGTGGACTTCGCCCTGCGCAACCCGAACCTGTACCGCCTGATGAACTCGCCCGCGATGCGCACACCCCCGGCCTCGGCCCTGGAGTCGCACATCATCCTCACCCGGGTGCTGGAGAGGGCCGCCGTTCAGGGCAGGTTGCGGATGGCGCCCGAACCGGCCGCCCAGATGATCATGTCGGCGAACGTCGGCGTGGCCCTCATGCTCGTCTCCCGCCCGACGACGTTCACCGACGGCGGCACCTCGGCCCGCGTACGCGACGCCGTGCACGCCGCCGTCCTCGTGCCCGGCGCGACCGCCGCGCCGGCTCCGTCCCACGACACCGGAGAAGCCGGCGGGACCGACGAGGCGGAGGTGGCGACGGCGGCGGCCCGGCTGAACGCCCTGCTGCGCCGCTCACCCCGGTCGCCGCTGAGCCCCGCCGAGACCGGCCTGCTGTCGGAGTGGCTCGACCGGCTGTCCACCACGCGCACCGGCTGACCCGGCCCTGATACGCCGAAGAAGCGGGGGCGGCCGGGTGGCCGCCCCCGCCTCGCGGCTCCTGCGGTCAGTTCGCGCCGAGGAGTGCGTTCATGCGCCTGATCTCGGCGCTCTGCGAGGTCACGATGTCACCGGCCATCTCCTTGGCCGGACGGTGGGCCCCGTCCGACCGCTCGGTCCTGGCCATCGCGACCGCCCCCTCGTGGTGCTCGACCATCATGGTCAGGAACGCGGTGTCGAACGCCTCGCCGGACGACTTCTCCAGCGCGTCCATCTCCTCGGACGCCATCATCCCGGCCGCCGAATGCCCGGCGTGGCCGCCGGTGGCGCCCTCCTCGGGAACATCCTCGCCCCAGGCGGTGAGCCAGCCGGACAGCGTGCGGATCTCCGGGCCCTGGGCCTTCTCGATCCGCGCGGCCAGCTGCTTGACCTCGGTGGACCGCGCCCGGGTCGCCGCCAGCCCGGCCATGGCCACGGCCTGCCGGTGGTGCGGGATCATCCCCTTCGCGAAGGAGACGTCGGCGGCGTTCCAGGCGCGCCCGGCCGAGGACGCGGAGGGTGCGGCACTCGTGCCGTGACCGGCGTGAGCGGCCGGGCTGTCCCCTCCCCCGCCGCAGGCTGCCAGCAAGGCGGCGGTGGTGGCCGCGGCCGCGACGGCGGCGGCGCGGCGGACAGTGAGACGGTATGCGGTCGTGAAACGGCATGCGGTCATGGTGGTGCGACTCCTGTGTTCGCGCACGGATTCAAGGCATGGCTGTGGACGGCGTGGCAGCCGGCCGCGGCGGCCGGGCACGCCGGGGCCGCCTATACGCGCAGGAGTTGCAGTTCGCTCAGTGAGGGCGGGGCCCGCCCGCCGGGCGCCGCCGCGGCGAGGAACGCCGTACCGTCCGCCGCCCCGAAGGCGGCGGCCCCGGCGGGAGCCGGCGCGGGCAGTGCGGGCGCACCGCTCGTACCGCCGGCGGCGCAGGTTGAGTCGGCGTGCTCGACATGGCCGCCGGCGCCGCCCCCGTCGTGCCCCGCGTGCGCGCAGACCTCGCCGGCGGGCGGGTGCGGGTGCGAAGGGGCCGCGTGGCGGACGTCCGGCAGAGCGTGGGCCGGCTGCGGAGGGGCCGCGGGCCCCAGTCCGTGCATGGCCAGGAGGCCCCCGAGCACGGCCGGCAGGAGCAGGGCGTACAGCCGTGCCCCGAGGGGCCGTGCCGGGCGCGTCCGCTGACTCATGCCCGCATCCTAGTCGGCGCCCCGGACCCGACGCCCAGTGCCGCCCCTGATGCCAAGTCAGTAAAGTCGGAACGGGCCGGCACCGGCCCCAGCCCTGGAGCCGATCCGGCAGAACTAGGAGCCGCCCCGTGTTCTATCACGTGCTCAAGTACGTCCTTCTCGGGCCACTGCTGAGACTGCTCTTCCGGCCCAGGATCGAGGGGCTCGAGCACATCCCCGACGACGGCGCCGCGATCGTCGCGGGCAACCACCTGTCGTTCTCCGACCACTTCCTGATGCCCGCGATCATCAAGCGGCGCATCACGTTCCTCGCCAAGGCCGAGTACTTCACAGGTCCGGGCCTCAAGGGCAGGCTGACCGCCGCCTTCTTCCGCAGCGCCGGTCAGATCCCGGTCGACCGGTCCGGCAAGGAGGCCGGGAAGGCCGCGATCCGCGAGGGCCTCGGCGTACTGGGCAAGGGAGAGCTGCTGGGCATCTACCCCGAGGGCACCCGCTCGCACGACGGCCGGCTCTACAAGGGCAAGGTCGGGGTCGCCGCGATGGCGCTCCAGGCGCGCGTGCCCGTGGTGCCGTGCGCGATGGTCGGCACGTTCGAGATCCAGCCGCCGGGTCAGGTCGTACCGCGCATCAAGCGGGTGACCATCCGGTTCGGCGAGCCGCTGGACTTCTCGCGGTACGAGGGGATGGAGAACGAGAAGGCGGCGCTGCGCGCGGTCACCGACGAGATCATGTACGCGATCCTCGACCTGTCCGGGCAGGAGTACGTCGACCGGTACGCCGCCGAGGTCAAGGCGGAGCAGGCGAAGAAGTTCCCCAGGCTCCGACGCTGACGGCGAATCAGCGGACGGCGAACGGCGCTCCGCGGACGCTTCCCCGGCGCATAGCGTCCACGGCATGACCAAGGGAAACGCGTTCGTCATCGGAGCTACGGGACAGATCGGGCGGGCGGCCGTACGGGCACTCGCCGAGGACGGCTGGGACGTGACGGCGGCGTCGCGCGGCGGTGGCCGCGACGGGACGTGGCCGCGGGACGTGCGGTCCGTGGCGCTCGACCGGGACGACGACGCGGCGCTCGCCGCCGCGCTCGGTACTGGCTGCGACGTCCTGGTGGACATGGTCGCGATGGAGGAGCGGCACGCGGCGCAGCTGACCGGACTCGCGGACCGGATCGGCTCCGCCGTCGTCATCTCCAGTGGCGCCGTGTATGAGGACGACAAGGGGCGGAGCTTCGACACCCAGGCCGAGCCCGACGGCTTTCCGCGGTACCCGGTGCCGATCCGTGAGACGCAGCCGGTCGTCGCGCCGGGAGGCGCGACGTACGGGACCAGGAAGGTCGCGATCGAACGGCGTCTGCTGGCGGCCGGCGACCGGCTGCCGACGACCGTCCTGCGGGCGGGCGCGGTCCACGGGCCGCACTGCCGGACTCCGCGGGAGATCCATTTCGTCAAGCGGGTGCTGGACGGCCGGCCCGTGCGCGTCCTGGCGCACGGCGGGCGCAGCCGGTTCCACCCGGTGCACGTGTCGAACGTTGGGGAGCTGATCCGTCTGGCGGCGGCGCGGCCGGGTGCGCGGGTGCTCAACGCGGGCGACCCCGACGTTCCGACGGTCGCGGAGATCAGTACGGCGATCGACGCCGTCATGGGGGTAGGGAGCGAGCTGGTCCTGGTGGACGGGCCCCCGCCGGTGGGCACGGTCGGGGAGACGCCCTGGAGCGGCGGTCATCCCGTCGTCTACGACATGTCCGCCGCCGAGCGCGAGCTGGGCTACCGGGCTGTCACCGGGTACGCCGAGTCCCTGCCCGCCACCGTGGAATGGCTGGCGGGGGTGCTCCGTCACCAGGACTGGCGGGAGGCGTTCCCGAAGCTGTCGCAGCGGTACGCCCCCGACGGCGACGGGCCGTTCGACTACGCCCAGGAGGATGCCTGGCTGGCCGGCCGGTAGACATGAGGAGGGGGCGGCCGGAACCCCGGCCGCCCCCTCCCGCGTTTCAGGCCGTTACGGCTTGGGCGTGGCGTGCGGGGCGCACGTCACGTCGCGGCTGTCGGTCTTCCCGGTCAGCAGGTAGGTGTCGACCCGGTCATTCACGCAGGGGTTCGCGATCCCGGTGACGCCGTGCGAGCCGGCGTCCTTCTCGGTGATCAGGCGCGAGCCCTTGAAGCGCTTGTGCAGCTCGACGGCGCCCTCGTACGGAGTGGCGGCGTCACGCTCGGCCTGCACGATCAGGACCGGCGGCAGCCCCTTGCCGGACTTGACGTTCAGCGGGGTGTGCTGCTTCGACGACCAGGTGGCGCAGGGCAGGTTCATCCAGGCGTTGGCCCACGTCATGAACGGGTGGTCCTTGTGCAGCCTGGTGTTGTCCCGGTCCCACGTCTTCCAGCTGGTGGGCCACTTGGCGTCGGCGCACTCGACGGCCGTGTAGACGGCGTTGCCGTTCTCCGAGGACGCGTTGCCCGCCGTGTCCGACAGGTCGGGCGCGATCTCGTCGACGAGGGCCTGCGTGTCGCCCGCGACGTACTTGCTCCAGATCTCGGCGGTGTGCGCCCAGGCGGAGTCGTAGTAGGGCGCGCTCTGGAAGAAGCCGACGAGCTCGGCGGGGCCGACGACGCCGCCGATGGGGCTCTTCTTGGCGGCGGCGCGCAGCTTCACCCACTGCTGCTCGACCTTCTCGGGGGTGTCCCCGAGGTGGTAGGTGGCGTCGTTCTTGGCCACCCACTGCTTCCAGTCGTCCCAGCGCATCTGGAAGGCGACGTCCTGGTCCAGGTTGGCCTGGTACCAGATCTTCTCCTTCGACGGGTTGACCACGCTGTCGACGACCATGCGGCGGACGTGGCCCGGGAACAGCGTTCCGTAGACCGCGCCGAGGTAGGTGCCGTAGGAGACACCGAGGAAGTTCAGCTTCCGCTCACCGAGCGCGGCCCGGACGACGTCCAGGTCGCGAGCCGTGTTCGGGGTGGTCATGTGCGGCAGGATCCAGCCGCTGCGCTCCTGGCAGCCGTCCGCGTACTCGGCGGCGAGCTTGCGCTGGGCGCGCTTGTCGGCCTCGCTGTCGGGCACCGGGTCGAGCTTCGGCGCCTTGACGAACTCCTGCGGGTCGACGCAGGAGATGGGCGAGGAGTGGCCGACACCGCGGGGGTCGAAGCCCACGAAGTCGTACGCCTTGGCCAGCTTCGTGTAGATCGGGTTCTTCTTGGTGACGCGGGTGGGGAAGCGCATGCCCGAGCCGCCGGGGCCGCCGGGGTTGTAGAGGAGCGCGCCCTGGCGGTCCGCCTCGGAGCCGGTGTTGCCGACGCGGTCGACCGCGATCTTGATCTTCCGGCCGTTGGGCTTGGCGTAGTCGACCGGGACGGTGACCCAGCCGCACTGGATGGGCTGGTCGAGGCCCCAGTCGGCCGGGCAGTCGCGCCAGTCGATGCCGGACTTCGCGGCCCGCTGGGCGGCGATCTGAACGCCGCGCGCCTCGGACGTGCTGGTGACGCTGGTGCTGCGGCCCTCGGCGCCGGCGGCCGGCGCGGACATCGCGCCGGCCATCAAGGTGCCCGCTATGAGAGTGCCGGCGGAGCCGAGCGCTGCTGAACGTCGCAAGTGGTGCCTCCCCCTGTGAGTGTTGTGGCGTACGTGACGAAAGTGGTCATGAGTCCGTACGGGTACTGGCGCATCCTGTCGTCTGAACGGTCCCGGGCAACAGGCCGTACGGGCGTTTCTTTACCAATCCCATAACCGGAGAGCCGTGTCCCGCTGAGCGGTGCACTTGGCCGTCACCCGAATGTCCGAAGTGCCCGGTCCAGTACCCGGCGCAGCCTCAGCGCGTCGGCCGCCACCGCCGTGACCAGCACGGCGGGCCCGGCGAGCGGGGTGAGCACCGCGTTGTCACCCAGAAGGGCCGCTTCCGGCGGACTGCGCTCGAATTCCGGACGTACGACGAGGAGTTGGCCGACCGCCCTGTTCCCGCCCAGCACCGCCGCGCCGTCCCAGCCGCCGGGGGCCCCGGGACCGTATGCCAGCTCCTGGTCGAGCAGCGGGCGGCCGGCCCGGTGGACGGTGAGGCGGGTGGTCAGCGTGCCGGTCTCCTCGCCGTACCGGCCGAGGATCTGCTCCTCGCGCAGGACCAGGCGGGCGCGGGCGGCGAGCTCCACGCGGGTGGTCATGCGCAGGTCGCTGCCGCGCGCCGAGATGAGCGCTTCCGGCAGCCAGCGCAGGCACGCGCCGGCTCCGGCCGTCAGCCGTACGTCGTAGCGGGCCGGCCGGCCGCCCCGGCCGGGCAGGGCGACCGTGGCCGCCGCCGAGTCCACGGTGAGCGCCGCACCGTCCCGCACCCCGGCCTCGATGGCCAGCCGGTCCCCGCCCAGCGGCGCGCTCATCGCCCCGACGACGGTGACACGGGCGTACGCGCCCGCGCCGCGCGTGCGGCGCAGGGCGAGCGGGCCGTCGCTCTCCAGCACGGGCAGCCGGGTGCCGCCGAGGCCGTCGGGCACGGCGGTGATCCTGGCCGTCGCCGCGACGCCCTCCGGCGCGAGGGCGGTCACGCGGACCAGGCGGCGAGCTGACCGCGGACCCAGTCGGCCACCGGCTTCACGCCCTCGCCCGACGTCAGCGACGTGAAGGCGACGGGCAGTTCGCCGCGCTGGGTCCGGGCGTCGTGCGCCATGCGGCCGAGGTCGGAGCCGACGTACGGCGCGAGGTCGGTCTTGTTCACGACCAGCAGGTCGGCCGTCGTGACGCCCGGTCCGCCCTTGCGCGGGATGTCGTCCCCGCCGGCCACGTCGATGACGAAGACCTGCGCGTCGACGAGCCCTTTGGAGAAGGTGGCGGTCAGGTTGTCGCCGCCCGACTCCACCAGGATCAGGTCGAGCGGCCCCACCGCGTCCTCCAGGTCCTCGACCGCTTCGAGGTTGGCGGAGATGTCGTCCCGGATGGCGGTGTGCGGACAGGCGCCGGTCTCGACGGCCTGGATGCGCTCGGGCGGCAGAACGGCGTTGCGCAGGAGGAACTCCGCGTCCTCGCGCGTGTAGATGTCGTTGGTGACGACGGCGATGGAGTACGTGTCGCGCAGCGCGCGGCACAGGGCCGCGACGGTCGCGGTCTTGCCCGAGCCGACCGGGCCGCCGAGCCCGATGCGCAGGGCGCGCCTGGTGCCGTCGGACCGGGCGGCGTCGGCGCTGACCACCGTGGTCGTGTCGTGGCTGTGGTCGAGGTGCATGGTGTGCGGCTCCTAGGCGGTGTTACGAGGCGAAGAGGCGTACGGGCCATGCCGCGTGCGCCTGTGCCGTGATGTCGAGCAGCGGCGCGGAGGCCGCGGGCAGCGCGCCGGGGCCTTCGGCCGGGGCCCGGCGGCCGGCCTCGGCCGCGCGCCGCGCGACCTGGTCGAGTTCGGGGGCGAGGCGGGCGAGAACGGCGGTGGCCTCGAAGGGGTCGAGTCCCAGGAGGCGTACGACGGCGGTGGCGGGACCGCCGACGCTCTCGTACGCGACGCAGTGTGCGGCGTCCTCGGGTCCGAGGCCCGCGGCGTGCGCGGTGACGCCGAGCACGACGGGCTGGTGCGCGCCACGCGGACGCGCTGCGGCGAGCGCGTCGAGCGCGTCGCACGGCCAGGCGGCGCGGGCGGCCCGCATGAGCTGGCGGCCGAGCTTGCGCGCCGTCGTCCGCAGGGCGGGTGACGGCGTGCGGGCGTCGGCGGCCTCGTCGAGGACGAGCGGGTCCGCGCCGACGGCCGCTGCGGCGGCCAGCGCCGCCGAGGTGAGCCCGGTCGTGTGCAGACGGCCCCGGCAGAAGGTCGCCAGGTCGGTGGCGTCGCGGATGCGTCCCGCCTTGACGGCGGCCTCGGCGCCGCCGGAGTGGGCGTGGCCCCCGGCCGGGAACCGGCCGTCGGCGAGGACGAGGAGGGCGGCCCGCGCCGCTCCCGGGGACGCGCCGTGCGGTGAGGTGGTGTCCATGGTCAGAAGAGGAAGTACCGCTGGGCCATGGGCAGTTCCGGGGCCGGCGCGGGCTCCACCGGATCGCCGTCGATCGTCACCGTGAAGGTGTCGGGGTCGACCTCGACCCGCGGCAGGGCGTCGTTCTCGCGCATGTCGGCCTTGGTGACGCGCCGCGTGTTCGTGATGGGGACGAACCGCTTGCCGAGGCCGAGGCGTTCGGGCAGTCCGTCGTCGACCGCCGCCGGGGCGACGAAGTTGAACGAGTTGGCGGCCGGAGCCCTGCCGAGCGCGCCGAACATCGGCCGGGGCAGCACCGGCTGCGGGGTGGGGATGGAGGCGTTGGCGTCGCCCATCTGCGCGTACGCGATCTGGCCGCCCTTGATGACGAGCTGCGGTTTGACGCCGAAGAAGGCCGGGTCCCACAGCACGAGGTCGGCGAGTTTCCCGCTCTCGACCGAACCGATCTCGTGGTCGAGGCCCTGCGCGACGGCCGGGTTGATCGTGTACTTGGCGACATAGCGACGTGCGCGGTGGTTGTCGGCGCGTCCGTCGCCCGGCAGGGCGCCCCGGCGCTTCTTCATGACGTGCGCGGTCTGCCAGGTGCGCAGCGCGACCTCGCCGACGCGGCCCATCGCCTGCGAGTCGGAGGAGATGATCGAGATGGCGCCGAGGTCGTGCAGGATGTCCTCGGCCGCGATGGTGGAGGGCCGGATCCGCGACTCGGCGAAGGCGAGGTCCTCCGGGACGGCCGGATTGAGGTGGTGGCACACCATCAGCATGTCGAGGTGTTCCTCGATGGTGTTGACGGTGTGCGGCCGGGTCGGGTTGGTCGAGCTGGGCAGGACGTACGGCTCGGAGACGACCGTGATGATGTCCGGCGCGTGCCCGCCGCCCGCCCCCTCGGTGTGGTACGCGTGGATGGTGCGCCCGGCGATCGCGGCCAGGGTGTCGCCGACGAACCCGGCCTCGTTGAGCGTGTCGGTGTGGATGGCGAGCTGCGCGCCGGTCTCCTCGCACACGCCGAGGCAGGCGTCGATGACGGCGGGAGTGGCCCCCCAGTCCTCGTGGATCTTGAATCCCAGCGCGCCGCCGCGCAGTTGGGCGTGCATCGCGTCGCGGGACATGGTGTTGCCCTTGCCGAGCAGACCGATGTTGACCGGGTAGTGCTCCAGCGCCTCGAACATCCGGGCCAGATGCCAGCCGCCGGGCGTGACGGTGGTCGCCTTGGTGCCCTCGGCGGGGCCGGTGCCGCCGCCGACGAGCGTGGTGATCCCCGAGGAGAGCGCCTGTTCGACGACGGTCGGTGAGATGAAGTGGACGTGCGCGTCGATGGTACCGGCGGTGAGGATCTTCCCGTTGCCCGCGATGACCTCGGTCTCGGGGCCGATGACCAGGTCGGGGTGCACGCCGTCCATGGTGTCGGGGTTGCCGGCCTTTCCGATGCCGGTGACGCGCCCGTCCCGCAGGCCGACGTCGGCCTTGACGACGCCCCAGTGGTCGAGGATCACGGCGCCGGTGATGACGGTGTCGGGCGCCCCCTCGGCCCGGGTGGTGCGGGCCTGGCCCATGGACTCGCGGATGACCTTCCCGCCGCCGAACACCGCCTCGTCACCGGCGCGTCCGGGACCGCCGCAGCGGTCCTCCTCGATCTCGATGAGCAGGTCGGTGTCGGCGAGGCGGATGCGATCGCCGGTGGTGGGGCCGAACAGGTCGGCGTACACCGGGCGCTGGAGTTCAGGCATCGAGGGCACCTCCGGTCTCTCCGCGCAGACCGGCGACGACGCGCCTGCCCGCGACGGGGACGAGTTCGACGTCGACGGGGATGCCGGGCTCGAAGCGCACGGCGGTGCCCGCGGCGATGTTCAGCCGCAGGCCGCGGGCGGCGGCGCGGTCGAAGTCGAGGCCCGGGTTGGCCTCGGCGAAGTGGTAGTGGGAGCCGACCTGGACGGGCCGGTCGGCCGCGTTCAGGACGGTGAGGCGGGTGACGGGCAGTCCGTCGTTGAGCGCGACGGGGTCGTCGCCGTACAGGATTTCACCCGGGATCATCGGCCGCGTCTCCCGTCAGGCGATCGGTTCGTGGACGGTGACGAGCTTGGTACCGTCCGGGAAGGTCGCCTCGACCTGCACGTCGTGGATCATCTCGGGGATGCCCTCCATGACCTCGTCACGGGTGAGGACCTTGCGGCCGGAGGACATGAGTTCGGCGACGCTGCGCCCGTCGCGGGCGCCTTCGAGGATGTGCGAGGTGATGAGGGCGATCGACTCGGGGTGATTGAGCCTCACGCCGCGCGCGCGGCGTTTCTCGGCCACGTCCGCCGCCACATGAATGAGCAGTCGCTCCTGCTCGTGCGGGGTCAGTTGCACGCGTGCTACCTCCAGTCCGGCCGCCAGGCCGCCCGGACGGGGGCAGGCGGGTCCAACGCGTCCGCTAGGGCGAGGACGGGAACGGAACCACAGCGTCCACCTCGGGCGCAGCGGGACCATATCCGACTTCAACACTCTGTTGACCTGCGTTTTCTGGCCGTGCGGCCAGGCATTGCACGTTAGAGCGGAAGTTTTTCCAACGCGTTAACTGGCCCTTTGCGCGTCCATGGTCATCAACGCGCGCGGCCCGCCCCCGGAACGGGGAGGCGGGCTCTTCGTATACGGCGCGTCGGGCGTCCCCGCGCGGGCGTCAGCTCTCGGGAGCCTCGCCCGGAGCCTCGCCCCGGTGCTCGGCGGCGATGCCGAAGCGCCGCCGTTCGCCGGGAGCGGACGCGGCCGAGCCGATCCGGGAGACCGAACTGATCACCTGCTCTTCGACGGCTTCCTGCTCACCCTCAAGTCGTTGCAGGTCAGCGGCGGAGACCAGCGCCACCAACGGCTTCCCGTGCCGGGTCACGACCACGCGTTCGCCGCCGTAGACGACGCGGTTGATCAGCTCCGCCAGTTCTGCCCGGGCTTGCGTCACCGGAATCTCGTAGGCCATGCTCCCCATAGTACGAGCTGTACGTTCTGTACATTTTTCACAGAGGCTCCGGAGGCACCGCCATGAACTGGCACCCGAACCGCCCCCTCACCCCCACCGCCCGCTACGTCCTGCCCGAGTTCACCGAGCGCACCAGCACGGGCAGCCGCACGGTCGACCCCTACGCGAAGCTGCTCGACGAGCGGATCGTCTTCCTGGGGACGGCCGTGGACGACACCGCGGCGAACGACGTGACGGCCCAGTTCATGCATCTCGAACACGCCGCCCCCGACCGGGACATCTCGCTCTACATCAACTCCCCCGGCGGCTCGCACACCGCCATGTCCGCGATCTACGACACGATCCAGTTCGTCACCTGCGACGTCGAGACGATCTGCCTGGGCCAGGCCGCGTCCTCCGCCGCCCTGCTGCTCGCGGCCGGCACCCCCGGCAAGCGCCTGGCATTGCCGGGGGCCCGGGTGCTGCTCAGCCAGCCGGCCATCGAGAAGCCGGTGTACGGCCGGCCCTCGGACCTGGAGATCGAGGCACGGGAGATGGGCCGCACGCGGGCGCTGCTCAGCCAACTCCTGGCCCGCCACACCGGTCAGAGCGTCGAGCGCGTCGACGACGACATCGAGCGGGACACGGTGTTCACCGCCGAAGCGGCGGCGGCGTACGGTCTGGTGGACCACATCGTGCCCAGCCGCAAGAACTCACCCGCCTCCTCCGCCCTGAGGTGAGTCCCCGCATGCTGCCGCCCGAGCTGCCGCCGCTGCCCGCGCTGACGCGCGCCGAGTGCGAGTTCGTCGACCGCTACCTGGAGATCGTCGATCTGATGGGCCGTATCAATCCGGCGCACGGCGCGGACACCTACGGCGCCCTGCGGGCCGCCCAGGCTCTCGCCGGGAAGGCCGCCGGACTGCGCGACGCCCTCGCCCTGATGCACGAGCGCGGCGAGAGCCGGGTGCACGCCGCCACGCTCACGCGGGCCCTGCGCGTGCTCGACGGAGAGCGGCGGGCCGGTCGTGTCACCCTCCCGCCGGTGTCGGCGAGTTGAGGCACGCCCGAGCCGCTACCCCATTGGCGTACGAGAAAGACTCAGCCGAACGGGGTAGGAAATACCTGTTCAGCGGTACGGCCCAACTTGCGCAGCGCGCCTGCGCATCGGGCGGAATGAGGCGTTCCGCCGCTGGTACGGCGGTCGTCGGGCACCCGTGCCGCGGGCCGCGAATCCGCCTGTCCACCCGAACGGGTCATCGGTGAGTAGCCTCACAAAACGCCGTTTCGGCTCGGAAATCCGGCGCTTCATGAGTCAAGATCCCTGGGACGACAAGCCCCCGCCACCGCGGCGGGGCGGTCCGGGCGGACGCCGAGTCCTGCCGCTGTCCCGGATGACTGGTCGACAGGAGTGCATCGGCAGGAGTGGAGGACCCAAGCAGTACGGGGTGACCGGAAACGGTCGTCCCTCGGGGTGAAGCCGCATCACGTGGCCGGGCATCTTCGCCTGTCCGAACCCGACAGGTCATCCTTCACAGGCGGCTGACGAAGGGTTGCGCATGACCGCGCACAAGAATGTTCCGTCCGTGCTGTCCCGGGCCGGAGCCGCTTCGGCTCTCACCCTCGCCGCCATCGGCGGCACGATGCTGGCGCCGGGGGCCGTCCCCGAGGCACACGCCGCGTCACACCTGACGAAGGCGCTCGATGTCGCCGCGTCGAAGAAGGGCGCCCCGTACAAGTACGGGGCGGCGGGCCCGAGCCGGTTCGACTGCTCGGGGCTGACGCTCTATTCGTACAAGAAGGCCGGCAAGAGCCTGCCGCGCACCGCCCAGTCCCAGTACAACAAGACCCGCCACATCTCCGCCTCCAGCCGCAAGCGCGGAGACCTGGTCTTCTTCCACTCCGGGCGGAGCGTCTACCACGTGGGCATCTACGCAGGCAAGGGCAAGATCTGGCACTCCCCCAAGTCCGGCTCGGTGGTCAAGCTGGAGAAGATCTGGTCCAAGAGCGTCTGGTACGGCCGGGTGCGCTGACCTTCCCGGGCGGCTGCCGGATGCCGCAGGGCTGCCTCCGGGCGACCGGGTCCACCGGCACTCCTGTGCGGGTAAGTGACTGGCTGCCAGGCCGTCAAGAACCGCTTCCACCTCGGCATCCGGCCGCCGCACCGCACGCGGGACGCCGAGGTGGAGCGGGCCGGCACCCGTCGGTCCGTAGCGCCGGGCGGCCCCACGGCCGGCGCCGCCCGGCGCTACGGGCCGACGGGCTGCTGCACGGGAACGGTCCACGGCAGCTCGATCCACACGGTCTTGCCGCCCTCCCGGGTGGGCTGGACCGAGACCTTGCCGCCGCACTCGGCGGTGAGACACCGGATGATCACTATGCCGCGGCCGTTGTCCTGCTGGACGGCCGCGGGAAGCCGCCTGGGCCAGCGGGGGTGACTGTCGGTGACGCCGATGCGCAGGTGCTCGTACCGGTCGAGCCGTACGTCGACGGTGAAGGTCGGCGACTGGCCGAAGGTGTGCTGCACGGCGTTGGTGGCCAGCTCCGAAACGATCAACCGCACGGTCTCGGCGGCGTCGGATCGCGGGGGCATGCCCCACTCGCCGAGAATCTCCGCGACGTATCTCCTCGCGGCGGAGACCGAGGCTGGCTCGCTCGGCAGAGTGACGGATGCTTCCTGGTGGTCTGCCATGGCGACGCTGTCCCTTTCCCACCGGGGCCGGACTCCGACTCGTAGCGGATGAACTTCGAGGACGGCCTCGGACTGTGCTTCGCGCCAGAGTGCCACTCATGGTGCAGCGCCCGGGCGTGATCCCCCGAGATGTGCATATATCTGTCGCTCGAAGCGGTGAACTCTGCCGCACGAGGCCCTGTTCGGACTCCGAACGGCGCATCCTGGCCCGTTGGAACGAATGGGAAGGAGACGGACATGCGGCACAGTCCCGCGGTGCGTCGGCGCAAGCTCGGCGACGAGCTGCGGAGACTGCGCGACAGGGCGGGGCTCACCAGCCCCCAGGCGGCCCGCCTGGTCGGGTGGCACCAGTCGAAGGTGAGCAGGATCGAGACGGGGCGCAGCACCGTGAAGCCGTCCGACGTGACCCGGCTGCTGGACGTGTACGGAGTGACGGACCCCAGGCTGCGGGAACTGGTCGACGCGCTGACCGGCCCGGCGGCCGACGCGGGCGGCAAGCACTGGTGGCACGCGTACCGCGGGCTGCTGCCGCCCCAGTACCGCGACCTGATCAGTCTGGAGTCGCAGGCGGGCGCGGCCCGCACGCTGGAGACCACGGTGGTGCCGGGGCTGCTGCAGACCCCGGACTACGCGCGGGCGGTGACGCGGGCGGCGCTGGCGGGGCTGCCGGCGGCGAAGGTGGACGCGCTGGTCGAGGTGCGGATCGCCCGCCAGGCGGTGCTGGGTGCCGCGAGGCCGCTGGAGCTGAGCGCGGTGCTGGACGAGGCGGTGCTGCGCCGGCCGGTGGGCGGCCAGGGCGTCATGAAACAGCAGTTGCAGCAGTTATTGGAGGTGTCAGACCTGCCTCATGTCCGTCTCCAGGTCGTGCCGTTCGCGTCCGGAGCCCACATCGGACTCACGGGGTCTTTCGTTATCTTCTCCTTTCCGAACATGGCTGATCTGGATGTGGTCGTTATCGACCACTTGACGAGTAGCCTCTACCTCGAACGGAAAGAAGACCTCACGGCGTACGACACCGCGTTCCACGCGCTTCAGTCACAGGCCCTTTCACCCGAGGAATCATCCGCTCTCATCGCCCGTATCGGTGATGCCCGGTAGGGAGGCTCCATGTCCGGACCCCTCGCGCCCGTCCCGTCCAGCACCCTCCTGCACGACGCCCGGTGGCGGCGCAGCAGCCGCAGCACCGGCATGAACAACTGCGTGGAGGCGGCCCGTCTCGACGGCGGACTGCTGGCCGTGCGCGACTCCAAGCACGTCACCCGGCCCGCTCTGCTCTTCACGGCGGACACGTGGACGTCCTTCCTGTCCGCCGTGCGCGACGAGGCGCTGGGCCGGGAACCGCGCCGGCCGTGACCCGGCGGGCCGTCAGAAGGCGGCGGGCGGAGCGGTCCGTACGACCGTGGCCACCGCCTCGTCGACCTGCGCGTCCGTCAGGTCCGCGCGGGCGGTGAGCCGGAGCCGGGAGACGCCGTCCGGCACCGACGGCGGGCGGAAGCAGCCCACGACGAGGCCGGCCTCCCGGCAGTCGGCGGCCCAGCGCACCGCCTCCGCCGGCGAGGGCGCCAGGACCGACACCACGGCGGCGTCGGGGCGTACGGCGGTCAGCCCCGCGTCCGTCAGCCCCCGGTGCAGCGAGGCGGCGACCGTACGGGCCCGCGCCGCCAGTTCCGGCTCGCGGCGCAGCAGCCGGGCGCTCGCCAGCGCGGCGCCCGCGGCGGCCGGCGCCAGACCGGTGTCGAAGATGAACGTACGGGCCGTGTTGACCAGGTGGTCGACGACCCGGGCGGGGCCGAGCACCGCTCCGCCCTGACTGCCCAGCGACTTCGACAGGGTGAGGGTGGCGACGACGCCCTCCGCTCCCGCGAGTCCCGCCGCGTTCAGCGCCCCCCTGCCTCCCTCGCCGAGTACGCCGAGGCCGTGGGCGTCGTCGACCAGGAGCGCCGCCCCGTACGCACGGCAGGCGGCGGCGAGTTCCGGCAGGGGCGCCGCGTCGCCGTCCACCGAGAAGACCGAGTCGGTGACCGCGAGGGCGCGGCCGTCGTGCGCGTCGAGGGCCTTGCGCACGGCGTCGGGGTCCGCGTGCGGCACCACGGCGGTGGTGGCGCGGGAGAGCCGGCAGCCGTCGACGATCGAGGCGTGGTTGAGGGCGTCGGAGACGATCACCGAGCCGTGGCCGCTGAGGGCGGTGAGGGCGGCGAGGTTGGCGGCGTAACCGGAGGAGAGGACGAGCGCGGCCTCGAAACCGCAGAAATCGGCCAATTCCCGCTCAAGGTCGGCGTGCAGGCGTGTGCTGCCCGTGACGAGCCTGGACCCGGTCGCACCGGCGCCCCAGCGGCGGGCGGCCTCCGCGGCCGCGGCGGTGACCTCCGGGCGGTGCGTGAGGCCGAGGTAGTCGTTGCTCGCGAGGTCGAGCCGGGCGGACTCGGCGGGGCGCGGGCGCAGGGTCCTGACGAGCCCGGCCTTCGCGCGCACCGCCGCCTGCTCGTCGATCCAGTCGAACGGGTCGGACGATCCCTGGGGCATGGCGGAGTCCCTTTTGTAGGCAGCCCACAGACACTAGCCGGGTACGGGCGAGGTCAGGGTGTGGCAATACCCACACCTCGTGAGGCCGCTCTTGTGCGGTTCCTCCTTGGCCACAGGCGGTGCCGTAGGTGAGGATCGGCATCATGGACCTGCTGAACACGCTGGTGGAGAAGGGGCTGCGGCGCGAGCTGCCGACCCGCGAAGAAGCGCTCGCCGTGCTGGCGACCTCCGACGACGAGCTGCTCGATGTGGTGGCCGCGGCCGGAAAGGTACGCCGCCAGTGGTTCGGGCGGCGGGTGAAACTCAACTACCTGGTCAACCTCAAGTCGGGCCTGTGCCCCGAGGACTGCTCGTACTGCTCGCAGCGGCTCGGCTCGAAGGCCGAGATCCTGAAGTACACCTGGCTGAAGCCCGCCGAGGCCTCCAAGGCGGCGGCCGCGGGGGTCGCGGGCGGGGCGAAGCGGGTGTGCCTGGTCGCGAGCGGGCGCGGGCCGACGGACAAGGACGTCGACCGCGTCACGAAGACGATCGAGGCGATCAAGGACGAGAACGAGGACGTCGAGATCTGCGCCTGCCTCGGGCTGCTCTCGGACGGACAGGCCGAGCGGCTGCGGGCGGCGGGCGCCGACGCGTACAACCACAACCTGAACACCTCCGAGGCGACGTACGGCGGCATCACCACGACGCACACCTACGCCGACCGTGTGGAGACGGTCCAGCAGGCGCAGGCGGCGGGCATGTCGGCGTGCTCGGGCCTCATCGCGGGCATGGGCGAGACGGACGCGGACCTCGTGGACGTGGTCTTCGCGCTGCGCGAGCTCGACCCCGACTCGGTGCCCGTGAACTTCCTGATCCCCTTCGAGGGGACGCCGCTCGCCAAGGAGTGGAACCTGACGCCGCAGCGGGCGCTGCGCATCCTGGCGATGGTGCGGTTCGTCTGCCCGGACGTGGAGGTACGGCTCGCGGGCGGGCGCGAGGTGCACCTGCGGACCATGCAGCCGCTGGCGCTGCACCTGGTCAACTCGATCTTCCTCGGCGACTACCTGACCAGTGAGGGCCAGGCCGGCCAGGCGGACCTGGAGATGATCGCGGACGCCGGTTTCGAGGTGGAGGGGTCGCAGACGACGACGCTTCCGGAGCACCGCGCCGGCGGCGGCTGCGCGTCGGCGTGCGGTGAGCCGGCCGCACCGGAGTCCGAGGGAGAGACCCCGGAGATTCCGGCCGCCCGTACGGACCTCGTGTCGGTACGGCGGCGAGGCGCCGGGACGGACCTCGCCCCCAATGCCTGAGCCGTTGGCCCCCGGTGAGCTGCTGCGGCTCGACCGGGAGCACGTCTGGCATCCGTACGGTCCGATGCCGGGCCGTGCACAGCCGCTGCTGGTGGAGTCCGCTTCCGGCGTCCGGCTGCGCCTGGCCCAGCCGGCCCACGGCCAGGACGAGTTGATCGACGGCATGTCGTCCTGGTGGTCGGCGGTGCACGGCTACAACCACCCCGTCCTCAACGAGGCGGCGCGCGGTCAGCTCGACCGGATGAGCCATGTGATGTTCGGCGGGCTCACCCACGAGCCCGCCGTGCGGCTGGCCGCGAAGCTGGTGGAGATCACCCCCGAGCCGCTGCGGCACGTGTTCCTGTCCGACTCCGGTTCGGTGTCGGTCGAGGTCGCGGTGAAGATGTGCCTCCAGTACTGGCGCTCGGTGGGCCGGCCGGGCAAGCAGCGGCTCCTGACCTGGCGCGGCGGCTACCACGGCGACACCTGGCAGCCGATGGCGGTGTGCGACCCGCAGGGCGGCATGCACGAGCTGTGGCAGGGGGTCCTGCCGCGCCAGGTCTTCGCGGACGCGCCGCCGGCCGCGTACGACGCGGCGTACGCCGATCACCTGCGCGCGACGATCGCCCGCCACGCGGACGAGCTGGCCGCGGTGATCGTGGAGCCGGTGGTGCAGGGCGCCGGCGGGATGCGCTTCCACTCGCCCGCGTACCTGCGGGTGCTGCGGGAGGCGTGCGACGAGCACGGGGTCCTGCTGATCTTCGACGAGATCGCGACCGGCTTCGGCCGTACGGGGACGCTCTTCGCCTCGGAGCAGGCGTCGGTCTCGCCGGACGTCCTGTGCCTGGGCAAGGCGATGACCGGCGGTTACCTGTCGATGGCGGCGACCCTGTGCACGTCCGAGGTGGCCGACGGCATCTCGCGCGGCGAGCTGCCGGTCCTGGCCCACGGCCCGACCTTCATGGGCAATCCGCTGGCTTCGGCGGTGGCCTGCGCCTCGATCGAGCTGCTGCTCGGCCAGGACTGGCAGGGCGAGGTCAAGCGCATCGAAGCCGGGCTGAACGAAGGCCTGGCGGCGGTGGCGGAGCTTCCGGGGGTCCGCGACGTCCGGGTGCTGGGGGCGATCGGCGTCGTACAGCTCGCCCGTCCTCTCGACGAGGCCGCCATGGCGGCGGCCACGGCGGCGACGGTCCGGGAGGGCGTGTGGCTGCGGCCGTTCCGCGACCTGATCTACACGATGCCGCCGTACGTCACGAACGACGCGGACCTGTCCCGGATCTGCCGGGCGATGGGGGCGGCCGCGTCGGCCGGTGCGTGAGGGGCCGTCCCCTCACGCTCCCCGGCGGGCATGCCCCGGAACGCCGGAGGGGCCGGATGCCGCCCCCGGGCGGTCCCGGCCCCTCCGGCGTTGTGGGGCGCCGTCCGGTCCCGGCCCGGTCCGCACTTGAACTGAACTACTACCCAGGAGGACATCAGCGCATGGCCGTCATCGTCGTCAGCGGCACCGGTACCGAGATCGGCAAGACCGTCGTCACAGCGGCGCTTGCCGCCGTCGCCCGGGCCCTGGGCCGTACCGTCGCCGTGCTCAAGCCCGCCCAGACCGGCCTCGCCGAGGGCGAGCCGGGCGACGCGCACGAGGTCGTGCGGCTGGCGGGCGACGAGGTCGCCGGGGTCGAACTCGCCCGGTTCCCCGAGCCGCTGGCGCCCGCCACCGCCGCCCGGCGCGCGGGCCTGGCCCCCGTACGGCCGCAGGACGTGGCCACGGCGGCGGCGAAGCTGGCCGCGACGTACGACCTCGTGCTCGTCGAAGGCGCCGGCGGCCTGCTCGTGCGCTTCGACGACGAGGGCGGGACCCTCGCCGACGCCGCCCGGCTGCTGGGCGCACCGGTCCTGGTCGTCACCCCCGCCGGCCTCGGCACGCTCAACTCGACGACGCTGACCGCCGAGGCCCTGCGCGCCCGCGGGATCGACATGCTCGGCGTCGTCATCGGCAGCTGGCCCGACGCTCCCGGTCTCGCCGAGCGCTGCAACCTCGCCGACCTGCCCGACGCGGCCGGAGGAGCCCCGTTGCTGGGTGCCGTCCCGCAGGGCGCGGGTGGCCTGGCACCCGCCGACTTCCGGGCACGCGCCGGGACTTGGCTCGCGCCGGCGCTCGGCGGCACCTGGCAGCCGTAACAGCCGCGACACGGGCGACAGCCGTATCGTCGTCGTCATGCGAGTACGTATCGACGAAATCGTCTTCGACTGCGCGGAGCCCGCCGTACTGGCCCGGTTCTGGGCCGCCCTGCTGGGCGGCGACCCGGTCGACCGGAGCCCGGACTGGTCGTACGTCGACCCGCCGGACTGGACCCGGGTCGCCTTCCAGCGCGTACCGGAGGGGAAGAGCGTCAAGAACCGGCTGCATCTGGACCTGCACGCGGACGACATCGGCGCGGCGACCGCGTGGGCACAGGGCCTCGGCGCGACCAGGACCGGCGGGATCGTCGTCGACACGCAGGGGTCCTTCCAGGTGCTGCTGGACCCGGAAGGCAACGAGTTCTGCTTCGTGAGCGGCGTGAGCCGCCCGACGGGGTAAGTATCGCGGTACGTACGCCACCGGAGGAGGGTCCGCGATGCCCAAGCGCCGCAGCAAGGTTCCCCGGGATGCCGTGCACCACCCGCTCTTCGCACGCTTCTACGCCCGCTGCAGCGTGGCGGCCGACCTGAGAGGCGGGGTGGCCGCGCACCGCGACGAGCTGCTGTCCGGGCTGTCGGGCCGGGTCATCGAGATCGGCGCGGGCAACGGGCTGAACTTCGCGCACTACCCGGCCGCCGTCTCGGAGGTCGTGGCGATCGAACCGGAACGCAGCCTGCGCCGGCTGGCGCTGAAAGCGGCGCTGGACGCCGGTGTCCCGGTGGACGTGGTGCCGGGAGCGGCGGAGGCGCTGCCGGTGAAGAGCGAGGCGTTCGACGCGGCGGTGGTGTCGCTGGTGCTGTGCAGCGTACGGGACGTGCCGCGCGCCCTCTCCGAGATCAGGCGTGTCCTGCGGCCCGGGGGCGAGCTGCGCTTCTTCGAACACGGCCGGGGCGGGGGCAGGGCCATGGTGACGGCCCAGCGGGTCCTGGACCGGACCGTCTGGCCGGTGCTCTTCGGCGGGTGCCACACCGCGCGCGACCCGCTCGCGGCCATCACGGCGGCGGGGTTCGACCTGGGCGCGTACCGGCGGCTGTCCGTACCGGAGAACGGTCCGCGACTGCCGTCGTCGCCCTGCGTGCTCGGTGTGGCGCACCGGCCGGGTGAGGCGCCGGAGGGGCCGGCGGCCGACGCGTAGGAGGGGCGGACGCCGGCGCCCGGACCCGGGGCCCGGCGCCGGGTCACCTGCTCACAGGCTCCACTGGCGCAGCTCCCCCGCGATCGCGTGGACGTCGGCCTTGCCCTCCTTGACGAGCCTTGCCAGGTCCCGCACCCGCTCGGGCGAGGTCTCGACCTTGAGCCCGCAGGCGACGAGGTAGCCGTAGGCCACGGCCGAGGCGAACATCGCGTTCGAGCGCTCCAGCGCCGGCACGTGCAGCAGCAGCTGGAGCAGGGCGGCCGCGCGGGCGGCCGGATCGCTGTAGACGGGAGTGCCGAATATCTCGGCCTCGTGCCGGGCGACGGCGGCCACCAGTGCGCCCCAGTCGACGACCTGGGGGTCGCCCGGGGTCCGGTGCTCGGCGACCATGAGGAGCCAGGCGAGGTCGATCCTGAGACTCAACGCTTGCCTTCGCGCTCCGCGTCGCCGAACTCCTCCGCGAACACCGATTCGTACTGCCTCATGAAGTCGGACGCGGCCTCGACGAAGGTGCGCCCCACTTCCCCGGCGTCCTGGCGGACCAGCTCCTCTATGTAGCGGTTCACGCTCATGCCCCGCTGGAGAGCGCGCTGCCGCGCGGCCTCGGCGGTGGCCTCGTCCACCCGTACGTTCAGCTGCGTCTTCGCCACACCATCAAGCTAGCGCGACGGTGCTAGCACCGGCAAGGGGAGACCGGGAGGAGACGGGGACCGGGAGCGGACACCGGGAACAAGGTCGACGCGACGGGGCGGACGGTGGTGGGATGCCGACATGAACGATCTTCGTATACGGCCCGCGGCGTCCGACGACCTCGACGCCGTCCTGGCCTTCTGGAAGGACGCCGCCGAGGGCACGAGCATCAGCGACGACCGCGCGGGCGTGGAGCGGCTCGTCGCCCGCGACCCCGGTGCCCTGCTCCTGGCCGAGCTTGCCGCCACCGGCGGTGGGCCCCACGAGCTCGTCGGCACGGTCGTCGCGGGTTTCGACGGCTGGCGCTGTCATCTGTACCGCCTGGCCGTGCACCCGGACCGGCGGCGGCGCGGCATCGGCTCCGCGCTGCTCGCCGCGGCGGAGGAACGGTTCGTCGCGCTGGGCGGGCGGCGCGGCGACGCGATGGTCCTGCGGGAGAACGAACGGGCGCACCACGCCTGGCGCGCGGCCGGGTACGCGCCCGAGCCGCAGTGGCGGCGCTGGGTCAAGCCGCTCGTGGAGTGAACGTGGAGGGACCTCGGCCGCGGCGCGCCCGCCCCTTACCATGGGCGGATCATTCACCCCCTCTGAAAGGTGTGAGCGTCCGCCCATGGGCGAGCCTCCCCGTAGCCGACATCGCGCGTCCTTCTTCGCCCTGCCCGATCATGGGACGGTGGTGAACCGATGACCGAAGTGCTTCTGCTCGCCGTGGCCGTACTGCTCTCGCTCGCCTGCGGGGCCTTCGTGGCGGCCGAGTTCTCGCTGACCACGGTCGAGCGCGGAGAGCTCGAACGCGCCGTGGAGCGCGGCGAGCGGGGGGCGGCGAGCGCCCTCAAGGCCGTACGCAGCCTCACGTTCCAGCTCTCCGGCGCCCAGCTCGGCATCACCGTGACCAACCTCCTGGTCGGCATGCTGGCCGAGCCGTCGATCGGCAAGCTGATCCGCGGCCCGCTCCAGGACCTCGGTCTGTCCCCCGCGACCTCGTCGTCGGTGGCCCTGGTCATCGGTACGGCGCTGTCGACCGTCGTGCTGATGGTCGTGGGCGAGCTGGTGCCCAAGAACTGGGCCATCTCCTCGCCGCTGGGCGTGGCGAGGGTCGTCGCCGCCCCGCAGCGGATCTTCAGCCTCGCCTTCCGCCCGCTGATCAGCCACCTCAACGGCTCGGCGAACCGGATCGTGCGGCGCTTCGGCATGGAGCCGGCGGAGGAGCTCGCGTCGGCCCGCAGCCCGCAGGAGCTGGTCGCCCTGGCGCGGCACTCCGCCCGGGAGGGTGCGCTGGAGGCCGACACGGCCGAGCTGTTCGTACGGACCCTCAACCTGGCGGAGCTGAGCGCGCAGAACGTGATGACTCCGCGCGTCCAGGTCACCGCCCTCGACGTCCAGGCCACCGCTGAGGACGTCGCGAACGCGACGCGCGCCACCGGCCTCTCCCGCTTCCCCGTCTACCGGGGCGGCCTCGACTCGGTCGTCGGCATCGCGCACATCAAGGACGTACTGACCGTGCCCGCGGAACGCCGGCCCTCGTATCCCGTCTCGTCGCTGCTGCGCGAGCCGCTGCTCGTACCCGAGTCGCTGACGGTGGACCGGCTCCTCGACCGGCTGTCGGGCAAGCAGACGATGGCCGTCGTCATCGACGAGTACGGCGGCACGGCGGGTGTCGTGACGCTGGAGGACATCGTCGAGGAGGTCGTGGGCGAGGTGCGCGACGAGCACGATCCGCACGAGACGCCGGACCTCGCCCTGGCGGGTGAGGACGCCGACGGCCGGGCGCTGTGGTCGGCGGACGGCGCCGCCCGGACCGACCAGCTGGAGCGCGTGGGACTGCGGGTGCACGAGGGGCCGTACGAGACGCTCGCCGGACTGGTCGCGCACGAGCTCGGCCGTATTCCGGCGGTCGGGGACCGCATCGAGCTGGCCGGGTGGCAGCTGGACGTCGTGGACGCGGCGGGGAGGCGCGCGGCGCGCGTGCTGCTGCACGCCCCGCCGCCCGACGTGTCCGACGGCGTGGACGGGTCCGACGCTTCCGGGTCTTCCGGCGGCTCCGCCGGTTCAGGCCGCGGTTCCACGCAAGGGGAGGGCGGGCGATGACCGCGATCCAGCTGTTCGTCGGCCTGCTCACGCTGGTCGTCAACGCCTTCTTCGTCGGCGCGGAGTTCGCACTGATCTCCGTACGCCGCAGCCAGATCGAACCGGAGGCGGACCAGGGGAACCGGCGGGCGCGCAGCGTCCTGTGGGGCCTCGAACACGTCGCGGCGCTGCTGGCGGCGGCCCAGTTGGGCATCACGCTGTGCACTCTGGTGCTCGGCGTGGTCGCCGAGCCGGCCATCGCGCACCTGCTGGAGCCGCTGTTCCACGCGGTGGGGGTGCCGGACGGGCTGACGCACCCGATCTCGTTCGTCATCGCGCTCGCCGCGGCCACGTATCTGCACATGCTGTTCGGCGAGATGGTGCCGAAGAACATCGCGCTGGCCGAGCCGGTCAGGACCGCGCTGCTGCTCGGACCGCCGCTGGTGGCGCTGGCCCGGGCGCTGCGACCGGTGATCTTCGCGATCAACGCCTTCGCCAACGGCCTGCTCAAGCTGCTGCGGGTGGAGGCCAAGAGCGAGGTGTCCGCGACCTTCACGGACGACGAACTGGCGCGGCTGGTCACCGACGCCGGCCACGCCGGTCTGCTCGACGACCGGGCGGCCGAGCGGCTGCACGACGCCCTGGAGCTGGGCCGGCGCCCGGTCCAGGACGTGGTCATGCCGGTGGAGCGCGTCGTGTTCGCGCAGATGGGGACGACGCCGGAGGACCTGGAACGGCTGTCGGCCGAATCGGGGTTCTCCCGCTTCCCGGTGCTGGAGGGTCTGCGGATCCTGGGCTACCTGCACGTCAAGGACGCCCTGGACGCCGCACCGCGCACCGTGGCGTTCCCGGTCTCCGCGCTCCGGCCGATCGCCCGGGTGCGGGCGGCCACGCCGCTCGACGACGTCCTGACGGCGATGCGGCGCAGCCGGACCCACCTCGCGGCGGTGCTGGGCGACGACGGCAATCCGGCGGGGCTCGTCACCATGGAGGACGTCCTGCGCGAGCTGGTGGGGCGGCCGGACCAGAGGCTGTCCTAGCTTCTGGTCCGGGCTCGGGCCGGGATACGATCGCTCCGCCATGGAACTGAATGCCACCTACACCAGTCTCGTCGCGGTCGGCGACTCGTTCACCGAGGGCATGTCGGACGCCCTGCCCGACGGTACGTACCGGGGCTGGGCGGACCTGCTCGCCGCACGCCTCGCCGCGAACACGCCCGGTTTCCAGTACGCGAACCTCGCCGTGCGCGGCAAGCTGATCGGGCAGATCGTCGCCGAACAGGTGGACGTCGCGGCCGCCATGCAAGCCGATGTGGTGACCCTGGTGGGCGGGCTGAACGACGCGCTCCGTCCCAAGGTCGACATGGGCAGGGTGTGCGGCCTCCTCGAAGAGGCGGCCGGGAAGCTGGCTCCGTCCTGCAAGCAGCTGGTGCTGATGCGCAGCCCCGGCCGCAACGGCCCGGTGATGCAGCGCTTCCGGCCGCGCATGGAGATGCTGTTCGAGTTCATCGACGGTCTGGCGGCCCGGCACGGCGCGCTGGTGGTCGACCTGTACGGCGCTCCCGCGCTCGCCGACCCCCGGCTGTGGCACGTCGACCGGCTGCACCTGACGGCCGAAGGGCACCGGCGGGTCGCCGAAGCGGTGTGGCAGGCGCTGGGGCACGCGGCCGAGGAGGACTGGCAGGCGCCGCTCGCGCCGGGCGTGCTGCCGGGCTGGGTCGCGCGGCGCGGGAGCGACCTGCGGTTCGCGCGCGAGCACCTGGTCCCGTGGATCGGGCGGCGCGTCACGGGGCGCTCCTCGGGCGACGGGCGACCGGCCAAGCGCCCCGAGCTGCTGCCGTACGACATTCCTCGGCCCTGACGCCTCTCGTAGCAAGCCACAAAGGGGACCGCGGCGCTGGCCTGCACAAACCGCCAGTAGAATCTGGTCACTGTTCTACGGACAACCAAGTCTCAGCAGGTCAGCCCACACATCGGGGGTGCTGTGACAGATCGTTTCTCACAATCTCTCACAACAGGGCCTTGCGGTCCCCTCCGTGGAACACGTCCAGCGCGTCCGCCGCGGCCCTCATGTCCTCGGCTCCGATGGACACGTACTTCCGCTTGGTGAAGGCGGCGTTCGTGTGCCCGGCCCACGCCGCGAGGATGACATCAGGCACCCCGCTCAGGGCGAGAGCCTTCAGCACCGCATGCCGGGCGTCGTACAACCGCACGCGCCGGAGGCCGAGGGCAGCCATGAGCTGATAGGCGTGCTCCCGCAGATGCCGCGTATTCAGCGGCATCCCCAGCTCGTTCACCAGGACATAACCAGAGTCGGTGTACGCCTCGCCAGCGGCCAGGCGCTCCGCTGCCTGCTGGGCACGGAGCCTCCGGAGCGCCTCCCACGGGGCCTGCGGCAGCGGCAGGGACCGCTCCCCGGACGCGGTCTTAGTGTCCTTCTCCAGCACCCGGTGATTGCCGATCATGGTTCGGGTGACCGTGATGGACAGGACGCCGTCCTCGAGGTTGATGTCGGTCCAGCGCTGGCCGCAGACTTCGGCCGGCCGCAGGCCCATCAAGGACAGCAGCAGCGGCGCAAAGAGCCGGTCCTCGGCGATGCCCCGCACGAACGTCTGCACCTCGACCACAGACCACGGCTCGACCTTCGTCCGGTCGCGCTTGTCGGTCTTCTTGTCAGCCAGCGACACGCGCACGTACTGGGCGGGGTTCACCGGGATCAGCTTGCGGACCACGGCCCGCCCTAGGGCTTCCTTGAGGCGGGTCAGGATGCCCTCGACAGTCGAGACAGCGAGGCGGGTACCGACTTCTCCGCCTTTCCGCCGACCCGTCGCTACCGTCTCGTCGACGAAGTCCTGCAACTGCTGCTCGCTGAGCTCCTGGAGCCGCACATGCCCGATGCGCTCGACGACGTGCACCAGGGCGAGACGGTACGTGCGGATCGTCGTCTCCTCGACGTCGCGCCGCTTGTACTCCAGCCACTGATCCAGCCACTCCCCCAGCGTGATCTTGCTGGGCGCGATGAAAGAACCGGCGGAGCGCTGGGCGATGATCCGGGCCCGCTCGGCAAGCACTTCCTTCTTCGTGTCCTTCGTAATCGTCAACTGGATTCGCCTGCCGCTTTCGTCTCGGCCGGCATCTACGACGGTGCGGTACCGCACGACGCCGTTCTGCAGCACGACCTTCTTGACCGGGTCGGGCATCCTCTTCCTCTCCTCTGAAACCCATGCGTGTCGTCCCTACGCCCCTGTCGCCGACACCCGGACTTGCCGGGGAGGGCATCCGCCATGTGTACGGGCTTGGCAGCCCCGAGCCAAGCGGCGAACGGGATAGGAGGGGGCAACCAACGTTCTGAACCTGGCAGACCCCCTTCAGCCCTCCCTGGCGGTCAACTGCTGACCTTGATCGGGATTACCCCCCTGCCTGGTCAGCTCGGCTTGCGCGTCCGCCTGGCGGGAAGCCCAGTACGAGCGGTACGGCTCGGGGTTCATGCGGGCCAGGTAGCGGAAGCGCTCGACCTGGCGGCGTAGGGTCCGCTCACGCTGGTGCCGCGCCTTGCGGCACTGCTCCGAGCAGAAGCGGCGGGGCCGGCCCGTCGCGGCCGGCGTGAGCTCGGCGGAACACCATCCACACGTCATCGCAGGGTCCTTTCGTCGGCCCGCGGAAACGCTGCCAGTTGCGGCACCACGGTTTTCCCTCCCCGGCGGTCCCCCGTGCGCGCCCGCGGGGGTGCGCCCCCACCCGGGCGCGGGCACGGGATGGATTGGACCCGAGGCCCGCGCGCCGGCCGGACCATGGAAGCGCTGCGCGCGGGCCTCGGGAGTCTGGTCACGCCGCAGCGTCGCCAGGGTCGGCGGTCATCTGCTCGATGGCGTTGTCATCGAGGTCGCGGAGCTCGTCCGGCTTGGCCAGTGAGGCGGCGAAGCGCTGCGCGAGTGCTCCGTTGGCCGTCTGCTGGCGCTGGTGGATCTCGCACATCTCCAGGTACACCGTCGATGCGCTGCTGCGTGTCCCGAGGTAGTCGCCAAGCACGTCGTCCCAGTCCATGTCGCACGCGCGCTTGCCGATGGCTCGGGCAAGGATCTGGTCGCCTGCCTGCTCGGCTTGCTTGAGTGCGTGGGCTGCATCACTGGGCTTCTTGATCTGTGCGGCCCGGTCTGCGGCGTCACGGATGGTGGAGTCGAGGGCGGCCCGGTCTGCTGCTGTGGTGGCGTGGGCGCGTGCGTCGTCGTATCCCCAGAGACGACGTTCGAGCTTGCCCCAGTTCTCCGTGTCGGCTGCGATCTGGTCGCGCATGACCTTGTCCAGGGCGGCCCTGGCGTTGGCGTACAGGCGGGCCGTCTCGACCCGCTTGGCGTCGGGGTGCAGGTTGCGCTGCCCACGGATCTGCTGCAGCCCTTGCTTGTACATGGCGCGGATGTCGGCGCTCTTGTCCTGGCTGGCGCTGGGCTGGGGCTGCTGCCCCCGGATCAGTTCGTTCATCTGCTGGGCGAGCTTGCTGGGCATGTGGTTCTCCTCAGAGGTGTTGTCGGTAGGGCGACTCAGTGGGTGGGGGGCTTACCCCTCGGGGGCTTTACGGGGATCGGGACCGTGTTGGCGCTGTCCCTCCGGACGGGTCTGGGGATTTTGGATCTTCGAAAGTGGTGCACTCCCGGCAAGCCACGCATTGCGGGCGTCCGTCCAGCGGAAGCGGCCGAAGTAGTACCACTGGAGCGGGTCGCCCGGATCGTCCGACCAGTCCGCCGGATTGAAGGCGACCAGCTCGGCGGGCATCCCGGCGGGCACACCCGATCGGCGCCGCGGCCGACTCACGCCGACCCCCGCCAGCGACTCAGCGCAGCGTGCCGGGCCTGCGACGAGCGGGCCTGACCGTCGCGCTGCTCCTGCTCGTCGTCCGCCAGCTTCAGCGTCCCCAGCAGGCGGGCCACCAGGGCGCGATGCTGCCGCAGCTCCTGCACCAGAGGATTCGCTACGTCCTGCCCCATCGACCCGCGGACGACCAGGGGGGCGTCCTGCAGCTCGGCGTGCATCCGCTCGATGAGGTCCACCTCGCGACAAGCGTCCTCGAGGATGCGCAGCTCATCAGTACGCAGCTCCTGCGCGACGTTGATGTCCTGCCACAGCTGCGCCGCGCGGTCGCCGAGGCCGGCCGGAGCGTCCGGTACAGGCCCGCACTCCCCTGTCAGCAGTTCCATGGTCGAACCTCCTAGGTCTGAAAAACACAGCGGGATCAGCACGCATAGGGGCGGGTGCTATAC
>NZ_VBVX01000270.1 GCF_005981925.1 Streptomyces albidochromogenes
GGCGGGCACGAGCGGTACGGGAGCGGGCACGGGAGGCACGGTCCCGGTGAGCTGACCGGGCCCCGGGGGCGCGGGGGAAGGCGCCCCCGCCGCACAGCCCCCGGGCCCGGCCCCGGGGGCTACCTGGCGATCGCCATCGCCTCCAGCCCCTTGCCGTCCGCCCCGGTGAGGGTCAGGGCGCGCTCACGGATCTCGTACTCCGCCTCCCCTTCGAGGACCTCCAGCAGCGCCTCCTCGGTGTTCATCACCGCCGGTGGGCACAGCTTCCGGGTCGTGGCGATCTTGCTGAAGGTGAGGGTGGAGCCCGAGACCTTCACCTTGCCCGAGACGTTGTTGCAGCCGAGGTTCCCGCCCACGGACCCGTCCTCGCCGAAGAACAGCTTCGCCTTGGCCGCCGCGTCCTCGGGCAGCGAGCTCGCGGTGTCGCCGTCCCGCAGCGACTCCACCCGCCATTCGGTCCCCAGCAGCTCGGCGTCGGGCTCCGGCTTCGTCTCGGAGAGGGCGATGGTGTCGCCCTCGGCCGTGGTCAGCGTCAGCCGGTCGTCCGCGACCTTGGCCTTGAGTTCGCCGGCGAACGTGCGCTGGAGGTGCCGCTCGAACTTCGCGACGCTCTTCGGGCAGCCGATCTGGGTGGTCCGGGCGGGCCCCACGGTGACCGTGTCGCCCTTGACCTTCACGTCGGCGCCGAAGTGGTTGCAGCCGGTGTTGCCGCTGGCCCGGCCCTTGTCGTCGATCCGTACCGTGGCCTTCTCCGGCGCCGGCGTCTTCTTCCCGTCGACGGTCACGCTGTCGACGGTCCAGTCGATGCCGGAGAGCTGAAGGTCCGGCTTCACGGTGGCGTCACGTCCGGCGTCCGAGCCCGGCTCCGTGCCGCAGGCGGCCAGGGTCAGGAGGGCGAGGACGGTGACGGCGCCGGTGAGCGGGCCGCAGATGCGGGTGCGTGACGTATCCATGGCGATGGGACGGAAGCGGTGGGGTGTTCGGTTCCGCTTCCGCCCTCCCCTCACTCGCCCGGCGCAGCCCTCGTGCCGATGACGACGGTGACGTACAGCTCCTCGGACGTGACGACCCGGGGGGCCAGCCCGCCGCGTACGACGGTGTCGACGGCCCGCGGCACCTGGCGCTCGCTCGTCTCGAAGAGCAGGTGCCCGCCCGGCGCCAGCCACCTCCCGGCGTCCGCCGTCACCCGGCGCAGGACGTCGAGGCCGTCCGCCCCGCCGTCGAGCGCGACCCGCGCCTCGTGGATGCGGGCCTCCGGGGGCAGCAGGTCTATCTCGTCGGTCGGTACGTACGGCACGTTCGCCAGGAGTACGTCGACCCGCCCGCGCAGCGTCGCGGCGGGCAGCGGTGCGAAGAGGTCGCCCTCGTACACCTGCCCGCCGGCGGCGGCGACGTTGCGCCGGGCGCACCGCACGGCGGCGGGGTCGACGTCGGCGGCGTGCAGCTCGACCCGCTCCAGCGAGGCGGCCAGCGCCGCGCCGAGCGCGCCCGACCCGCAGCACAGGTCGACCACGACGGCCCGGGCGGGGGCGAGGGCCACCGCCTGCTCGACGAGGAACTCGGTGCGCCGGCGGGGGACGAAGACGCCGGGGTCCACGGCGAAGCGGTGGCCCCGGAACTGCGCCCAGCCGAGGACGTGTTCGAGGGGGAGGCCGTCGGCGCGGCTCTCCACCATGGCGAAGAGGTGGCCGGCGTCACGCGCGGCGGCGAGGAGCAGATCCGCCTCGTCCTCGGCGAAGACGCAGCCGGCGGCGCGCAGCCTGGTGACGACGGCGGAGGGGGAGAGCGGCGGGGAGAGGGACATGGGAAACCTTTCGGGACGCCTGGGGGCGCTCCCTCGGTCCCGGGGTCCGGCTCCTACGCCCGGTGGACCGCGCGGTCGCGAGAGGAGAGCACCCGACCTGACACAGCGGTAATGGGTCTCACCTCCTCGGTGCGTACGTCCTGCGTTGGCGTCGGCCACAGTACATGATCAACTCCCGGTTCAGCCGAGGACGGGCAGCAGTCCGGCCAGACGGGCCCGTTCGCCGCTGGCGCCGACCTTCGCGTCGTCGACCGCCGCGTCCCACGTGGTGCGTCCCGTGGCGAGCCGGATCCAGGTCAGCGGGTCCGTCTCGACGACGTTGGGCGGCGTGCCCCGGGTGTGGCGGGGGCCCTCCACGCACTGCACGACGGCGTACGGCGGGACGCGCACCTCGACCGAACCGCCGGGCGCCTTCACTGCGAGGGCGTCGGCGAGCAGACGGGTGCAGGCGGCGAGCGCCTGCCGCTCGTACGGGACGGCGAGCCCCGCTGCGTGGTTCAAGTCGTCGGTGTGGACGACGAGTTCGACGGTACGGGTGACGAGGAAGTCGTCCAGGCGCATCGCGCCGACGCGGGTCGCGAGGAGCCGGTCGTCGGGGGCGGCGGGCAGCAGCTCGGCGAGGCGGGCACCGGTACGCTCGTACAGCGCGTCGAGGTCGGTGGCGGACGCGGCGACCGACTTCGTGTCCTCGGAGATCCGGGCGGCGCGGGAAGCGGTCGCGAACGGCCAGTCGAGCAGGGCCACTTCCTGCCGGGGCGGTGCGGGCTTCTCCAGGCAGGCGGTGACCGATCCGGCGGCCATGGCGATGTGCGCGGCCAGGTCGCGGACCGTCCAGTCCCCCAGGTGCGTGGAGAGCGCGAGCTGCGCGGGCGTGAGGTCGCGCACCGCGTCGTGCACGGCGCCGAACTGGGCCAGGACCGCGGCACGGATCTTGCCGGCGTCGTACCGACGCGGGCGGGGGCGCGGGCGCTTCGGGGCAGCGGATGACATGGCCCCGAGATTAGCCCTTGGCCAGGACATCGCCGCCGGCTTTCCACCCCCGGGGGGCGTGCGCGCGCAGGCCCGCTCCGCGAGGCGAACGCCTCGGCCCCGGCCAGTGGCTGACCGGGGCCGAAGGAGTACTGCGGCGAGACGTCAGGCGAAGAGGCCCGGCAGCGTCGCCTCGTGCGCGGCGCGCAGCTCGCTCAGCGGGATGCTGAACTGGCCCTGCACCTCGATCTCGTCACCGTCGACGACACCGACGCGAGTCGCGGGCAGACCACGCGCCCCGCACATGTCGTTGAAGCGGAGCTCCTCGCTGCGCGGCACGGACACGACCGCCCGGCCCGCCGACTCGGAGAAGAGGAACACGAAGGGGTCGAGGCCGTCCGGCACGACCAGCCGCGCGCCCTTCCCACCGCGCAGGCAGGACTCGGTGACCGCCTGGATCAGGCCGCCGTCGCTCAGGTCGTGCGCCGCGTCGATCATGCCGTCGCGCGAGGCCGAGATCAGGATCTCCCCGAGCAGCTTCTCCCGGTCCAGGTCGACCTTCGGCGGCATGCCGCCGAGGTGGCCGTGGATCACCTGCGACCAGGCCGAGCCACCCAGTTCCTCGTGCGTGTCGCCGAGCAGGTAGAGGAGCTGGCCCTCTTCCGCGAAGGCGACGGGCGTACGCCGGGTCACGTCGTCGATCACGCCGAGCACCGCGACGACCGGCGTCGGGTGGATGGCGGTCTCGCCGGTCTGGTTGTAGAGCGAGACGTTGCCGCCGGTCACCGGCGTACCAAGCTGGAGGCAGCCGTCCGCGAGACCGCGCGTGGCCTCCGCGAACTGCCACATGACGTCCGGGTCCTCGGGAGAGCCGAAGTTCAGGCAGTCGGAGATCGCGAGCGGCTTGGCGCCGGACGCGGCGACGTTGCGGTACGACTCGGCCAGCGCGAGCTGGGCGCCCGTGTACGGGTCGAGCTTCGCGTACCGGCCGTTGCCGTCGGTCGCCATGGCGACGCCCAGGTTCGTCTTCTCGTCGATCCGCACCATGCCGGCGTCCTCGGGCATGGCGAGCACCGTGTTGCCCTGCACGAACCGGTCGTACTGGTCGGTGATCCACGACTTCGACGCCTGGTTCGGCGACGAGACCAGCTTCAGGACCTGCTCGCGCAGCTCCGTCGCGTTCGCCGGGCGCGCCAGCTTGTTCGCGTCGTCGGCCTGGAGGGCGTCCTGCCACGCGGGGCGGGCGTACGGCCGGTTGTAGACCGGGCCCTCGTGGGCCACGGTCCGCGGCGGTACGTCGACGATCTGCTCGCCGTGCCAGAAGATCTCCAGCTGCGAGCCGTCGGTCACCTCACCGATGACGGTGGCGATGACGTCCCACTTCTCGCAGATCTCCATGAACCGGTCGACCTTGTCCGGCTCGACGATCGCGCACATGCGCTCCTGCGACTCGCTCATGAGGATCTCCTCGGGCGAGAGGGAGGAGTCGCGCAGCGGAACGGTGTCCAGCTCCACGCGCATGCCGCCGGAACCGGCCGAGGCCAGCTCGGAGGTCGCGCAGGACAGGCCCGCGCCGCCGAGGTCCTGGATGCCCGCGACGAGCTGCTCGCGGAAGATCTCCAGGGTGCACTCGATGAGGAGCTTCTCCTGGAACGGGTCACCGACCTGGACGGCCGGACGCTTGGCGGGTCCGGTCGACTCGAAGGTCTCCGAGGCCAGCACCGACACGCCGCCGATGCCGTCGCCGCCCGTGCGGGCGCCGTACAGGACGACCTTGTTGCCGGGACCGCTCGCCTTCGCGAGGTGGATGTCCTCGTGCTTCATGACGCCGATGCAGCCGGCGTTGACCAGCGGGTTGCCCTGGTAGCAGTCGTCGAAGACGACCTCGCCGCCGATGTTGGGCAGGCCCAGGCAGTTGCCGTAGCCGCCGATGCCCGCGACGACGCCGGGCAGCACGCGCCGGGTGTCGGGGTGGTCGGCCGCGCCGAAGCGCAGCGGGTCGACGACCGCGACCGGCCGGGCGCCCATGGCGAGGATGTCGCGGACGATGCCGCCGACACCCGTGGCCGCGCCCTGGTAGGGCTCGATGTACGAGGGGTGGTTGTGCGACTCGACCTTGAAGGTCACGGCGTAGCCCTGGCCGACGTCGACGACGCCGGCGTTCTCGCCGATGCCGACGAGCATCGCGTCGTTGACGGGGACCTTCTCGCCGAACTGCTTCAGGTGGACCTTGCTGCTCTTGTACGAGCAGTGCTCGGACCACATGACGCTGTACATGGCGAGTTCGGCGCCGGTCGGGCGGCGGCCGAGGATCTCCCGGATGCGCGCGTACTCGTCCTCCTTGAGGCCGAGTTCCTTCCAGGGCTGCTCCGCCTCGGGGGTCTCGCCCGCGTGCTTGACAGTGTCGAGAGTCATGCGTTGACCAGCTTCTTCAGGATCGAGGTGAAGAATCCGAGGCCGTCGGTACGTCCCGTGCCGACCAGCGGCTCCACGGCGTGCTCCGGGTGCGGCATCAGGCCGACGACGTTGCCGGCGGCGTTGGTGATGCCGGCGATGTCACGGAGCGAGCCGTTCGGGTTGACGTCGAGGTAGCGGAAGGCGACGCGGCCCTCCGCCTCCAGCTCGTCGAGCACGCGCTCCTCGGCGACGTACCGGCCGTCCATGTTCTTGAGCGGGATGCGGATCTCCTGTCCGGCGGTGTAGTCCGCCGTCCAGGCCGTCCCGCTCGTCTCCACGCGCAGCTTCTGCTCGCGGCAGATGAAGTGCAGGTGGTTGTTCTGGAGCATCCCGCCGGGCAGCAGGTGCGCCTCGGTGAGGATCTGGAAACCGTTGCAGATGCCGAGGACCGGAAGACCGGCCTTCGCCTGCTCGATGATCGTCTCCATCACCGGCGAGAAGCGGGCGATCGCGCCGGCCCGCAGGTAGTCGCCGTAGGAGAAGCCGCCCGCTAGCACGACCGCGTCGACCTGCTTGAGGTCCTTGTCGCGGTGCCACAGCGAGACCGGCTCGGCGCCCGCGGTCCGGACGGCGCGGAGGCTGTCCTTGTCGTCGAGGGTTCCCGGAAAGGTGACGACTCCGATACGAGCGGTCACTTCGACTCCTCCACCTTCACGGTGAAGTCCTCGATGACGGTGTTGGCGAGGAACGTTTCGGCCATCTCGTTGATGCGGGCGAGGGCGGCGTCATCGACCGGCCCATCGACCTCGAGCTCGAAACGCTTTCCCTGACGGACGTCCGCGATTCCCTCGAAGCCGAGACGGGGCAGTGCACGCTGCACCGCCTGTCCCTGCGGGTCGAGGATCTCGGGCTTGAGCATGACGTCGACTACGACGCGTGCCACTGGCACTCCCGGTGGTGGTGTGGTGCGAAGGCGGTTCCCTCAGCGTACCCGCCCTGAAATTCTACGCGGGTAGATATACGTTGACGTGGATCACGTTCCGGTATCGGGCGCGACAACGCGGGGAAAAATCCGCGAAAAAGTGGCCGCTCCCGATTGCGGAGAGACACGCGGACGGAATTAACTGGGCTTCGCCATGCAATGCCTCTCGCTGTACAAAGGAATAGCGAGAAAATGAGCATTGCTCCAAATCAGCCGGAAGGCCGGCATCACCGCACGTCAGACACGATGTCCGAGGCGGTAGTGCCGCAGGAAAGGACCGATGTCCGTGGCTCAGCGCGTAGTGGTCACGCTCTCCGACGACATCGACGGAGGGGAAGCAGCGGAAACGGTCAGCTTCGGCCTGGACGGGAAGTCGTACGAGATCGACCTGAATCCCGCCAATGCAAAGAAACTGCGCACGGCACTGGAGCCGTTCATCGAGGCCGGCCGAAAGCACTCGAAGTCGGGCAAGGTCTACCGCCACACGCCCGTGGCGCCCGACCCCGCCGCCGTGCGCGCCTGGGCGCGCTCGCACCAGATGGACGTGCCGGCCCGCGGCCGCATCCCGAAGAAGGTCTACGAGGCCTTCGCCGAGACCTCCTGACCGCCCGCGGACGGGCCCGGCGCCGGCCGGGCGCGCGGGCCGGGGCGCGCCCTCGGAGCCCCCGGGAGCAGCCGACTTGCGTTCCACCCCCGGTGATCGGCTAGAGTCTGGAACACGCCGAGGGGCAAGGCCGAAAAGCCGGTCCCCGAGCAGCGTGCGGGTGTAGTTCAGTAGTAGAACATCCCCCTTCCAGGGGGAAGGCGCAGTGTGCAATTCCTGTCACCCGCTCTACATCGCTCATCGACCACTCCTGTGGATCCGGTACAGTGATGGCACCACATGCGGACGTGGCTCAGTTGGTAGAGCATCACCTTGCCAAGGTGAGGGTCGCGAGTTCGAATCTCGTCGTCCGCTCCATGAGTACGAAGGCCCCGGTCATTGCGACCGGGGCCTTCGTCGTGCTGCTCCCGGTGACGCGGGACTGCGGCGGTACTGACATTTGTCATGGGCCCCGGTGACACCGCGCACTGCCGCCGGTCCCGGTCGGGCGGAAACCTTGAGGCATGACCAGCGACGAGCATGTGATCGACGCCGAGGGGCTGCGGCGTACCTACAGCGGCGGCTTCGAAGCCGTCCGTTCCCTCTCCTTCTCCGTGGCGCGCGGCGAGCTCTTCGCGCTCCTCGGCACCAACGGGGCCGGCAAGACCTCGACCCTGGAGCTCCTGGAGGGCCTCGCCCGGCCCAGCGGCGGCAGCGTCCGGGTGCTCGGGCACGACCCGTACACCGAGCGTGCGGCCGTGCGGCCGAGGGTCGGCGTCATGCTCCAGGAGGGCGGCTTCCCCTCCGAGCTGACCGTCCGCGAGACCGTCCGGATGTGGGCGGGGTGCACCAGCGGGGCGCGGCCGGTGGGCGAGGCGCTGGAGCTGGTGGGGCTGCGCAGGCGGGAGAACGTACGGGTGAAGCAGCTCTCCGGAGGGGAGCGGCGGCGGCTCGACCTGGCCACGGCGCTGCTCGGACGGCCCGAGGTCCTTTTCCTGGACGAGCCGACCACCGGGCTCGACGCCGAGGGGCGGCGCGAGACCTGGAACCTGGTGCGTGAGCTGCGCGACGGGGGCACGACCGTGCTGCTGACCACGCACTACCTGGAGGAGGCGGCGGAGCTCGCCGACCGGCTGGCGATCCTGCACGAGGGGCGGTTCGCGGTGCAGGGACGGCTGGACGAGGTCGTGGCGCGGTACCCGTCGCGGATCTCCTTCGAGCTGCCGGACGGCTACCACCTGGGGGACCTGCCACCGCTGGGGCAGCTGGGGGTCACCGGGCACGAAGTGGTGGGGCGGACGACGCGGTTGTTCACCGACCGGCTTCAGCGGACCGCCACCGGGCTGCTGGCCTGGGCGCAGGAGGCGGGGGTGGAGCTGCGCGGGCTCGACGCGCGGTCGGCTTCCCTGGAGGAGGCGTTCCTGGAGATCGCGGGCGGGGCGCGGAAGAACGAGCGGGACGAGGAAGGGGCGGGTGTCCGATGAGCACGGCTGTGGCGGGACGTATGGCGGCTCTGACGCGGGCCGAACTGACATTGCTCGCACGGCACAAGGCGGTGCTCCTCACGGCGCTGGTGGTGCCGGTGGCCATGACGTTCGCGATGCGGCCGATCGTCGAGGACATGGACCTGCGCGAGGCGGGGCTGTCGCTGGGGGAGGCGATGATGCCGATGGCCGTGGCGTTCGTCCTGCTCTTCGGGGTGTACTCGGCGCTGGTCACGGTCTACGTGGTGCGGCGCGAGGAGCTCGTGCTGAAGCGGCTGCGGACGGGGGAGCTCGGCGACGCGGAGATACTGGCCGGGACGGCCGCCGCCACGCTGGTGGCCGGGCTCGCGCAGTGCGTGATGCTGCTGATCGCGGGGGCGGCGGTGCTGGGGATGGAGATGCCGGCCGATCCGGTGTGGGTGACGGCCGGTGTGCTGCTGGGGCTGGGGCTCGCCACCGCGATGGCCGCCCTGACCGCGGTGTTCACCCGGTCCGCCGAGGGCGCCCAGATCACGATCATGCCGATGATGCTGATCTCGATGGTGGGGTCGGGTGTCGTCGTGCCGCTGGAGCTGCTGCCGGATCGGGCGGCCGGGGTCCTGGAGCTGCTGCCGCTGTCGCCGGTGGTGGAGCTCGTGCGCGGCGGCTGGAGCGGGCAGTTGGGGGCGTACGAGGCGCTGGGGGCGGTCGGCACGGCCCTGGCGTGGACCGTACTGTCGGTGGTCGCTGTCCGGCGGTGGTTCCGGTGGGAGCCTCGGCGGTAGGGGCGGCGTACTGGCCCGGTTGTGTACCTGTCTCTGATACACATCTGACGCTGCCGACGATCGCATAAGTGTAGATCTCGGGGGCAGACGTCTCATTGAAAAAAAGA
>NZ_VBVX01000271.1 GCF_005981925.1 Streptomyces albidochromogenes
TACTCCAACTTCGGCGTCGCGCTCCTCGCCCCCGCCATGGCCCGCGCCGCCGGCGCCGACTGCCGCACCCTGCTCGCCCGCCACGTACTGGGCCCCCTGGGGACGGTCGGCACCACGCTCGGGCCCGGCGACCCCGCGACCACCGCCGTCGGGCACCGCAGGGACGGCCACACCCCCGTACCCGGCATCGGCATGGGCCCGTTCCTGGCCGCCGGAGCGGTCCGCGCCACCCCCGGCGACCTGCTCACGTACCTCGAAGCACTCCTCGACGCGCACCCCGCCGGGCCCCCCGGCCCCGGGGCGACACCGCTGCGCCTGGCCCTGCGCGACGTCCAGATCCCGCAGCTGCGCCACGGTGTGCGCCACCGCGAGACCCACACCCTGACCTGGTTCCACCACCCGGGGCCGCGCGGGCCGCTGCTCTTCCACGCCGGAGCCACCTTCGGCCAGCAGGCGTTCCTGGGCTTCCACCCGGCCTCGGGCACCGGCGTCGCGGCCCTGGCGACCCGCCGGGGAGACAGATGCCGCCTGGTGGAGACGGCGTACGGACTGCTCCACGCACTCGCCACCGGCCGGTGACCCGCTCAGGTCAGCTCTTCCTGTGGCCTATCAGGCGCGGCTTGGCCTCCAGGTTCTCCAGGCCGTGCCAGCACAGGTTCACCAGGTGCGCCGCGACCTCCGCCTTCTTCGGCTTGCGGACGTCCAGCCACCACTGGCCCGTCAGCGCCACCATGCCCACCAGGGCCTGGGCGTACAGCGGGGCCAGCTTCGGATCGAAGCCGCGGGCCTTGAACTCCAGGCCGAGGATGTCCTCGACCTGGGTGGCGATGTCGCTGATCAGCGAGGCGAACGTACCCGTGGACTGGGCCACCGGCGAATCGCGGACCAGGATGCGGAATCCGTCCGTGTACGTCTCGATGTAGTCCAGCAGGGCGAACGCGGCCTGTTCGAGCAGCTCACGCGGGTGACCCGCGGTCAGCGCCCCGGTCACCATGTCGAGCAGGCGGCGCATCTCCCGGTCCACCACGACGGCGTACAGGCCCTCCTTGCCGCCGAAGTGCTCGTACACGACGGGCTTGGAGACACCGGCCTTCGCCGCGATCTCCTCCACCGACGTGCCCTCGAAACCCTTCTCGGCGAAGAGGGTGCGGCCGATGTCCAGCAGCTGTTCGCGGCGTTCCTTGCCCGTCATGCGGACGCGACGGGCCCGCCGGCTCGGAGTGGGCCTGCTCTTCTCGCTGTTCGTACTGCTGCCGTCGATCGCCACGTCACCCATCATGCCGCTTCGGAGGGCTCACTCTTGCGCCGGGAGTCGATACGGTCCGCGCTCGGCCACCGGACGTCGTACGCCCAGCCGGCCTTCTCGCACCACCGGATCAGACGGGCGCTGGAGTCGATCTGGCCCCTCATGACGCCGTGCCGCGCCGACGTCGGGTCGGCGTGGTGCAGGTTGTGCCAGGACTCGCCGCAGGACAGCACGGCCAGCCACCAGACGTTGCCCGACTTGTCGCGCGACTTGAAGGGCCGCTTGCCCACCGCGTGGCAGATCGAGTTGATCGACCACGTCACGTGGTGCAGCAGCGCCACCCGCACCAGCGAGCCCCAGAAGAACGCCGTGAACGCGCCCCACCACGACATCGTGACCAGGCCGCCCACCAGCGGCGGGATCGCCAGCGACAGGATCGTGTAGTACGCGAAGTCGCGGGAGATGCGGCGGATCGCCGGGTCCTTGATCAGGTCCGGTGCGTACTTCTCCTGCGACGTCTGCTCCTCGTCGAACATCCAGGCGATGTGCGCCCACCACAGGCCCTTCATCAGGGCCGGCAGGGTCTCCCCGAACCGCCAGGGGGAGTGGGGGTCCCCCTCGGCGTCCGAGAACTTGTGGTGCTTGCGGTGGTCCGCGACCCAGCGGACCAGCGGCCCCTCGACCGCCATCGAGCCCATGACGGCCAGGGCGATGCGCAGCGGGCGCTTCGCCTTGAAGGACCCGTGGGTGAAGTAGCGGTGGAAGCCGATCGTGATGCCGTGGCACCCGAGGTAGTACATGAAGACCATCAGGCCCAGATCGAGCCAGCTCACGCCCCAGCCCCAGGCCAGCGGCACGGCGGCCAGCAGGGCCAGGAAGGGAACGGTGATGAACAGGAGAAGCGCGAGCTGCTCGATGGAGCGCTTGGACTCCCCGCCGCGGGTCGCGGAGGAGGCCGAGGTGTCGTCGCCCGCCTCGCGGGCGTCGTCGAGCACGTCGGAACGAGTGGTCATGGGGTCCCCTGGGGGGTGAGGGATGTGTCGGAAGCACTGGCCGTGAAAGCTTTGGCTACGGGTGCGTAACCTACGGCATCGTAAGTATGGCAGCGCTTTGCCCGGCGGCAAGAGGCCGCCGGGGAAGGGTTCGGTCGCGCCGCATATCCTGGGTGTCGTCGGACAGCGTGGTCCACATAACCTCCAGACGTGCTCAAACACTGCAAGGAGCCGCACCTGTGAGCAGTGCCGACCAGAACTCCAACACCAGCGCGGAGCTGCGTGCCGACATCCGCCGCCTCGGCGACCTGCTGGGCGAGACCCTCGTACGGCAGGAAGGCCCCGAACTCCTAGAGCTGGTCGAGCGGGTGCGCGCCCTGACGCGCACCGACGGCGAAGCCGCCGCCGAACTGCTCGGAGACACCGACCTGGAGACCGCAGCCCGGCTGGTGCGCGCCTTCTCCACGTACTTCCATCTTGCCAACGTCACCGAGCAGGTGCACCGCGGCCGTGAGATGCGCGCCAAGCGCGCAGAAGAGGGCGGACTTCTCGCCCGTACGGCGGACAGGCTCAAGGACGCCGACCCCGAGCACCTGCGCCACACGGTCAAGAACCTCAACGTCAGGCCCGTCTTCACGGCCCACCCGACCGAGGCCGCGCGCCGGTCCGTACTGAACAAGCTCCGGCGCATCGCCGAGCTCCTCGAAACCCCCGTGATCTCCTCCGACCGGCGCAGGCACGACCTCCGTCTGGCCGAATCGATCGACCTCATCTGGCAGACGGACGAGCTGCGCGTCGTACGCCCCGAACCGGCCGACGAGGCGCGCAACGCCATCTACTACCTCGACGAGCTGCACGCCGGCGCTGTGGGCGATGTCCTGGAGGACCTCGCCGCCGAACTGGAGCGCGTCGGCGTCGAGCTGCCCCCCGGCACCCGGCCGCTCACCTTCGGCACCTGGATCGGCGGCGACCGCGACGGCAACCCGAACGTCACACCCGCCGTGACCTGGGACGTCCTGATCCTCCAGCACGAGCACGGCATCACCGACGCCCTGGAGCTCGTCGACCAGCTGCGCGGGCAGCTGTCGAACTCCATCCGCTACACCGGCGCCACGGAAGAGCTCCTGGCGTCCCTCCAGGCCGACCTGGAGCGACTGCCGATCAGCCCCCGCTACAAGCGCCTGAACGCCGAGGAGCCCTACCGGCTCAAGGCCACCTGCATCCGCCAGAAGCTCGTCAACACCCGCGAGCGCCTCGCCAACGGCACCGCGCACCAGCCCGGCGTCGACTACCTCGGCACCGGCGAGCTCCTCGCCGACCTCACGCTCATCCAGACCTCACTGCGCGAGCACCGCGGCGGCCTGTTCGCCGACGGCCGCATGGACCGTACGATCCGCACCCTCGCGGCGTTCGGCCTCCAGCTCGCCACCATGGACGTGCGCGAACACGCCGACGCCCACCACCACGCCCTCGGGCAGCTCTTCGACCGCCTCGGCGAGGAGTCCTGGCGGTACGCCGACATGCCGCGCGACTACCGCCAGAAGCTCCTCGCGAAGGAGCTGCGCTCCAGGCGGCCGCTGGCCCCCACGCCCGCGCCGCTGGACGCCGCCGGGCACAAGACCCTCGGCGTGTTCACCATCGTCAAGGAGGCGCTGGAGCGCTTCGGACCCGAGGTCATCGAGTCGTACATCATCTCGATGTGCCAGGGCGCGGACGACGTCTTCGCCGCCGCCGTCCTCGCGCGCGAGGCCGGCCTGGTCGACCTGCACGCCGGCTGGGCGAAGATCGGCATCGTGCCGCTGCTCGAGACCACGGACGAGCTGCGCGCGGCCGACGTCATCCTGGACGAGATGCTGGCGGACCCCTCGTACCGGCGGCTCGTGTCGCTGCGCGGCGACGTGCAGGAAGTCATGCTCGGCTACTCCGACTCCTCCAAGTTCGGCGGCATCACCACCAGCCAGTGGGAGATCCACCGCGCCCAGCGCCGCCTGCGCGACGTCGCCCACCGGTACGGCGTACGCCTGCGGCTCTTCCACGGCCGCGGCGGCACCGTCGGCCGCGGCGGCGGCCCCTCCCACGACGCGATCCTCGCGCAGCCCTGGGGCACGCTGGAGGGCGAGATCAAGGTGACCGAGCAGGGCGAGGTCATCTCCGACAAGTACCTCGTGCCGTCCCTGGCCAGGGAGAACCTGGAGCTGACGGTCGCCGCCACCCTCCAGGCGTCCGCGCTGCACACCTCGCCGCGCCAGTCCGACGAGGCGCTGGCGCGCTGGGACGCGGCCATGGACACGGTGTCCGAGGCCGCCCACACGGCGTACCGCAAGCTCGTCGAGGACCCGGACCTGCCGGCGTACTTCCTCGCCTCGACCCCCGTCGACCAGCTCGCCGACCTGCACCTGGGCTCGCGGCCCTCCCGCCGCCCCGGGTCCGGCGTCTCCCTCGACGGCCTGCGCGCCATCCCGTGGGTGTTCGGCTGGACCCAGTCCCGGCAGATCGTGCCCGGCTGGTACGGCGTCGGATCGGGCCTGAAGGCGCTGCGCGAGGCGGGCCTGGACACGGTCCTGGAAGAAATGCAGGAGAACTGGCACTTCTTCCGCAACTTCCTGTCCAACGTCGAGATGACGCTGGCCAAGACCGACCTGCGCATCGCCCAGCACTACGTCGACACGCTCGTCCCGGACGACCTGAAGCACGTCTTCGAGACGATCCGCGCCGAACACGAGCTCACGGTGGCGGAAGTCCTGCGGATCACGGGCGGGGAGCAGCTCCTCGGCTCCAACCCGGTGCTCCAGCAGACGTTCTCGATCCGTGACGCCTACCTGGACCCGATCTCCTACCTCCAGGTCTCGCTGCTCGCCCGCCAGCGCGCGGCCGCCGAGGCCGGCGAGGAGCCGGACCCGCTGCTCGCGAGGGCCCTGCTGCTCACCGTCAACGGTGTCGCGGCGGGCCTGCGCAACACGGGCTGACCCTCCCAGGCCCCCGGCTTCGGCCCGCTGCCCCGCGCCTCCCGGTGCGGGGCAGCGGGCTTTCGCGTACCGCGCCCGGTCCGCGCCGGGCCGTCCGCGACCAGAGGGTCACGTGGGACTCCCGGGGCTCACAGCGCCAGGAACGCCGCCCCCAGCAGCATTCCGCCCGCCAGGGCCGCGCCCCAGGCCAGGCGGGTCAGCCGCAGGCCCCCGGCGACGACCAGCGCCGCCAGCAGCAGCGCGCCGCCCAGAGGGGCCCAGGCATGGAGGATGCCGGGGGTTCCGGCGCGTACCGCCTCGGTCGTGCCCGGCTTGAGGACGACCGGCAGCCGCGCCCCCTTCTTCGCCGCGATCGACTTCTCGATCGTCACGCGCGGATGGTCGGCCGTACGGCCCTCGGGCGTGTACGGGCCGGTGCACGTCTCACCGCCGCACGAGGCGACCGTCAGCGTCCCGTGCTCCCGGCCCTTGGAGAGCATCACGTGCTGGGCCGTGCCCCAGGAGGAACGGACGCCGGCGACGAGCAGCAGCAGGGCGATGGCTGCCATCGCCGCACGTCGGGCGTACAGGAGGGCTTGGGTCCGCTTCGAGGCCATGGACCGGGATCCTTGGCCATGCGACCGCGCTCGGTCAACCTGCGGCCAGGGCATCCCGCCGGAATGTCAGGAGTTGTACGTGCTCTGCGCGCGTTCCAGACCCTCGGTGACCAGACACTCCACCGCGTCCGCCGCCCGGTCCACGAAGTAACCCAGCTCCTTGCGCTCCGTCGAGGAGAAGTCCTTCAGCACGAAGTCGGCCACCTGCATACGCCCCGGCGGCCGCCCGATCCCGAAACGCACCCGGTGGTAGTCGGGCCCCATCGACTTCGTCATCGACTTCAGACCGTTGTGCCCGTTGTCGCCACCGCCCAGCTTCACGCGCAGCGTGCCGTAGTCGATGTCCAGCTCGTCGTGGACCGCCACGATGTGCGCCGTCGGCACCTTGTAGAAGTCCCGCAGCGCCGTGACCGGACCACCGGACAGGTTCATGTACGACTGCGGCTTCGCCAGCACCACACGCCGATTGGCCGGACCGGGCGGCCCCATCCGGCCCTCCACCACCTGCGCACGCGCCTTGTGCGCCTTGAACTTCGCCCGCATGCGCTCCGCGAGCAGATCGGCCACCATGAAGCCGACGTTGTGCCGGTTGGCCGCGTAATCAGGACCCGGATTGCCCAGACCCACGATCAGCCAGGGGTCGGCTGCGTCCGTCATCTGCATGTCTCCTTCATACGCCGGTTCCCGCGGCGGTTCCTGTACCGGATCACACGCCAGCCGCCGCCCCGCGCCACAAGGCGCGGAACGGCGGCTGGACAGCGACTACGAGCCGAACGACGAGGCTCAGGCCTCGGCGCCCTCGGACTCACCCTCGGCCGGGGCCTCCTCGGCCTGCGGGGCCAGAACCTGGATCACGATGGCCTCGGGGTCCGTGGCCAGCGTGGTGCCCTCGGGCAGCGGAACGTCCTTGGCGTGGATCGAGGCACCGGCCTCCAGGCCCGCGATGGACACCGTGACCGACTCGGGGATGTGCGTCGCCTCGGTCTCGACCGACAGCGTGTTCAGCACGTTCTCCAGCAGGTTGCCGCCCGGGGCCAGCTCGCCCTCGGTGTGGACCGCGACCTCGACCGTGACCTTCTCGCCGCGCTTGACCGCGAGCAGGTCGACGTGGGTGATGTTGCGCTTGATGGGGTGACGCTGGATCGCCTTGGGGATGACGAGCTCGGACTTGCCGTCGACATCCAGGCTGAGCAGCGCGTTGCTGGTCTTGAGCGCCATCATGAGCTCGTGACCCGGCAGGGTGACGTGAACGGGCTCGGCGCCGTGGCCGTAGATGACACCGGGAACCTTGTTGGCACGACGGGTCTGACGGGCAGCGCCCTTGCCGAACTCGTTACGGACTTCAGCGGCGATCTTGATCTCGGCCATGGTGCACTCCTCGCGGGTGACGAACTACGGAAGGGGTCACCCGGCCACGAAACGGCCTGCTACGAAGAGCGCGTCGATAACGGATGCGCCGTACTGCATGAGTACGGCCTCCCTCGCCGAGCAACTCAGGGAGTCTACCCGGCGGGGAGGCCGTACCAGAAATCGATCTACCGCAGGGCCCTCAGCACACGCAGGACCCGCAGAAGCGCTACGACTGCTCCTCGAAGAGGCTCGTCACCGAGCCGTCCTCGAAGACCTCACGCACGGCCCGCGCGATCGTCGGCGCCATCGACAGCACCGTGATCTTGTCGAGCTCCAGTTCGCCCGGCGTCGGCAGCGTGTTCGTCAGGACGAACTCGCTGACCTTGGAGTTCTTCAGCCGGTCCGCCGCCGGACCCGACAGGATGCCGTGCGTCGCGGTGACGATGACGTCCTCCGCACCATTCGCGAACAGCGCCTCCGCCGCCGCACAGATCGTGCCACCCGTGTCGATCATGTCGTCGACCAGGACACAGACCCGGCCCTTGACCTCACCCACGACCTCGTGGACGGTCACCTGGTTAGCCACGTCCTTGTCACGCCGCTTGTGGACGATCGCCAGCGGCGCGTCCAGACGGTCGCACCAGCGGTCGGCGACCCGCACCCGGCCGGCGTCCGGAGAGACGATCGTCAGCTTCGAACGGTCAACCTTCGCACCGACATAGTCCGCCAGCACCGGCAGCGCCGACAGATGGTCCACCGGGCCGTCGAAGAACCCCTGGATCTGGTCCGTGTGCAGATCCACCGTGAGAATCCGGTCAGCACCCGCGGTCTTCAGCAGATCCGCGATCAGACGCGCCGAAATCGGCTCACGACCACGGTGCTTCTTGTCCTGACGGGCATAGCCGTACGACGGAATGATCACCGTGATGCTCCGCGCGGAAGCCCGCTTCAGAGCATCGATCATGATCAGCTGCTCCATGATCCACTTATTGATCGGAGCCGTGTGGCTCTGGATCAAGAAACAGTCGGCGCCACGCGCCGACTCCTGGAAGCGAACGTAGATCTCTCCATTGGCGAAGTCGAAAGCCTTCGTCGGCACGAGGCCGACACCCAACTGGTGCGCGACCTCCTCGGCCAGCTCGGGGTGGGCGCGGCCGGAGAAGAGCATCAACTTCTTCTCGCCGGTCGTCTTGATCCCGGTCACAGCACTGTCTCCTCAGACGTGTCCTCTGGCCGCGAACCACTTCCGCGCGAACCAGCCGAATTTGTGTGCACGTATCACGGTACGCCGAGTTCGACGCACCTGTTTCCGGTCAGCTTTCGCCGTCGGCCTGTTCCGCCACCGCCGCAGCCGCCTGCGCCGCAGCACTGCCCGGCCGCTTACGGGCCACCCACCCCTCGATATTCCGTTGCTGGCCCCGGGCCACGGCCAGCGAACCGGCCGGCACATCCTTGGTGATGACAGACCCCGCAGCGGTGTACGCACCGTCCCCCACCGTGACAGGCGCCACAAACATGTTGTCCGAACCCGTCCGGCAGTGAGAACCGATCGTCGTGTGGTGCTTCGCCTCACCGTCGTAGTTCACGAAGACACTCGCCGCGCCGATGTTCGAGTACTCGCCGATCGTCGCGTCACCGACATACGACAGATGCGGCACCTTCGTACCCTCACCCACCACGGCGTTCTTCATCTCCACATACGCGCCGGCCTTCGACTTCGGACCCAGCCTCGTCCCCGGCCGCAGATAGGCGAACGGGCCGACAGTCGCCCCCGCACCCACCTCCGCACCCTCCGCGACCGTGTTGTCCACCCGCGCACCCGCGTGCACGACCGTGTCCACCAGCCGCGAGTTGGGACCCACCCCACAC
>NZ_VBVX01000272.1 GCF_005981925.1 Streptomyces albidochromogenes
GCGATCGTCGGCAGCGTCAGAGGTGTATAAGAGACAGGGCGTACGTCGCCTTCGACGTCCTGGCCGTGCCGGGGCGCGACGTGCGCGAGCTGCCGCTGGAGCAGCGGTGGGAGCTGCTGGGCGACGCGCTGCGGGAGGCGGGTCCGCAGGTGCAGCGGGTGCTGGCGACGACCGACCGGGAACAGGCCCTGGTCTGGTACGAGGCGCTGGTCGGCCAGGGCGTGGAGGGCCTGGTGTGCAAGGGCCTGGCGTCGCGCTACCGGCCCCGGGAGGCCAAGTCCTGGGTGAAGGTGCGGCACGCGGACACGCGGGACGCGGCGGTCGTCGGCTACACGGGCACCGCGCGGGCCCCCCGGGCGCTGGTGCTGGTGCTTCCGGGTGACGCGGACCCGCTGCTGTCGAGCCCGCTGACACCGACGGTGCGGGCCCAGGCGCGGGAGGCCCTGGCCGGGCTGGCGGACGAGGGCGAGGAGCGGATCGTGGCCATCGGGCTGGGCGACGTGCCGTACCGGCGGGTGTCCGCGGGGCTGCTGGCCGAGGTCCGCCGGAACGTCGGCCGGCACGCGACCTCCACGGTCCTGCGGCTGCGTCCCGGCGACCGCTGAGCGGGGCCCGGCGTCGCGATCGGCGGGGTTGGTGCAGACTCGACAGCAGGGCAGACAAGGATCACGGCACGGAGGGGACCACCGAATGATCATCTTTGGCAGCAAGAGCTACCTCTACCAACTGGCCATACTCACCCTGGTCTGCGGGCGCTGCGGCAACCCGGCCGCGCACACGCTGAAGAAGCGCGTCAGCAAGTTCACGCTGTTCTTCGTCCCGCTGTTCGCGTTCTCCACGAAGTACACGACCCAGTGCACCTTCTGCGGCGCCGAGCAGCAGATCGGCAAGGAGCAGGCGCAGCAGCTCGAAGCCACGCAGGCGCAGGGCGGCGGTGGCCAGGAGCACCTGGGCGCGCCCGAGCCCGGTCGCAACCCGTACCAGCGCTGAGCCGAGCGCACCGCACCCGCACCCGAGGCACAGAAGCGAGGGGAGCCTTGAGCGCGCACCGTCCCGCCCGCGCGGCACTGCTGCTCCTGACCGCCACGGCGGTCCTGTCGGCGCTGGCGGCGCTGTCCGGCTGCGCCGACGCCGGCGAGCTGGAGAGCGCCGGGCCGACGCCCACCGCCATCGGCCCCACCCGGCTGTGGCCCGAGCGGCCGGCCGCCACCGTCCCTCCGATGGACTACGGCGAGGGCGAGACGGAGACGGTACGCGGGATCGAGGTGCCCGGCGACGACGTGCGCGCGGTGCGGCCGGTGGCCGTCGTCCAGGCGGAGCAGGCCGCGCGTCCGGACGCGCTCAGCGGGCCAGACGGGATGTACGAGCAGACGGCCCGGCAGCTGCGCGAGTGCGACACGAAACCGAAGGCGTGCCCGGTGCTCAAGGCGTACTACCGGGACCTCACCGGCGACGGCAAGGACGAGATGATCATCGGGGTCTCGCTGCCGAAGGGGCAGCTGGCGGTGCGCTGCTACCTGGCCGAGAAGGGCCGGCTCATCCGCGTCATGGGCACCAGCGACGCCGTGATCGGAGTGTCGCTGGCGGGCCGCGACCTCATCATCCGGGCGCCGTCGAACCTGCCCGGTTACGAGTACCGGACGGCCTGGTCCTGGGACGACCACCAGCACGCCATGCTGCCCACCCGCGACGAGATCCTGCGGGTGCACGAGGAGGGCGGCGAGCCCCTGCCGTCCCACTCGCACACGGTCTCCCCCGCCCCCGGCCCGACCTCATCGGCCACCGCCCATGCCTCCGCCTCCGGTGGCGGCCGATGAGGCTCCGCCTGCCGGCCTGGACCGCACGCCTCACCTGGAAGGCCGCGGCCTTCATCACCGTGATGTGCTGCGCGCTCGCGGCGCTGCTCGGCGCGCTCGTACACGTCTCCGTGACGCACCAGACGCTCAACCAGGCCCGTGAGAAGGCGCTCACCCGGCTGGCGGAGGCGACCCGGGCGTACGAGGCGGGCGATCCGCTGCCGCCGGACACCGGCATCGACCCCGACGGCCTGCCCGCCTCCCTGCGCGATCTCGCGCTGTCGGGCCGGCGCGGCACACTCGTCAGCGAGCACGACGGCCGCCCCACCATGTGGGCGGCGGCCCCGGCCGACCGCCGGGCCATGGCCGCCGAGATCGACTACAGCCAGGGCGTCGGCACGATCATGGGCCTGGACCGGGCCATCGTCGGCTCGTCGCTCCTGGCCATCTCGGTGACGCTGCTGGTCGGCGTCTTCGCCGTGACGCGCGTGACGCGCCGGCTGCACCAGACGGCCGGGGTGGCGCGCCGGATCAGCGCGGGCGACCTCGACGCGCGCGTCAACGACCCGCGGACGAAGGCGTCTTCACGGCCCCAGGACGAGGTGGCCACGGTCGCCGGCGCACTGGACGCGATGGCCTCCACCCTCCAGCGCAAGCTGCAGAGCGAGCAGCGCTTCACCGCCGACGTGGCCCACGAGCTGCGCACCCCGCTGACCGGCCTGCACGCGGCGGCGGAGCTCCTGCCGCCCGGCCGGCCGACCCAGCTGGTCCAGGACCGGGTGCGGGCGATGCGGCTGCTGACCGAGGATCTGCTGGAGATCTCCCGGCTCGAAACGGGCAGCGAGCAGATCAGCCGGGACGCGCACCGGATCGGCCCGCTCGCCGAGCGCGTGGCGCGGGGGCCGGCGCGCGGGCCCGGCGCCCCGGCGGAGACCCCGACGGAGGTCCGGATCGTACGGGACGCCTACGTGGAGACCGACCGGCGTCGGCTGGAGCGGGTGCTGGGCAATCTCGTCGGCAACGCGCACCAGCACGGGGGTGAGCCGGTCGTACTGACCGTGGACGGGCCGGTGGTGACGGTGCGCGATCACGGCGAGGGCTTCCCCGGCTACCTGGTGGAGCACGGCCCGCAGCGCTTTCGCACCGAGCCGCGCTCCGGAGGCAAGGGGCACGGCCTCGGCCTGACGATCGCCGTCGGGCAGGCGGAGGCGATCGGCGCGGAACTCACCTTCACGAACGCGCCGGACGGCGGGGCGGTCGCGACGCTCAAGCTGCCCGAGGTCCATCCCGACGAGGCGCCCGAGGGCGGCCCGGGCGACAGTGCGCACGCAGAGTGACGAATTGCGATCAGTCAGTGGCGAATTTAGTGTGAATCGGGCGAGTCGAGGACCGGTTCGCTTACGGACCGGAGCCCCCCACCGCCCTTCGCCACGGCGAAGGCCCCTCACCTGTCAGGAGCCGACATGCCCCTGCTTCCCCGGTCCCCGCTCTCCAGGCTCGGCCTGTGCGCCGCCGCGGGCGCCCTGGCCGCCGTCACCGCCGCGAGCCCCGCGCTCGCCGCCGCCGACCCCGTGCGGCCCACGGCCGAACGTTCCCACACGTACAAGGGGCGCGTCATAGCCAAGTCCGGGCTGCTGCTGCGCGACAAGCCGACCCGCGGCAGCCGGGTCATCGGCAGCAAGCCGTACGGCGCGATCGTCCACATCTTCTGCAAGACCCGCGGCGGCAACGTGCAGGGCAACGACCGCTGGTACCTGCTGACCGACGGCACCTGGGCCTGGGGCTCGGCGCACTACATCGCGAACATCGGCGCCGTCCCGCGCTGGTGCTGACGCCCCATCGCTGACGCGGCGCGGCTGACGCGCGGTCAGCACGCGCCGCTCGTACCCCCTCACGCCCGAGGCGTGCGGCTCACGCCGTACGGACTCCTCGGGCGTGAGCCGACATATACGTACATACAGCCCGCTCGCTTGCTACGTTGCCTGACATGACCGCAACGACGGTGGACGCTCCCCCGCCCGACCTACGCCTCCCCAAACGGCGCGGCGTGGAACTCTCGCTCCTCGTCTGCGCCGTCCTCATCGCCGTCTACGGCTACATCGACGTGGGCCTGACCAAGAACGACGCGGTGCCCCCCGACGCCGCCGGCTACGGCGCGGGCCTCGGCGTCCTCGCGCTCCTCGCCCACCTCGCCGTCCGCTTCCGCGCCCCGTACGCCGACCCCCTGCTGCTGCCGATCGCGGTCCTCCTCAACGGCCTCGGCCTGGTGCTGATCTACCGCCTGGACCTGGAGACGCCGAAGGACCAGGCCGCGCCCACCCAGCTCGTCTGGTCCACCCTCGGCGTCGCGCTCTTCATCGGCGTGGTGATCCTCCTGCGCGACCACCGCGTCCTGCAGCGGTACGCCTACCTGTCGGTCGCCGCCGCCCTCGCCCTGCTGATCGTGCCGATCTTCTTCCCCGCCGTGAACGGCGCGAAGATCTGGATCCGCGTCGGCGGCTTCTCCTTCCAGCCGGGCGAGTTCGCGAAGATCCTGCTCGCCGTCTTCTTCGCCGCCTACCTCGCGGCCAACCGCAACGCCCTCGCCTACACCGGCCGCAAGATCTGGAAGCTCCAGCTCCCCACCGGCCGCGTGCTCGGCCCGATCGTCGCGATCTGGCTGCTCAGCGTCGGCGTACTCGTCCTGGAGCGCGACCTCGGCACCTCGCTGCTCTTCTTCGGCCTCTTCGTGATCCTGCTGTACGTCGCCACCGGCCGCACCGGCTGGATCGCCGTCGGCCTGCTCCTCGCGGCGGTCGGCGCGTTCGTCGTCGGCTCGCTCGAACCGCACGTCCACAGCCGCGTCCAGGACTGGCTGCACCCCTTCGCCTCCATCGACGCCGGCCGGGGCCCCGGCCAGCTCGCCCAGTCCCTGTTCGCCTTCGCGGCCGGCGGGATGCTCGGCGCGGGGCTCGGCGCGGGCGACTCCATCCTCATCGGCTTCGCCGCCAAGTCCGACTTCATCCTGGCGACGGCGGGCGAGGAGCTGGGCCTGTCCGGACTCACCGCGGTCTTCCTGCTGTACGCCCTGCTCGTCGCCCGCGGGTACCGGGCGGGCCTCGCCCTGCGCGACCCGTTCGGGCGGCTGCTCGCGATCGGTCTCGCCTCGATCCTCGCCCTCCAGGTGTTCGTCATCGCCGGTGGCGTGATGGGGCTGATCCCGCTGACCGGCATGGCGATGCCGTTCCTCGCGCAGGGCGGGTCGTCCGTCGTCACCAACTGGATCATCGTGGCGTTGCTGATCCGGGTCAGCGACTCGGCCCGCCGGCCGCAGCCCGAGCACGTCGAGACCGGCGTCATCGCGCCCGTCGTGGAGGCCGACCAGTGATCCGCTACATCCGCCGCGCGGCCGGGTTCTGCCTGCTGCTGCTCGTCGCGCTGCTGCTGAACGCCGCCCGTGTCCAGGTCCTCCAGGCCGAGGCGCTCGACGACAACCCGGCCAATCGCCGCAAGACCATCGGCCGTTACGAGCAGAAGCGCGGCGACATCGTCGTCGACGGCAGGGCGGTCACCGGCTCCCGGGACAGCGGTGAGCAGTTGCGGTACGAAAGGACTTACCGGCACGGGCCGTTGTACGCGCCCGTCACCGGCTACGCCTCCCAGACGTACGGCACGACCCTTCTCGAACACGCCGAGGACGACATCCTCTCCGGCACCGACTCGATGCTCGCCCCGCTCCCCCTGTGGAACGAGATCACGCGCTCGCGCCAGCCCGGCGGCGACGTCGTCACCACCATCAAGGGCGCGGTCCAGCGGGCGGCGTACCACGGGCTCGCCGGCCGCAAGGGCGCGGTGGCGGCGGTCGAGCCGTCGACGGGGAAGATCCTGGCGCTGGTGAGCAGCCCGTCGTACGACCCCGAATGGCTGTCGGGCACCGGGAAGGCGGTCACGGGCGCGTGGGCCCGGCTGAACGGCTCGCCGCGTCAGCCGATGCTCAACCGGACCATCCGGCAGACGTACCCGCCGGGGTCCGCGTTCAAGATCGTGACGGCGGCCGCGGCGCTCGACACCGAGGTGGTGACGGACATCGGGGCCCCGACGAGGACGCCCGAGCCGTACGTCCTTCCCGGGACCAGCACCACCCTGCCCAACGAGGCGCGCGGCTGCCGCGACGCGTCGCTGGAGTACGCGATCCGGGTCTCGTGCAACACGGTGATGGCGGAGCTGGGGGTGCGGGTGGGAATGGCCGGAATGCTCGACACCGTGCAGAAGTTCGGCTTCAACGACGACGGTCTGAAGATCCCGTCGAGGGTGTCCCGGAGCAACTTCGACACCAGCATGACCGCCGACCAGCTCGCGCTCTCCTCCATCGGCCAGTACGACACCAGGGCGACACCGCTCCAGATGGCGATGGTCGCGGCGGCGGTCGCCAATGGCGGTGAGCTGAAGTCGCCGTACCTGGTGGACCGGACGACGGACTCGGACGGCGACACCGTCACGCGCGACAGCCAGAAGTCCCTGCACCAGGCGATGAATCCGGCCACCGCCACGCAGCTCCAGCAGATGATGGTCGACGTCGTGGAGAACGGGACGGGGACGAACGCCGCCATCCCGGGCGTCCGGGTCGGCGGCAAGACGGGCACGGCGCAGCACGGCGTCGACAACACGGGCACGCCGTACGCCTGGTTCATCTCCTGGGCGCACGAGAACGGCGACGGGCAGCCGGCGGTCGCGGTGGCGGTCGTCGTGGAGGACGCGTCGGCGGACCGGGCCGACATCAGCGGCGGGGGCAGCGCGGCGCCGATCGCACGGGCGGTGATGCGGGCGGCGCTGGACGACTGAGCGGGCGCCGGTCCCCGCGCGGGTCCGGGCACCTGCCCAGGCCCGCACGGGAACCGGCGCCCGCCGCCTTCACACCGCGTACGTCGTTCCCGGCCCCGGCGGCGTGCTCAGCCGATCGGCTGCCGTGACTCCTCCCGCACCTTGAGGGTGGTCGCGGCGATCTTGTCGAGGTCGACCGACCGGGGGTCCTGCTTCGACGTCTCGGGGGTGACGACGGCGACCGAGGCGCCCGTGTTCCCGTCCGCCCAGGCGCACATGGGCATGGTGACCGTGGATCCGGCCTGCGTCGCGGTGAGCACCTGGCAGGTCAGCGTGATGCCGGAACCGGCCGGGGTGATGTCCTTGGCAGGGACGGCGAGGGTGGCGCCCTGACCGTCCTCGGCGCCGGCCATCATCTTCTCGCGGGTGCCCTCGGGGTCCTTGAACTGGCCGTACATGCCCGAGATGACGAGCACGCTCGGGGCGGTCGGCGAGCCGGCCGTGTACTGGCCGACGGCCGGCCGGGGGTTGCGGACCTTCGAGTCGTACGTCCCCTCCAGGGCGTCCTTGCCCTGGGTCTGCGACAGGTCCTGGGCCAGCTTGTACTCACCGTCCAGCATCGTCTTCGGCACGGTGAGCCGGTACTCGGCCTTGGGGAACCCGGCTCCGGTGGCCACGGACCCGGCCTCGGTGGCCGCGTTCACCACCCACCCGACGGCCCCGAGACCCACCAGCGCGACCACGCCGATCGCGATGAACGCGCCGGTCCGGTTCTTGCGCGGCGGCGGCCCTGCCGGCGGCTGCCCCCACGCCCCCGCCTGACCGGGGTGCTGCGGCGGGAAGGGCTGCCCCGGGTAGGACGGCTGCTGCGGGAACTGCGGCTGCTGCGGGGGCTGCTGCGGATACGGCTGCGCGCCGTAGGGATGCGGCGGCTGCGGAGGTCCGTACGGGCCGGGGGGCTGCTGGGGCGGCGGCGTGGTCATGCCGCAGACGCTACTTCACGCCGGGAGGCGCCCGGACCGTCCGCCCGCCGCGATCAGGCCGCGCCGTCCGCGATCGCCCTCTCGACCTCCGCCACCCGCGCCGCGTCCTCCGCCTCGAAGCGCCGCTTGTCGAGCGCTTCGGCGAGCTCCTCGTCCTGGGTCATGAGGAGGTCCAGACTGGAGTCGCCCATCTCGAAGACGCCCATGTCGAGGTACGCCTTCTGCAGGCGCGGCCCCCACAGGCCGATGTCCTTCACGCACGGCACGATGCGGCTGAAGAGGAGCTTGCGGAAGAGGTGCAGGAACTCGGACTGCTCCGAGAAATCCTGCGCCTCCTGGTGCGGGATGCCGAAGTTCTCCAGTACCTCGACCCCGCGCAGCCGGTCGCGCATCAGGTAGCAGCCCTCGATGACGAACTCCTCGCGCTCGCGCAGTTCCGCGTCGGACAGCTGCTTGTAGTAGTCGCGCAGCGCCATCCGCCCGAAGGCCACATGCCGGGCCTCGTCCTGCATGACGTACGCGAGGATCTGCTGGGGCAGCGGTTTGTCGGTGGTGTCGCGGATCATGCCGAACGCGGCGAGGGCGAGTCCCTCGATGAGGACCTGCATGCCGAGGTACGGCATGTCCCAGCGGGAGTCGCGCAGGGTGTCGCCCAGCAGGCTCTGGAGGCTGTCGTTGACCGGGTAGAGCATCCCGATCTTCTCGTGCAGGAAGCGGCTGTAGATCTCCGCGTGCCGGGCCTCGTCCATGGTCTGGGTGGCGGAGTACAGCTTGGCGTCCAGGTCGGGCACGGACTCCACGATGCGCGCCGCGCACACCATGGCGCCCTGCTCGCCGTGCAGGAACTGGCTGAACTGCCAGGAGGAGTAGTGCCGGCGCAGGTCGCCCTTGTCCTTCTCGGTCATCTTCGCCCAGTGGCGGGTGCCGTAGAGGCTGAGCGCCTCGTCCGGGGTGCCGAGCGGGTCGTACGGGTCGACCTCCAGGTCCCAGTCGATGCGGGTGGCGCCGTCCCACTGCTTGTCCTTGCCCTTCTGGTACAGCGCGAGGAGGCGGGCGCGCCCTTCGTCGTACTCCCAGCTGAAGCGTGCCGCGCCGGAGGCGGGCACCTGCCACAGCGGGTCCGGCGGGGCCTTGGTGTAGAGCTCGTGCGTCGACACTGACGCCTCCTGGTCGCATATCCCTTGAGACAGTGGACAGTTGGCAGCGTCACACGTTGGTAGACGACGGGTCAACAAGTCGTGCGCAAGGGATTGACTGCCTTGCTGACACGCAGTCTCATAAGAGGTACCCGCCGGGCCCAGCCATCCGGGGACGACTCCGTGCCCCCCGAACCC
>NZ_VBVX01000273.1 GCF_005981925.1 Streptomyces albidochromogenes
CCGCCGGACCGCCGCCCCCCCGGGCCGCCACCGCTCCCCGGAGACGGAAAAGGCCCCCACATCGGTGGGGGCCTACGGAAGCTCCAGAGAGGAAACGTTTCTTCTGCTGGAGCTTGAGTGGGGCGGGTGGGACTCGAACCCACGGCCGACGGATTATGAGTCCGCTGCTCTAACCGGCTGAGCTACCGCCCCTAACGGCGCGTCGCGCACATTTGTGCGCGCCGTCTGCCGCAGCATAGCCGCTCATACGATCTCCTGCCTCGGGTGGTCGGCTACGCATGCCCATGAGGACTGCGCCGCTGCCCGCGCGGTTGCAGGAGATATGAAAAAGGACCCCTGAGGGGTCCTTTTCCTTGCCGCTCCCCCGACTGGACTCGAACCAGTAACCCTCCGGTTAACAGCCGAATGCTCTGCCAATTGAGCTACAGGGGATCGCGCTCCCCCGACTGGACTCGAACCAGTAACCTGCCGGTTAACAGCCGGCTGCTCTGCCAATTGAGCTACAGGGGATTGCTGCGTTGCACCGAACGTACCCACCGGATGGCGTCCCGGGGGGCGTGTGCTCGCTGCGACACATACATTAGCGCAAGCAGGGGGGTGCTCCGCCAATCGGTATCGCCCTGACTGATCACGGGCGCCCCGGGGTAGGCGGCCAGCACAGCCCCGCGGTCCGAAACTCCCCCCGGCACCAGGGGACCGCCGACGCAAGAGAAGGGTGACAGCCATGCGCTACCGGCTCACATTCATCGCCGGACTGGCCCTCGGGTACGTGTTCGGGACGCGTGCCGGACGTGAGCGTTACGAGCAGCTGAAGAAGTCCGCACGCCAGGTCGCCCAGAACCCCGCCGTGCGCAACGCCACCGAGTCCGCCGCCCACAACGGCCGCGACTTCGCGGAGAAGGCGTTCCACACCGTCAGCGACAAGGTCGGCGACCGGATGCCCGGCTCGGTGACCGAGCGCGTGCGCTCCCTGCGCGAGCGGGGCCAGGCCGGCGAGGCCGACGACTGGGGTACGACCAACACCTAGCACCCGGGCAGCCGGACGGGAGCCGGGCCGGCCACCGTGGCGGGCTCGGCACGTTCCCGTGGCCGCATGCGGCAGAATCTGAGGCATGGGGATAGTTGCCGGCTTGGACAGTTCGTCTGGTTCTACCCGCATCGTCGTGTGCGATGCGGATACGGGTGCCGTGCTGCGGCAGGGGTACGCCCCGCACCCCGTGGAGGCGAAGTCTCCGGAGGCCGATCCACAGGTGTGGCTGCTGTCCCTGGGTGAGGCCGCCGCCGGCGGACTGCTCGAAGGGGTGCAGGCCATCGGCGTGTCGGCGCAGCAGCACGGTTTGATCCCGCTCGACGCCCAGGGCTCGCCGGTGCGTCCGGCGCTGCTCGGCAACGACAAGCGGGCCCAGGTCGCGGCGGCCGATCTGGTCGACGCGCTCGGCGGGCGGCAGGCTTGGGCCGAGGCGGTCGGGTCCGTGCCGCAGGCTCCGCAGCCGGTGGCGAAGCTCCGCTGGCTGGCGCGCAACGAGCCGGAGTCGGCGCAGCGCACCGCCGCCCTGATGCAGCCGCACGACTGGCTGGTGTGGCAGCTGCTCGGCCGCCCGGCCCGCAGGACCACCGACCGGGGCGCGGCGTCGGGGACGGGTTACTGGTCGGCCGTGACCGGCTCCTACCGGCCGGACCTGGTCGAGCTGGCGTTGGGGCACCACGCGGCGCTGCCCGAGGTGCTCGGCCCCTGGGAGGCCGCCGGGACCACCCCCGAGGGCCTGTTGATCTCCGCCGGGACCGGCGAGACGATGGCCGCCGCCTTCGGGCTGGGCGTGGGGGTCGGCGACGCCGTGGTGTCGCTGGGGGCCTCGGGTTCCGTGATGGCCGTGCACCACGAGGGGCTGGCCGATTCGAGTGGGCTCATCACGTCGTTCGCCGATGCCACCGGGATGCACCTGCCGGTCGTGCACACCCTCAACGCCGTACGGGCGCTGCGCGGCACGGCGGATCTGCTGGGGATCGATCTCGACGGGCTCTCGGACCTGGCGCTCAAGTCGTCGCCGGGCGCGTACGGGCTCGTGCTGCTGCCGTATCTCGAAGGGGAGCGCACGCCCCAACTTCCGCACACTGCCGGGACGTTGAGCGGGCTGCGGCGCGATTCGATGAAGCCGGAGCACCTGGCGCGGGCGGCCTTCGAGGGCATGCTGTGCTCGCTGGCCGACGCCATGGACGTGCTGCGGGCCCGGGGCGTGCAGGTGCGGCGGGTGTTCCTGCTGGGCGCGGCGGCCGAGCTGCCCGCCGTTCAGGCGGCGGCGCCGCCGATCTTCGGCACGCAGGTGGTCGTTCCGCAGCCGGCCGAGTACGCGGCGCTGGGCGCGGCCCGGCAGGCGGCCTGGGCGCTGGGCGTGTCCCAGGGCACCCTGGCCCCGCACACCCCGCCGGCCTGGCAGGGCGCCGCGGCGCAGGTGCTGGAGCCGGGTGACGAGCTGGCGGTGGGCCAGGCGGTGCGCCAGCAGTACGGGGCGACGCGGGACCAGATACACCCGGGGGCGTTCGGCGGGGCGTGAGCGGCGCCCGGCGGCGAGACGTGACCCGGCGATGAGCCAATCCCGTGGAACTGCCGGGGCCCGGTGGCGGAGGATGGGACGAACCCCGATCTTGCCGACACCGAGAGACTCCGCGTGCTCATAAGACTCCTGCGGGCCCACCTCCGCCCGTACAAGAAACCCATCGTCCTGCTCGTCCTGCTGCAGCTTCTGCAGACCTCCGCCACCCTCTACCTGCCCACGCTCAACGCGGACATCATCGACAACGGTGTCGTGGCCGGGGACACCGGCTACATCCTGGAGTTCGGCGGCGTCATGATCGCCGTCAGCGTCGTACAGGTGGTGTGCAACATCGGCGCCGTGTACTACGGCGCGCGGACCGCCGCCGCGCTCGGCAGGGACGTGCGGGCGGCCGTCTTCGACCGGGTGCAGAGCTTCTCGGCCCGGGAGGTCGGGCACTTCGGGGCTCCCTCGCTGATCACTCGGACGACCAATGACGTCCAGCAGGTGCAGATGCTGGTGCTCATGGGGTTCACCCTCATGGTGTCGGCGCCGATCATGTGCGTCGGCGGCATCGTCATGGCGCTGGGCCAGGACGTGCCGCTGTCGGGTGTGCTGCTGGCGGTCGTCCCGGTGCTCGGGATCTCGGTGGGCCTGATCGTGCGGCGCATGCGGCCGCTGTTCCGCACGATGCAGGAGCGGCTCGACACGGTGAACCAGGTCCTGCGCGAGCAGATCACCGGCAACCGCGTGATCAGGGCCTTCGTACGCGACACGTACGAGAGGGGCCGGTTCCGGGAGGCGAACACCGAGCTGACGGACGTGTCGCTGTCCGCGGGGCGGCTGATGGCGCTGATGTTCCCGATCGTCATGACGGTCGTGAACGTCTCCAGCGTCGCGGTCGTCTGGTTCGGCGCGCACCGGATCGACAGCGGAGCCATGGAGATCGGGGCGCTGACCGCGTTCCTCGCGTACCTGATGCAGATCGTGATGGCCGTGATGATGGCCACCTTCATGTTCATGATGGTGCCGCGCGCCGAGGTGTGCGCCGAGCGCCTCGAGGAGGTCCTGGACACGGCGTCCAGCGTCGTACCTCCGAAGGAGCCGGTACGGGAACTGCGGCGGCACGGAGAACTGGAGCTGCGCGGGGCGGAGTTCCGCTATCCGGGCGCGGAGGAGCCGGTGATCCGGGACATCGACCTGGTGGCGCGGCCGGGCGAGACGACGGCGATCATCGGGTCGACGGGCAGCGGGAAGTCGACGCTGCTCGGGCTCGTGCCGCGCTTGTTCGACGCGACGGGCGGGCAGGTGCTGGTGGACGGGGCCGACGTACGGACCATCGATCCGGTGCTGATGGCGAGGACCGTGTCGCTGGTTCCGCAGAAGCCCTATCTGTTCTCCGGGACGGTCGCGACGAATCTGCGGTACGGGAAGCCGGACGCCACGGACGAGGAGCTGTGGCACGCCCTGGAGGTCGCCCAGGCGCGGGAGTTCGTGGAGCGGCTCGACGGCGGGCTGAACGCGCCGGTCGCGCAGGGTGGCACGAACGTCTCGGGCGGGCAGCGCCAGCGGCTCGCGATCGCGCGCACGCTCGTGCGCCGCCCGGAGATCTACCTCTTCGACGACTCCTTCTCCGCGCTCGACTACACGACCGACGCGGCGCTGCGGGCCGCGTTGGGGCGGGAGACGGCCGACGCGACGGTGGTGATCGTCGCCCAGCGGGTGTCGACGATCCGTGACGCCGACCGGATCGTGGTCCTGGACGAGGGCCGGGTGGTCGGCACGGGACGCCATCACGAGCTGATGGAGGACAACGCGACGTACCGGGAGATCGTGCTCTCCCAGCTGACGGAGGCTGAGGCGGCATGAGCGGGCCTGGTGGACGCATGATGGCCGGCGGAGCGCCGGCCGAGCGGTCGATGGACTTCAAGGGCTCGGGGAAGCGCCTGCTGCGGCAGTTCGCGCCCGAGCGGGTGACGCTGTGGTGGATGCTCGCGGCGTGCGTGGTCAGCGTCGCGCTCTCCGTGGTCGGACCGATGATCCTGGGGCGGGCGACCGACCTGGTCTTCGCCGGGGTCGTCGGACGGCAGACACAGGACGGCGGCAGCAAGGCGCAGGTCCTCGACGGCCTGCGGGACAGGGGCGACGACGGGCTCGCCGACATGCTCTCCGGGGTGGGCTTCACCCCCGGGCGGGGCATCGACTTCGGGGCGGTTGGCGACGTCCTGCTGATCGCGCTCGCGGTGTACGTGGCGGCGGGGCTGCTGATGCTGGTGGCGACGCGGCTGTCGATCCGGGTCATCAACCGGACCGTGTTCCGGATGCGTGAGGACGTGCAGGCGAAGCTGTCGCGGCTGCCGCTGCGGTACTTCGACCGGCAGAAGCGCGGCGAGGTGCTGAGCCGGGCCACGAACGACATCGACAACATCTCGCAGACCATGCAGCAGACGATGGGCCAGCTCATCAACTCCCTGCTGACCATCGTGGGTGTGCTGGCGATGATGTTCTGGGTGTCGCCGCTGCTGGCGCTGGTGGCGCTGGTGACCGTACCGCTGTCGGTGGTGGTGGCCGCGAAGGTCGGCAAGCGGTCGCAGCCGCAGTTCGTGCGGCAGTGGAAGACCACGGGCAGGCTGAACGCGCACATCGAGGAGATGTACTCGGGTCACGCGCTGGTGAAGGTCTTCGGGCGGCAGGACGAGTCGGCACAGGCGTTCCGGGAGCAGAACGACGCGCTGTACGAGGCCGGGTTCAGGGCGCAGTTCAACAGCGGGATCATGCAGCCGCTGATGTTCTTCGTGAGCAACATCAACTATGTGCTGGTGGCGGTGGTGGGCGGGCTTCGGGTCGCGTCCGGCGCGCTGTCGATCGGTGACGTGCAGGCGTTCATCCAGTACTCGCGGCAGTTCTCGATGCCGCTGACGCAGGTCGCCTCGATGGCGAACCTGGTGCAGTCGGGGGTCGCGTCGGCCGAGCGGATCTTCGAGCTGCTCGACGCCGAGGAGCAGGCGCCGGACGCGGCGGACGCGCGGCGGTCCGCGCCGGCGCCGTCGGAAGCGCGCGGGCGGGTGGTGCTGGAGAAGGTGTCCTTCCGGTACGAGCCGGACACGCCGCTCATCGAGGGCCTGTCGCTCACGGTCGAGCCGGGGCAGACGGTCGCGATCGTCGGGCCGACGGGCGCGGGCAAGACGACGCTGGTGAACCTCCTGATGCGCTTCTACGAGGTGACGGGCGGCCGGATCCTGCTGGACGGTGTCGACGTCGCCACGATGTCCCGCGACGCGCTGCGGTCGGGCATCGGCATGGTGCTCCAGGACACGTGGCTGTTCGGCGGCACCATCGCCGACAACATCGCGTACGGAGCCGCGCGCGAGGTGACCCGGGAGGAGATCGAGGAGGCGGCGCGGGCCGCGCACGCCGACCGGTTCGTCCGCACCCTGCCCGACGGTTACGACACGGTCATCGACGACGAGGGGGCGGGCGTGAGCGCGGGCGAGAAGCAGCTCGTCACCATCGCCCGGGCGTTCCTCTCCGACCCGGTGATCCTGGTGCTCGACGAGGCGACGAGCTCGGTCGACACCCGTACGGAGGTGCTGATCCAGAAGGCCATGGCGCGTCTGGCCCACGGCCGTACGAGCTTCGTGATCGCACACCGGCTGTCCACGATCCGGGACGCCGACGTGATCTTGGTGATGGAGAATGGGTCCATCGTCGAACAGGGGACGCATGACGGGCTGTTGGCGGCCAAGGGCGCGTACGCGCGTCTGTACGCCGCGCAGTTCGCTCAGGCGGTTGCGGAAGTGGACTGAATGACCAGGGAAGAAGAGAACGCGGCCCAGCCGGTGCCGCAGGACGCCGAGGACGCCGGCACGGGGGCGGCGGACGCGAAGGCGCCCGTCTCGGGCATCGCGCTCGGGCTGTCGCTCGGGATGTCCTTCGGGGTGGCCTTCGGGACGCTGCTGCTCGACAACGTGGGGACCGGGATCGCCTGCGGCATGTGCGTGGGCGTGGGGATCGGGGCCACGATCGACGCGCGCAGGAAGGCCAGGGGCGACGCGGCCGCGCCGGCGGCGGACGGCTCCTGACGGGAGCCGGCGTACGGGAGAGGACGGCCGTCCGGCCCGGTGGCCGGGCGGCCGTCGTCGGTCAACAGGCCGGGCGGTCAGTCCAGGTAGCCGCGGAGCTGGTCGGCGAAGGCGTGGTCGCGGAGTTTGCCGAGGGTCTTGGACTCGATCTGACGGATGCGTTCGCGGGTCACGCCGAAGAGGCGGCCTATCTCCTCCAGGGTGCGGGGCCGGCCGTCCGCCAGTCCGTAGCGGAGCTGGACGACCTTGCGTTCGCGCTCGCCCAGGGTGGAGAGGACGGCCTCCAGGTGCTCGCGCAGGAGCAGGAAGGCCGCGGACTCCACGGGTGACGCCGCGTCGCCGTCCTCGATGAGGTCGCCGAGCGCCACGTCGTCCTCCTCGCCCACCGGCGCGTGCAGCGACACCGGTTCCTGGGCCAGGCGCAGTACTTCGCCGACGCGCTCGGGGGTGAGCTCCAGGTGGGCCGCGACCTCCTCGGGGGTCGGCTCGTAGCCGCGTTCCTGGAGCATTCTGCGCTGGACGCGCACCACGCGGTTGATCAGCTCGACGACGTGCACGGGGACGCGGATGGTGCGGGCCTGGTCGGCGAGGGCGCGCGACATGGCCTGGCGGATCCACCAGGTCGCGTACGTCGAGAACTTGTAGCCGCGGGCGTAGTCGAACTTCTCCACGGCGCGGATGAGGCCGAGGTTGCCCTCCTGGACGAGGTCGAGCATGGTCAGGCCGCGGCCGACGTAGCGCTTGGCGACGGACACGACGAGGCGCAGATTCGCCTCGATCAGGCGGCGTTTGGCCATCCGGCCCATGACGACGAGCCGGTCGAGGTCGACGGCGAGCCGGGAGTCGAGGTCGGGGGTGCTGCTGAGCTTCTCCTCGGCGAACAGTCCGGCCTCGACCTTGCGGGCGAGGTCCACCTCCTCGGCGGCGGTGAGCAGCGGGATGCGGCCGATCTCCCGCAGGTACTGGCGGAAGAGGTCGGAGGAGGGGCCCGAGGCGTCGGCGCGGGCGTTGCGGCGGCGCTCGGACGCGTCGGGTGTCCCGGGGGCGTCGGGCGGGTCCTCGACGAGGACGTCGGGCTCGACGAGCTCCGCTTCCGCTTCGGCCTCTGCTGCCGCTTCCTCTTCCGCTGCCGCCTCTTCCGCTTCCGCTGCTGCCTCGGGTTCGGCCGACGCTTCGGGTTCGGTTCCGGATGCGCTCTCGGTCCCTGTTCCGGTTCCGGGGTGGAGTGCGCCCCGGTTCTGCGGAGGGACCTTCGCGACGACGTCGGTCGACGTCCGGGTCTGGGTCTGCACGGGGGCGACCTCCAGGGTGATCGCTGCCGGTTCGGGGGCGTGCGGCAGCGGGACGGGAGCGGCGACCGGGCCGCCGTCCGTCCCGTACGCGTCGAGTGGATGCGCGGGGATGCGAGGCCCACTCGGCGTGGGCCGGCCGCGCTCCGAGGACTCGGGCACCGCCACCCAGTGTGGGGTACGACACATCACCGCTACGAGGGGCGTGCGGTGACTTTTTGAGTCCGGTCCGTTACCGGGAGGTGACGGTGGCTCCCGTTCCGCCCCGCCTCCTGGGTGGCTCCAGCCCCTCCCGTGCTCCCGGAAGGGCCGGGAGCGGGCCGCGGGCGGGCCTGCGGCGCGTCAGAGCGCCGCGGCGCCGTGGTTGCGCAGGGACTGGGCGTACTGCTGGAGGACCCACAGCTCGTTCTGTACGGCGGCGAGTTGCTCCGGGTCGGCGTGCGGGCCGCCGAGGCGGGCCAGGGTGCCCTGGACGTCCAGGATCCGCCGGTCGACCGCCCGCAGCCGGACCCGGATCAGCTGCTCGCCGGCGTAGATCTCGTCGACGATCTTGCGCATGATCGGCTCCACGGCGAGCTCCGTGACCAGCGCGCGCACCGTGTCGTTGGGCGCGGCCTCGCGGACCTGGGCCAGGTAGTCGGACGCGTTGTGGGCGCCCTGCTCGGCGCCGCCCGCCTCCTCGATGACCTGGCGCACGGCGGCGTACGGCGGGGCGGTGAACTCGTCGGCCCCGTAGGCGTCGAACGCGGGCGAGACCAGCTCGGGCCGCTGGAGAGCGAGCTTCAGCAACTCCCGCTCGGTGCGGTGCGCGGGGCTGCGCAGGTTCAGCGCCGGGCCGCTCGGGGCGGCCCGGCGCTGAACCTGCGCAGCCC
>NZ_VBVX01000274.1 GCF_005981925.1 Streptomyces albidochromogenes
CACCGGGGGACCCCCGCGCCGGCCGGTCCTCCGCTGCGCTAGTCCCCCGGCAGCGCGTCGGCGACCATCACCGCGAACTCGTCCGGGGTCGCGATCCGCACACCGAGGTCCTCCGCCTTCGCCCGCTTCGAGCCCGCGTTCTCGCCCGCCACCACCAGCGCCGTGCGCTTCGAGACACTGGACGACGCCTTGCCGCCCGCGCGCTCGATGACCTCGTTCATCTGGTTGCGGCTGAGCTTCTCCAGCGGCCCGGTCATCGCGCCGGTGACGACGACGGTCATGCCGGCCAGCGGCCCGGCGGGCAGCGTCTCCCCGTCTTCGGCCGCCGCTTCCTCCTCGGCCGGAGGCGTCGCCCCCGGCTCCGTCATGTTCACACCCGCGGCGACCAGCTTGCTGATCAGCGGCCCCAGTTCGGCCAGTTCGGCCACGATCACCGGCGCCTTCTCCGCGCCGATGCCCTCCACCCGCTGCACGGCCTGCGCGTCGGCCGCCCGAAGGTGGTCCATCGTCGCGAAGTGCCGGGCGATGCGGCGGGACATGGAGCGGCCGGTGCCGCGCACGCCGAGCGCCGCGAGGACGCGGGACAGCGGCCGGGTCCTGGCGCGGTCGACGGCGGCCAGCAGGTTGTCGGCGCTGGTCTCGCCCATCCGGTCCAGCGTGAGGAGCTGCTCGCGCGTCAGGGTGAACAGGTCGGAGAAGTCGCCGACCAGGCCCGCGTCGACGAGCTGGACGACACGCGTCGTGCCCAGGCCCTCGATGTCGAGCTGGTCGCGCCCCACGGCGTACGCGATGGACGCCACCACCCGGCAGTCGCGGCCGCGCACACACCGCCAGCGCTGCTCGCTGGCGTCGATCTCGGAACCGCACTGCGGGCAGGTCTCCGGGAAGACGATCGGCTGTTCGTCGCCGGTGCGCAGATGGGCGACGGGCGCCTCGATGCGCGGGATGATGTCGCCGGCCTTGTAGACCATCACCTGGTCGCCGAGGCGCAGGTCGCGCCGTGTGATGTCGGCCGGGTTGTGCAGGGTGGCGTAGGTGACCGTGGACCCGTCGATCTCCACCGGTTCCAGCACGGCGCGCGGCGCGATGACCCCCGTGCGCCCGACGTTCCACTCCACTGCGATCAGCCGGGTGACCTTCTCGACCGCGGGCAACTTGTACGCGATGGCCCACCGCGGCGCCCGCGAACCGGCTCCCGCGTCCCGCTGGTCCGCCGCCGCGTCCGCCTTGACGACGATCCCGTCGATGCCGAACGGCAGCTCGGGGCGCAGCGCGGCGATCTCCTCGATCCGGGCCCGCACCTCCTCCGCTGTGGCCGCCGTGCGCGGCGGCACGGCGGTGTCCGCCGCGGTGTGCACGCCGAGCGCGGCGACGCGCCGCAGGACCTCGCTGTGCGGCCACTGCGCCAGCCCCTCCCCGAGCTCCCCCGAACCGGCCAGCGGCAGGGCGCCGTACGCGAAGAACGTCATCTCCACCGTGTACGGGCGGTCCTTGGCGCGCAGCGTGCCCGCCGCGCCGTTGCGCGGGTTGGCGAAGGGCTCACCGCCGTGCTCCGTGCGCACCGCGTTCGCCTTCTCGAACTGGTCGGTCGTCATGAGCACTTCGCCGCGCACCTCGAAGGTGGCCGGCTCGGTCAGCTCGCCGGGCAGCCCGACGACGCTGCCGAGGGCGTGCGAGACGTCCTCGCCCGCCGTGCCGTCCCCGCGCGTGACGAGCTGGACGAGTCTGCCGTGCCGGTAGCGGGCGGCGACGGCGAGGCCGTCGAGCTTCGGCTCGACGCTCCAGCGCTCCACCGGCCGGCCGAGTCTGCGCTCCAGCGACGCCGTCCAGGTGACGAACTGCTCTGCCGAGAACACATTGTCCAGCGACAGCATCGGCACGGTGTGCGGCACGTCCCCGACCGCGGCGCCGCCGGCCACCTTCCCGGTCGGCGAGTCCGGGAGCACCTCGTCGGGGTGCGCCTGCTCGTACGCCTCGATCAGGCGCACCAGCCGGTCGTACGCGTCGTCGTCCAGCGCGCTGTCGCCCCGGGCGTAGTAGGCGGCGGCAGCGCGGGTCGCGGTCTGGACCGCCTCGGCGTACGCGGCGGAATGTGCGAGGGCGGCAGGTGTGTTCGTCATGCCGTTCATCCTGCCTCCCACCACTGACAACGCCCCCGATCCACGCACGGGCGACCACGTGGTCCCGCCTTCGTATCGAAGGCCAGTCGGGGGTTCGTACCACTGGACCTTCTGTTAATCTGCCCGCTCCTGGATGTTCGTCCACCCGTCCGTCTCCCCAAGCGCCCGCGGCCCACCGGGTGCAGCGAGGTGTCTCGTCCGTGTACAGCACTCCTTTCTCCCCCGCAGAAGCCAGAGCCGCGCGCGCCCGGATGGGCCTGACCACGACTCAGGTCGCCCACGCGATGGCGGCGTGCGGCGCCCCCGCCCACCCGGACCTGATAGCCGGGTGGGAGCAGGGGACCCATGTGCCCTCGGAGCCGCAGCTCTTCGCGCTGGCCGACGTCCTGTGGTGCACGCCGACCACGCTGATGGGCATCGAGCCGCGGACGCTGGCCGAGCACCGGCTCGCCAAGCTGCTGAGCGCGGAGCGGCTGGCGTACCGGATCGGCATGGACCCGGCCGCCTACCGGGCCGCCGAGGCGGCGCAGCGCTGGGACGGGGATCCGCGCCAGACCAGGGCCCTGGTGGAGGCACTGGGGCTCTCGCTGCGCAAACTGATCGGCATCATGGGCCGGGTCGACGAGCTGGCCGAGCACCTGCGGACGGCGATCGAGGGGCGGTGGAAGGCGCATGTGGCTCCCGTGGCGGAGATCGTGTGCGTCGACGAGACCCTGGTGGGCGACGCGCTGCGGACGATGCACGCGCAGTTCGCGGAGTTCTCCGAGCGCTACATGGGTCATCTGGTGGCGCGCAACGACGACGCCCGGCTCAAGGAGATCGCGGCCGAGCGCGCCGCGTTCCTGCGCCGGCTGGTCGACCACTTCTGGGAGCTGATCGGCGAGGCGGGCGACGTGGCGCCGTTCCACGCGGTGGGCCGCTGACCCGGCGCCGTACGCCGGCCCGCGGGGCGCGGCCGGGGCCGGTGAGGGCGGTGGCCCTCCCGGCCCGCGACCGGTGGCGCGGCCGCCGGCGCGACCCGTTGTGCGGGTGGCTCAGCGGGGAGTGGAGCCCAGGTAGGGCCCCGCCGGGCCGCCGGGGTCCGCCGTCCGCGCCGGGTCCGCCGGGGCTTCCAGGTCGTCCCAGTCGATCTCCATCGTCCTGCGGCGCGTGAAGACGTTGAAGAACAGGTTGAGCGTGATGGCGGTGAGGCCGCCGAGCGTGATCCCGCTGTCGAGGACCGCCCGTACGTCGTCCGACATCCGGTCGAAGAACGACGGGACCGTGGTGGGCAGCAGGGCGGCGCCCAGACTGACCGCGAGGATCAGGGCGTTGCGCTCCTCGTGCAGGTCGACCTTGCCGAGGATCTGGATGCCGACCGCGGCGACCATGCCGAACATGGAGATGGCCGCACCGCCCAGCACCGGCTGCGGAATCACGGCGACCAGGCTGCCGGCCTTCGGCAGCAGCCCCAGGATGATCATGAACACGCCGGCCGCGACCACGACGTACCGGCTCATCACCTTGGACATCCGCACGAGCCCGATGTTCTCGGCGAACGCCACGTACGGGAACGAGTTGAGCACACCCCCGAGTACGGTCGCGGCGCCGTCGGCCCGCAGCGCCCGGGCGATGGTGTCGCCGTCGACCTTCTTGCGGGTGATCTCCCCGATGGCGTACACGTCACCGGTCGTCTCCACCATCGTGATCAGCATGACGACGGTCATGGCGACGATCGGGAGGAGTTCGAACCTCGGCATGCCGTAGTGGAACGGCGTGCTGACCCCGAACCAGTCGGCCTGCGCGACCGCGCCGAAGTGCACGTCGCCGAGGAGCCAGGCGACGGCCGTACCGCCGACGAGTCCGAGCAGCACGGCGAGGCTGCTGAGGAACGGCTTGCCGACGCGGACCAGCGCGAGGATGAACAGGAGCGTGCCGAGCGCGTACGCGAGGTTCTTCGGATCGCCGTACGCCGGATCGTCCGCGCCCAGCTGCGAACCGCCCGCCGCGTCCCGCAGGCCCACCGGTATGAGGGTCAGGCCGATGATGGTGAGGATCGTGCCGATGACGACCGGCGGGAAGTACTTCACCAGCCTGCTGAAGAACGGTGCGATCAGGAAGGTCGCCATGCCCGCCGTGATCACCGCCCCGTAGACGACGAGCAGCCCGGCGGTGCCGCCGCCCGCGCCCAGTCCGATGGCGATCATGGGAGAGACGGCGGTGAAGGTGACGCCCTGGACCAGGGGCAGTCTGGCGCCGATCCGCCAGACGCCGAGGGCCTGGATGATCGAGGCGACGCCGCAGGTCAGCAGGTCGGCGTTGATCAGGTAGACGAGTTCCTGGTGGGACAGGCCCAGGGCGTTGCCGAGGAGGATCGGGACGATCACCGCGGCCGCGTAGAACGCCAGGACGTGCTGGAAGCCGAAGAGGGTGAGCTGCGGGAGGGGGAGCCGCTGGTCGACCGGGTGGGTCTGCTGCCGGGAGAGGTCCCGGGCGGACTGCCGGCCGGAGCGGCGGGCGGACGGTGCGGTGGACTGTCGGGAGACTCGTGCCATCTCTGCCTTGCCTTCGCGAGGTAGGTGAATGAGAGAGGACCGCCGCCGTCGAGTCCCGGATGGCGGGAGGGAGGGCGGATCGGCTCGTACGGAAGCCGACGTCTGGCGGAGTTGCCGACACCACGTCGCCCTGCGCTACACATTGCGTCCTGGATTGACAGGACTTCCTTCGATTGACACAGCAAAGCCTGGTTCACCCATGGGATCCGCAGGTGGCGCCAATCGGAGCGCTCACCTTAGAGCAACCTCGTCGTTCCTCGCGAGTAACCGGCGCCCCCATCGGAACGATCCCTTCCGGAGGGCGTCGCCTAGGCTCTCGGTGCCATGAGGAGCAACCCCCCGCGCCTGGAGCCCAAGGCCGACAAGGACACCGTGCGCAGGCACAACCTGAGCCTGGTGCTGCGCGCCGTCCACGACGGCGGCGAGGCGACGCGCGCGGGGGTCGCCGCGCGGGTGGGTCTGACGCGGGCCGCCGTCTCCTCGCTGGTCGAGCAGTTGCTGGACAGCGGTTTCGTCACCGAGTCGGGGAAGACGTTCAGCGGGCAGGCGGGGCGTCCCGGCACCGTCCTGAAAGTGGCGCGCACGGGTGTGGCGGGCCTCGGGGTCGAGGTCAACATCGACTACGTGTCCGTGTGCGTGACCGATCTGTCCGGGGACGACCGGGTCCGCCTCACCGAGCACACCGACAACCGCGCGGCCCCGCCCGCCGAGGTCCTGGCGCACGCCGCCGCGCTGGCCTCGCGGGCGCTGGAGTCGGCGGCCGGGCTGGACCTGCGCCCCGTCGGCGTGCGGCTGGCCCTTCCCGGCCTGGTGTCCGGCGGTACGGTCCGCCAGGCGCCCAACCTGGGCTGGAACGGCGTGGCGGCCGGGGAGCTCTTCGCGCGGGCGCTCGCGCGGCCGCTGCCGGTCGGCTCGGACAACGAGGCGAACCTGGCGGCGCTGGCCGAGCTGTGGTTCGGCGACGTGGGCCGGGAACGCACGTTCCTCTACCTGAGCGGGGAGATCGGCGTGGGCGGCGCCCTCGTGCTGGGCGGCGAACTGCTGCGCGGCGCGCACGGTTTCGCCGGGGAGATCGGCCACGTCGTGGTGGACCCCGCCGGGCCCGCGTGCCGCTGCGGTTCACGGGGATGCCTGGAGCAGTACGCCGGCCAGCGGGCGGTGCTGCGGGCGGCGGGCATCGACGAGGACGCGGGCCTGCCGGGCATGGCGGAGCTCGCGTCCCGGGCCCGCGCGGACGACGCCCGGGCCGTCGAGGCGATCGGCCGGGCCGGTTCGATGCTGGGACTCGTGCTGTCCGGCGCGGTGAATCTCTTCGATCCGGACGCGGTGGTGCTCGGCGGCATCTACCGGACCCTGATGCCGTGGCTGGCGCCCCCCGCCGCCAGGGAGCTGGACGGCAGGGTGGTGTCGGGTCTGTGGTCGGGCGACAGCGGCCGCCTGCGCGCCTCGTCCCTGACGGGCGACGCGTCACGCGGCGCGGCGGCCCTGGTGGTCCGCGACGCGCTGGCGGACCCGGCGGCGTACGCCTAGGCGGCCGGGCGGCCCCGCGGCGGCCCGCGCACCGGCCGGCCGGCATCCGGCCGGCCGTACCGGCCCGGGAGGCCCGGCGCGGGAGGCCGGCCCGGGCACCCAAGCGGGCGCCTCCTAGCCGCGTACGCCCAGGAGGTGGTCCAGGGCCAGTTGGTCGAGCACCTCGAAGGACATGCTCCGGCCGGCCGCCACCGTCACGTCGAAGTCCTCGTACGCGTCCCGGTCGGCGAGCAGCGCCGTGAGGCCGTCGGCGGCCGTCGGGCGGGCGAGGTCGTCGAGCCGGGAGGCGCGCAGGGCGTCCTGGACCTCCGGGTCGGCGCGGAAGGCGGCGGCGCGCTCCTTCAGGATCAGGTAATTGCGCATGCAGCCGGCCGCCGAGGCCCACACGCCGTCCGCCCCGTCGGTGCGCACCGGCTTGAAGTCGAAGTGCCGGGGGCCGTCGTAGCCCGCCGTCTCCAGGAGGTCGACGAGCCAGAAGGCCTGGCGCAGGTCGCCGGCGCCGAAGCGGAAGTCCTGGTCGTACTTGATGCCCGTCTGGCCGTTGAGGTCGATGTGGAACAGCTTGCCCGCCCACAGCGCCTGTGCGATGCCGTGCGGGAAGTTGAGACCGGCCATCTGCTCGTGGCCCGTCTCGGGGTTCACACCGACCAGGTCGGGGCGCTCCAGGCGCTCGATGAACGCCAGGGCGTGGCCGATGGTGGGGAGCAGGATGTCGCCGCGCGGCTCGTTCGGCTTGGGTTCGATGGCGAAGCGCAGGTCGTAGCCCTGCTCGGTGACGTACTCGCCGAGCAGGTCGAAGGCTTCCTTCATACGGTCGAGGGCGACGCGGACGTCCTTCGCGGCCCCGGACTCGGCTCCCTCGCGGCCGCCCCAGGCGACGTAGGTGCTCGCTCCGAGCTCGACGGCGAGGTCGATGTTGCGGATCGTCTTGCGCAGGGCGTAGCGGCGGACGTCGCGGTCGTTGGCGGTGAACGCGCCGTCCTTGAACACCGGGTGGGTGAACAGGTTGGTGGTGGCCATCGGCACCTTCATGCCGGTGGCGTCCAGTGCCTGGCGGAACCGCTTGACGCACGCCTCGCGCTCGGCGTCCGAGGAGCCGAAGGGGACGAGGTCGTCGTCATGGAAGGTGACACCGTGCGCGCCGAGTCCGGCCAGACGCCGGACGGTCTCGACGGGGTCGAGGGCCGGGCGGGTGGCCGTGCCGAAGGGGTCGGCGCCCTGCCAGCCCACGGTCCACAGGCCGAAGGTGAACTTGTCGTCCGGGGTGGGGGTGAAGCGCTCCGGCATGCGGCCGTCCTCCATTTGTTTGTTGACATGACTAATACTGCACGACCAATCTGTTCCACAGAAGAGAACCGAGGAAACGAGGGGTCGCATGACGCCGAGCACGGTCGTCGTCGGGGTCGACAGCTCCACGCAGTCCACCAAGGCCGCGTTCACCGACGCCGCCACCGGCCGGCTGCTGGCGCTCGGGCGCGCCCCGCACCGCGTCACCGGCGGCGCGGGGGCCCGCGAGAGCGACCCCGAGGAGTGGTGGCGGGCGCTCGGCGAAGCCGTGGCCGCCGGGCTGCGGGAGTCGGGGGTGGCGGCGTCCGCCGTCACCGGCATCGCGGTCGCGGGCCAGCAGCACGGCCTGGTGGTCCTCGACGGCGCGGGGCGGCCGCTGCGCCCGGCGCTGCTGTGGAACGACACGCGTTCGGCCCCGCAGGCCGCCGCGCTCACCCGGGCGCTCGGCGGCCCGGCCGCCTGGACGGAGCGGACCGGATCGGTCCCCGTCGCCTCCATGACGGCCGCCAAGTGGCAGTGGCTGCGCGAGCACGAGCCGTACGCCGCCGAGTCCGCCGCCGCCGTGCGTCTCCCCCACGACTTCCTCACCGAGCGCCTCGCCGGGGTGGCCGCGACCGACCCGGGCGACGCCTCGGGCACCTGCTGGTACTCCACCGCCACCGGCGCGTACGACGCCGAGATCCTGGGCCTGGTCGGGCTGGACGAAAGGCTGCTGCCGCCGGTGGCCCCCACCGGCGCCACCCGCGTCGGCTCCCTCACCCGCGCGGCGGCCCGGCGGCTCGGCCTGCCCGAGGGGATCGCCGTGGCGGCGGGTACCGGCGACAACATGGCGGCGGCGGTGGGGCTCGGCCTCGGCGGCGCCGGACTGCTGGACCATCCGGTGCTCAGCCTGGGCACCTCGGGCACCGTCTTCGCGGCCACCCGCACCCGCCCGGCGTCACCCGCCCTAGCGGGCTTCGCGTCGGCCGACGGCGGCTACCTGCCGCTCGCCTGCACCCTGAACTGCACCCTCGCCGTCGACAAGGTGGCCGCCCTGCTGGGCCTGGACCGCGAGGACGCAGCGCCGGGCGGCGAGGCGGTGCTCCTGCCCTACCTCGACGGCGAACGCACCCCCGACCTGCCCGCCGCCTCCGGCGTCCTGACCGGACTGCGCCACGCCACGACACCGCGCCAGCTCCTGGGCGCCGCCTACGAGGGCGCGGCGGTCACGGTGCTGCGGGCCCTCGACGAGTTGGTGCGCGCCTGCGGCCTGGAC
>NZ_VBVX01000275.1 GCF_005981925.1 Streptomyces albidochromogenes
GTCCGAGCGCGCGGCGGCCGAGGCGGCGGCCGCGGAGACGGACCGCGCGCGGCGGCGGCCGGCCGGGGCGCGCCGGGGCGGGCGTCACGCGGGGCCGAGCGCACCGGGAGAATGACGTTCTCGCACGCACGAACCCATATCTTTTCAGCCAACTTCTGGCTGTGACCCAACCCTTGGCGAAATGCCCTCCCCACCCCCGTACCACCAGGCATGAAAGGACCGTCTCCGGTCAATGCACCCTACGGGGACGGGCCATGAGCGGGATGCGTACTTCCCTGCGGGGCCCACGAGTGGAACGCTTCGTGATCGAATGCTTCGCGCCAAGTTGCCTTGTCGACATAGTGCCGAATGCCGAAGTTGTCACGCCGGCGCCACGGGACACAGTAGATTCGATCATGGGTATATACGGCGGGGGAATCATGCAGGACCGAGGGGAAACGTGCAGGACCGAGAGGACGCGAACACCGAGGGGGGCTTAGCGTCATGAGCCAGGACTCCACTGCCGTACCGGAGGCCGCACGGAAGCTCTCCGGACGCCGCCGCCGGGAGATCGTCGCAGTACTGCTCTTCAGTGGCGGCCCCATCTTCGAAAGCTCCATCCCGCTCTCTGTGTTCGGCATTGACCGGCAGGACGCAGGAGTACCCCGATACCGGCTACTGGTGTGCGCGGGCGAGGACGGGCCGTTGCGCACCACGGGCGGTCTCGAACTGACCGCCCCCTACGGCCTGGAGGCGATGAGCAGGGCCGGCACCGTCGTCGTACCGGCGTGGCGGTCCATCACCTCGCCACCACCGCCGGAGGCACTCGACGCGCTGCGCCGCGCGCACGAGGAGGGCGCCCGCATCGTCGGGCTGTGCACCGGCGCGTTCGTGCTGGCGGCGGCGGGGCTGCTCGACGGCCGCCCGGCCACCACGCACTGGATGTACGCGCCGACGCTCGCCAAGCGCTATCCGTCCGTCCACGTCGACCCGCGCGAGCTCTTCGTCGACGACGGCGACGTCCTCACGTCGGCCGGCACGGCGGCGGGAATCGACCTGTGCCTGCACATCGTGCGTACGGACCACGGCACGGAGGCCGCCGGGGCACTGGCCCGCAGGCTGGTCGTACCACCGCGCCGGAGCGGCGGCCAGGAGCGCTATCTCGACAGGTCTTTACCGGAGGAGATCGGCGCCGACCCGCTGGCCGAGGTCGTCGCCTGGGCGCTGGAGCACCTTCACGAGCAGTTCGACGTGGAGACGCTGGCCGCGCGCGCCTACATGAGCCGGCGCACGTTCGACCGGCGTTTTCGTTCGCTCACCGGGAGCGCTCCCCTGCAGTGGCTGATCACTCAGCGGGTGCTCCAGGCGCAGCGTCTGCTGGAGACGTCCGACTACTCGGTCGACGAGGTCGCGGGGCGTTGCGGCTTCCGTTCGCCGGTCGCGCTGCGCGGGCACTTCCGGCGCCAGCTGGGCTCGTCCCCCGCCGCGTACCGGGCCGCGTACCGGGCCCGGCGTCCGCAGGGCGAGGTCCACACGGGCCCGTCCGGGCTGCCCGGGGGCGGCCAGGGCGCGGAAGCGATGCCGCAGCAGGCCCGGCGCACGGCGGCGGCCAGTACGCAGTCGGGCCCCACGGCGACCACGTCGGCGAGCGCGGAGCCGGGCAAGCCCAGCTCCGATGTGTACACCCCCGGCCGCCCGACGCTCCCCGGCCAGCGGGAACGCCCCGTAGGGTGAGACACATGAACGATCGCATGGTGTGGATCGACTGCGAGATGACCGGGCTCTCGCTGACGGACGACGCACTCATTGAGGTGGCCGCACTGGTCACCGACTCGGAGCTCAACGTGCTCGGCGACGGGGTGGACATCGTGATCCGCCCGCCGGACGCGGCCCTGGAGACCATGCCCGAGGTGGTGCGGCAGATGCACACCGCCTCGGGCCTCCTCGACGAGCTGGCCGGCGGAACGACGCTGGCCGACGCCGAGGAGCAGGTCCTGGCCTATGTACGCACCCACGTGAAGGAGCCCGGCAAGGCCCCGCTGTGCGGAAACTCGGTCGGCACCGACCGCGGCTTCCTGCTGCGTGACATGTCGACGCTGGAGGCGTACCTCCACTACCGGATCGTGGACGTCTCGTCGGTCAAGGAACTGGCCCGCCGCTGGTTCCCCCGGGCGTACTTCAACAGCCCGGAGAAGAACGGCAACCACCGGGCGCTCGCCGACATCAAGGACTCCATCGCGGAGCTGCGCTACTACCGGGAGGCGGTCTTCGTGCCGCAGCCCGGGCCGGACTCCGAAACGGCGAAGAAAATCGCCGCGAAATACGTCCTGCCTGCGCAGTAGCCCACCGGTGGGACCCGGTTAAACCTGGGCGCGAGCACCCTCTGGGACCCTGTACACTTTTTCTCAGCCGGTCGGAAACGACCGGCCACGGTGGGTGTAGCTCAGTTGGTAGAGCACCTGGTTGTGGTCCAGGTGGCCGCGGGTTCAAGTCCCGTCACTCACCCTGATCGCATCGAGCCCCTGACCTGGAGACAGGTCAGGGGCTCGATGTGTTGCCCGGCCGCTCACGACGACGTACGGGGCACCAGCTCCGTCGGCAGTACGATCCGGCGGCGGTCGTCGACGCCACGGGCGCCCGCCGGGCGGCGGTCCGCGATCTCGGCCAGCAGCAGCCGGGTCATCTCCCGGCCCATCTCCTCGATGGGCCAGCGGACGCTGGTCAGCGGCGGGTCCATCCGGTGGGCGATGGCCGAGTCGTCGAAGCCGACCAGCGCCACGTCCCCCGGGACGTTGCGCCCACGCTCGCGCAGGACCTGCCGGGCTCCCGCCGCCATCACGTCGGAGGCGACGAAGACCGCGTCCAGCCCGGGTCGGCGGTCCAGCAGCTCCCCCATGGCCCGCCGGCCGCCCTCCTCGGTGAAGTCGGCGGGGGCCACCAGCCCCTCGTCGGCGTCGAGCCCGGCCTCCACGAGCGCCTGCCGGTAGCCGTCGAGCCGGCACTGTGCGCCGTACACGTCGAGCAGGCCGGTGATCGTGCCTATCGTGCGCCGGCCCCGGGATATCAGGTGGGCCACGGCTCCGCGCGCGCCCGCCACGTTGTCCGCGTCGACCCAGGCGAGCGGCTCGTCCGCGGAGCGGCGGCCGCTGAGGACGACCGGGATGTCCAGCTGGACCAGCAGCTCGGGCAGCGGATCGTCGGCGTGCACGGACACCAGCAGGACCCCGTCGACGCGGTTGCCCGCGAGGTAGCGGGCGAGGCGGCTGCGCTCGCGGTCGTTGCCGACGATGGTGAGCAGGAGCTGCATCTCGGTGCTGTCGAGCGCGGCGCCGACGCCGCGCACGATGTCGGAGAAGTACGGCTCGGCGAAGAAGCGGGACTCGACCTCCGGGACGACGAGCGCGATGGCGTCCGTGCGGTTGGCCGCCAGGGCGCGGGCCGCGCGGTTCGGTACGTACCCCAGCTCGTCGACGGCGGCCTCGACGGCGGCGCGGGTCTCCTGGCTGACGCGCGGGGAGCCGTTGACGACCCGCGAGACGGTGCCCCGGCCCACCCCCGCGCGTGCCGCCACCTCTTCAAGGGTCGGCCGCCCGCCGCGCCGGCCCCCCGGGCCCCGGATTCCTTGCGTCGCCATGTCCCCGACCTCCCCAGACTGTGCCCCGTCCGGACCCCGTCCGGTCGCCGTGCGGCGCTGCGCAATATCTCATGGCCGTCTCGGACGGGAAATCCCCGTCCGAAACCTTGACACCCCCGCGGGGAGCCGCGAACCTTCAACACATCACACTTGGGAGCGCTCCCACAGTACCTGACTCATACACAACCCGCACGTTCCCCGCCCGGGCCGAAGGCACAACTCTGGGCCGCACCAGCACAGTTGGCCGGGGGGTCGGCACGTCAGGGCACAAGGAGGACGCAATGCGCACCAGTACCCGAACGCGTCGCAGAGCGGTGGTGGTCGCCGCCGTGGTCGCACTCGGCGCGGGCCTGCTCGGCGGCTGCGCCGAGGACAGCGACGAGGGAACCGGCGGCTCCGGCGGCGGCAAGGAGAACGCCCAGGGCAAGACCACGCTGGAGATCGGCACCTTCGGCGTGTTCGGCTACAAGCAGGCCGGGCTCTACGACGAGTACATGAAGCTGAACCCGGACATCGTCATCAAGGAGGACGTGACCGAGCGCAACGACACGTACTACCCGGAGCTGCTCACGCACCTCGCGGCGAACAGCGGGCTCCAGGACATCCAGGCCGTCGAGGTCGGGAACATCAACGAGATCGTCACCACGCAGGCCGACAAGTTCGAGGACCTGTCGAAGGCGCCCGGCGTCGACAAGGCCAACTGGCTGGACTGGAAGTGGGCGCAGGGGTCCACCAAGGACGGGCGGACCGTCGCGCTCGGCACCGACATCGGGCCGATGGGCCTGTGCTACCGCAAGGACCTGTTCAAGAAGGCCGGGCTGCCGACCGACCGTGAGGCCGTGGGCAAGCTGTGGGCGGGCGACTGGCAGAAGTACGTCGACGCCGGCAAGCAGTACAAGGCCAAGGGGCCCAAGGGCACGACGTTCACCGACTCGGCGGCCGGTCTGTTCGCCGCCGTCAACAACGGTTACGCCGAGAGGTTCTACGACGCCGGGGGTGAGCTGATCTACAAGGACAGCCCCGCCGTGAAGACGGCCTGGGACCTGGCCATGCAGGCCGCCGAGGGCGGACTGACCGCCAAGCTCAAGCAGTTCGACAAGGCGTGGGACCAGGCGTACGCCAACGGCACCTTCGCCACCGTCTCCTGCCCTCCGTGGATGCTCGGGTACATCAAGGAGAAGGCGGGCACGGCGGGCGAGGACCAGTGGGACGTCGCGGCGGCCCCCAAGCCGGCCAACTGGGGCGGCTCGTTCATCGGCGTACCGAAGGCCGGCAAGAACAAGGCCGAGGCGATCAAGCTCGCCGCCTGGCTGACCGCGCCCGAGCAGCAGGCGAAGCTCTTCGACAAGCAGGCCAGCTTCCCGTCCACCCCGCCGGCGTACGAGATGGACGTGGTCTCCGGCGCGAAGAACCCGTACTTCGGCGACGCCCCGACCGGGCAGCTCTTCGCCGAGGCGGCCAAGGGCATCCCGACGCTCGTGATCGGCCCGAAGGACCAGCAGATCGGCACCGCCTTCGGTGACGTCGGCATCCTCCAGGTGGAGCAGCAGGGCAAGAGCCCGGCGGAGGGCTGGAAGGCGGCTCTGAAGGAGATCGACAACGCGGTGGACGGCTGATGCGTCCGTACACCGACCAGTCCGGCCCGGCCGCGTCCCCCTCCTCGGGGGACGCGGTCCCGGACCGGCCGACAGCGGCGGTGGCGGCGGTCGAGCGGCCGGTCGCGGCCGGCGACCGCCGCCGGAAGTGGCGCAGCAGGCGCTACCGCTGGGACACGAAGTACAGCCCGTACGCCTTCGTCGCCCCCTTCTTCGTCTTCTTCGCCGCCTTCGGGGTCTTCCCCCTCCTCTACACGGGCTGGTCGTCGCTGCACCGCGTGTCGCTGTCGGCGCCGAACGACATGGAGTGGGTGGGGCTGCACAACTACACACGGCTCCTGGAGGACGAGTTCTTCTGGAACGCGCTGCGCAACACCTTCACCATCGGGGTCCTGTCGACGGTGCCCCAGCTGCTGATGGCGCTGGGCATCGCGCATCTGCTCAACTACCGGCTGCGTGCCTCCGCCTTCTTCCGGGTCGCGATCCTCACGCCGTACGCCACCTCGGTGGCGGCCGCGACGCTCGTCTTCGTGCTGCTGTTCGGGCGCGACTACGGGATGATCAACTGGGCGCTCGAAGGGGTGGGGCTCGGGAAGGTCGACTGGCAGAGCGGGACGCTGTCGTCGCAGGTCGCGGTGTCGACCATCGTCATCTGGCGGTGGACCGGGTACAACGCGCTGATCTACCTGGCCGCGATGCAGGCGGTGCCGAACGACCTGTACGAGTCGGCGGCGCTGGACGGGGCCACCCGGTGGCAGCAGTTCCTGCACGTCACCATCCCCTCGCTGCGGCCGACGATCCTCTTCACGGTCGTCGTCTCGACGATCGGCGCGACCCAGCTGTTCGGCGAGCCGCTGCTGTTCGGCGGGGCCGGCGGACAGAAGGGCGGGGCGTCCCACCAGTTCCAGACGCTCGGGCTCTACCTGTACGAGCAGGGCTGGTTCAACTTCCACCTCGGGCGGGCCTCCGCGATCGCCTGGGCGATGTTCCTGATCCTGCTGATCGTGGCGGGTGTCCACCTGCTGATCGCGCGCCGCCTGAGGAAGAGCCAATGAAGCCGACGAAGCCGACTCCGCCGCGCCGGCCGGTCCTGGGCGGCCGCGCCGGGCGCCACCTGCACGGTGGTCCCCTCACCTACGCCGTACTGATCGTCTTCACCCTCGGGTCGCTGTTCCCGCTCGTGTGGACGGCGATCGCCGCCTCCCGCAACAACACCCGGCTGTCGCAGACACCGCCGCCGTTCTGGTTCGGCGGGAACCTGTTCAAGAACCTCCAGACCGCGTGGACCGACGCCAACATGGGGCTGGCGCTGCTCAACACGGCGGTGGTGGCCGGGACGATCGCCCTGGGCACGGTGCTCTTCTCCACCCTCGCCGGCTTCGCCTTCGCCAAACTGCGCTTCCGCTTCAAGAACGTGCTGATGCTGCTGGTCGTGGCCACGATGATGGTGCCGCCGCAACTCAGCGTCGTACCGCTGTTCATGACGGTCGCCGAGCTCCAGTGGACCGACCAGCTCCAGGCCGTCATCCTGCCGACGCTCGTCAGCGCCTTCGGGGTCTTCTTCATGCGCCAGTACCTGGTGCAGGCGCTGCCCAGCGAGCTGGTCGAGGCGGCGCGGGTCGACGGGGCGAGCAGCCTGCGGATCATCTGGCACATCGTGTTCCCCGCCGCCAGGCCCGCGATGGCGGTGCTGGGCATGCTCACGTTCGTGGCCGCGTGGAACGACTTCTTCTGGCCCATCATCGCGCTGACGCAGGACAACCCGACCGTACAGGTGGCGCTCGCCAACCTCGGCCAGGGCTTCGTACCCGACCAGTCGGTCATCATGGCCGGCGCGCTGCTCGGCACGCTGCCGCTGCTGCTGGCCTTCGTGCTGTTCGGGCGGCAGATCGTCGGCGGGATCATGCAGGGCGCGGTCAAGGGCTGACCACCCTCCTCGTACACCTCTCCCCTCACCAGGAGCGTTTCCATGACCGAAGGCACGGACAGCTTTCCACCCGGATTCCTGTGGGGCTCCGCGACCGCCGCCTACCAGATCGAGGGCGCCGCGCGCGAGGACGGCCGCACCCCGTCGATCTGGGACACCTTCAGCCGTACGCCGGGAAAGGTGCTGGGCGGTGACACGGGTGACGTGGCCGTCGACCACTACCACCGGATGCGTGACGACGTACGGATGATGGCGGACCTGGGGCTGAACGCGTACCGCTTCTCGGTGTCGTGGCCGCGCGTCCAGCCGACCGGCCGGGGTCCGGCCGTCGAGCGCGGACTGGACTTCTACCGCGCGCTGACGGACGAGCTGCTGGCCGCCGGGATCACGCCCAGCCTGACCCTGTACCACTGGGACCTGCCGCAGGAGCTGGAGGACGCGGGCGGGTGGCCGGCGCGGGACACGGCGTACCGCTTCGCGGAGTACGCGCGGCTCGTCGCGGACGCCGTGGGCGACCGGGTGGAGCTGTGGACCACCCTCAACGAGCCGTGGTGCAGCGCGTTCCTCGGGTACGGCTCCGGGGTGCACGCACCCGGCCGCACCGACCCGGTGGCCGCCCTGCGCGCCGCCCACCACCTGAACCTGGGACACGGCCTGGCCGTGCAGGCGCTGCGGGCGGCGCTGCCGGCGCGGGCGCGGATCGGGGTGAGCCTCAACCCGAGCGCGGTCAGGCCGCTGACGCAGTCGCCGGGCGACCTGGACGCGCGGCGCCGGATCGACGCCCTGGCGAACCGGATCTTCACCGGCCCGATGCTGCGCGGCGCCTACCCGGCCGACCTGCTGGCCGACACGGCGCACCTGACGGACTGGTCGTTCGTACGGGACGAGGACCCGGCAACGGCCAGGGCGCGGCTCGACTTCCTGGGCGTCAACTACTACGCGCCGGCGGTGGTTTCGGAGGCGTCCGGCGGCGACGGCTCCCGTCGTGACGGCCACGGCTCCAGCGAGCACTCGCCCTGGCCCGGCTCGGAGACCGTCGCGTTCCACCAGCCGCCGGGCGAACTGACCGCGATGGAATGGTCCGTCGACCCGACCGGCCTGTACGACCTGCTCATGAGGTACGCGCAGGAGGCACCCGGTACCGATCTGCTGGTGACCGAGAACGGCGCGGCGTACGACGACAAGCCGGGCGACGACGGTGCGGTCCATGACCCGGACCGCATCCGCTACCTGCACGGCCACCTGGCGGCGGTGCGCCGGGCGATGCGGGACGGCGCCGGGGTGCGCGGGTACTTCCTGTGGTCGCTGATGGACAACTTCGAGTGGGCGTACGGCTACAGCAAGCGGTTCGGCGCGGTGTACGTCGACTACGAGACCCAGGAGCGCACCCCGAAGTCCAGCGCGCACTGGTACGGGCGGGTGGCCAGGACGGGCGTGCTGCCCTACCCGATGCTGGAGGAGTGAGCGCGGGGGCGGGCGACCGGTGCGCACCGCCGCCGAGGATCCGTCCGTCCC
>NZ_VBVX01000276.1 GCF_005981925.1 Streptomyces albidochromogenes
GCATCGGGGAACGGGTTGCCGCGCAGCAGTCGCAGCGTCGCCGGGTCTCCCGTCAGCAGGCGCTCCACGAACGGGTCGAACCAGGCGTACGCGTACGCGGGGGAGAGCGCCGCGAACCACATCATCCAGTCGAGGCGCAGGTGGTACGGGGCGAACTGGCGCGGCAGCCGGCGCGGATCTCCCGGCTTCCCCTTGAACTCGTACGCCCGCCACACCGTGCCCCGGCGCACCACGGGTTCGTCCGTGCCCTCCACGACGATCTCCTGGCGGACCCGGCTGATGCTCCCGAAGGCGCCGTACGCGTTGACCAGGTGCAGGGGGTCGTACGAGCGGTTCATCGCCTGCCGGCGCGAGAACAGGTTGCGCGCGGGCCGGTGGCTGAGCGCGAGCAGCAGCGCCGTGACGGCGAGGACCACCACTTCGTACCAGAGCGGGGAGGAAGGCAACGCGGGGGCGGTGACCCACGGGGAGAAGTCGACGGCCGAGAGCGCCAGGACGATCGTCAGCCAGTTCAGCCACGCGAAGTTGCCGGAGAGCACCAGCCACAACTGGGTCAGGATCATCACGCCGGCGGCGGCGGTCGCGACCGGCTGGGGCGTGAAGAGGAGTACCGGGACGAGCAGTTGCGTCACATGGTTGGCCGCCACCTCCACCCGGTGCAGCGGCTTGGGGAGGTGGTGGAAGAACCAGCTCAGCGGGCCCGGCATGGGCTGGGTCTCGTGGTGGAAGTCCAGGCAGGTGAGCTTGCGCCAGCAGGGGTCGCCGCGCAGCTTGATGAGCCCGGCGCCGAACTCCACCCGGAACAGCACCCATCGCAGCAGCCAGAGCACCAGCACGGGCGGAGCCGTGCGCTCGTTGCCGAGGAAGACCGCGAGGAAGCCCGTCTCCAGGAGCAGGGACTCCCAGCCGAACGCGTACCAGGTCTGCCCGACGTTGACGATGGACAGGTACAGGGCCCACAGGGCCGCCCACATCAGCATGGCGGTCCACAGCGGCAGCCGGTCGGCGGCGCCCGCGGCCAGCGCCGCCGCGAGCAGGGCGCCCGCCCACGCGCAGACGGCGAAGAAGCGGTCGGAGTAGTGGAGCCGGAAGAGGGTGGGCGACCGGCGCCACGGCACCCGTCGCAGGTGCTCCGGCACCGGCAGGATGCCCCGGGAGCCGATGAGCGCCCGGAACTGGAGGGCCGCCGCGAGGAACGCGACCAGGTACACGGCGGCCAGGGCCCGCTGGAAAACCAGCCGGCCCAGCCAGTAGTCGGGCTCGGTGAACCACTCCATCACGACCATTGTCGGTGGCGGGGCGCCTCACCGGCGGCTCGACGCTCCGGTGGCGATCCGTCGCAGGGTCCTGCCGAGGTGCCGGGCGTACGCGTGCTGGCAGACGGGCACCAGGGGCCCGGCGAGCCGGGCGTACCAGGCGGCCGGCCGGCTGAAGGCGGTGACGGTGAACCACACCGTGCCGTCGTCGGCCAGCTCCACCACGAACGACTCCTCGCCGCACTCGGGGTGGCCGGGGGTCGTCCCGTACGCGAAGCCGGTCCGGTCCTTCTCGTACGCCGTCCAGACCACGACGCACGGCGCGCTCACCCGCAGCGGTCCGGCGCCGATCGAGACCTCGACGGCCGCGCCCGGTTCGGCCCGGGCCGCGTCCGCCCGTACCCGCGCGCCCGAGGTCCGGTGCAGCCGCCAGGTCGTGACGGCCGCGCCCGCCGCCTCGAAGGCGGCGCGGCCCGTGCCCACCACCGTGCGGTGGCGCAGGTGGTGGTAGCCGGCGGGCAGCGGGGTCCGGCGGGTGGCGCCGGTCTCCGGGTAGGTGAGCGTGCTCATGCGGTGGTCTCCTCGAGTCGTCGCCAGGCCAGCACCGCGCACAGTGCGAAGCCCAGCGCGTTGCCCAGGCCGTGGGTGGCGGCCATCCAGGTCAGGTCGGGGTGGGGAAGGCCGGTCGCCTCGCCGAGCGCCCAGCTGAGCGCCAGCAGCATCGTGGCGACCAGGACGGCGGCCGAGACGGCCAGCAGGGTGCGGGTGGTCCGGTCCTGCCGCTCGTCGCGTACGTCCCGCCAGGTCACCAGCGCCACGGCCCACATGCCGGCGGTCAGGACGACCGCGCCGGCCAGCTCGGCCCAGTCGTCGACGAAGTACCCGACGAGGACCAGCAGCGTGCCGAGCGGCACGCTCAGGGCCGCGCAGCGCGCGGCGGGCCGGTCCGCGGACGTCCGGCAGACCAGGCCCGCCACCAGTGCGGCGGCGAAGCCCGCGAAGTGGAAGTGCGGCACGGTGAGCGCCAGGATCTCCAGGTCGAAGCCGAAGAGCCGGTGCCCGGAGCGCTCGGCGACCAGCGCGAGGCCGGCCACCGACGGCGAGGCGAGCGCGGTGAGCACCGCGATCTCGGCCGGGGCGAGGGAGCGCGTACGGGCCAGCCGCGCCGGGGCGTGCAGTGCCAGGGCGAGCGTCGCGGCGGCGTACACCGCGGCGAGCGCGGTGGCCGCCGGGCCGCGCGGGAGCCACAGGGCGACGGCCCCGGGGGCCGCGAGCAGCGGCCACCACCGGCTCAGGCGGCTCGGAGCGGGTGCGTCGACGAGGCGCAGCCCCAGCGGGACGACGACCAGCATGCCGAGCATGACGATCAGGTTGACCAGCACGGACACGACGCGACCCCCGATTTGAACGTGTTCAACTCTTCTCGGGGTGACCATACGGCCATTCTTGAACGCGTTCAAGTCTCTGTTCCCGGGTGCGTCCGCGCCGGCCGCCCCACATGCGCCCGCCCGGCACCGCGCCTAGCGTGAGTCCATGGACGCGGGCACAGGGGGCGGCGAGGCGGCGGAGTACTGCCACTGCTGGGAGCGCAAAGGCGGCGTGGCCTGCTGCTTCTTCGAGGTGTACGGGTCGGTCCTCGGACTGGGTGGATTCGACTGGGACCTCGACAGCGGCACCATGCGGATGGACGACTCCGCGCTCGCCGTCTTCGACATGCCCCCCGAGGAGTACACCGGCCGTCCGGAGAGCCTCGGGGTGCGCGTGCCGCCCGCCGAGGCCGCCCGGCTCGACGCCCTCGTCTCCCAGGCGCTGAAGAACGGCAGCGTCACGTACGGCGCCTATTTCCGCATCCGCTGCCGCGACGGGACACTGCGCTGGACCCACACGCAGGGCGCCGTGCGGCGCGACGCCACCGGCCGTCCCCGGCGCATCATCGGCATCGTCCGCGACGCCACCCAGGAGCTCGCCGACTCCACCGACCGGCTGGAGCACGACGCGGAGCGGCGCCGTCGGACCAGCGTCGTTCAGGGCACCACGGCCGCGCTCGCCCACGCGCGCACCGTGAAGGACGTCATCGACGTGCTCAACGACTCGCAGGGCCTGGAGAACCTCGGGGCCCACAGTCTGGTGATGGGCCTGGTCGAGGCGGGCCGCATCCACCTCGTCGCCGACGGCCCGGACGGCTCGTTCATGCCCGGGACCCGCTACACCCGCATCGACGAGCAGTACCCGATGAGCGAGGTGGTCCGCACCCTCGCACCCCGGTTCATCGAGTCGCCGGAGGAGTTCGCCGCCTCCTACCCGGGGCTGTGGCAGCACATCAAGAACCTCGGTATCACCTCCGCGGCCTATCTGCCGCTGATCGCCCAGGCCCGGCCGGTCGGCGCGCTCGGCCTGCTCTACGGAGACCGGATCGGATTCACCTCCGACGAGCGCAACGTCCTGATCGCGCTGGGCAGCAGCATCGCGCAGAGCCTCCAGCGGGCCATGCTCTTCGAGCAGGACAAGGACCTGGCCGAGGGCCTCCAGCAGGCCATGCTGCCGCGCCGCATCCCCTCCGTCCCCGGCGCGCAGATCGCCGTCCGCTACCGCTCCGCCCGGCTCGGCCGCGACATCGGGGGCGACTGGTACGACGTGATCCCGCTGCCGGGCGGACGCGTCGGCGCGGTCATCGGCGACGTACAGGGGCACGACACGCACGCCGCCGCCGTCATGGGACAGCTGCGCATCGTGCTGCGCGCGTACGCCGCCGAGGGGCACACCCCGGCGACGGTGATGGCCCGGGCGTCCGTCTTCCTGCACGAGCTGGACACCGACCGGTTCGCCACCTGCACGTACGCCGAGACCGACCTGACCACCGGGGTCGTCCAGCTCGTGCGGGCCGGGCACATCGACCCGCTCGTGCGCCACGTCGACGGCACCTGCCGCAGGCTGCCCGCCGCCGGTGGCCTTCCCCTGGGCCTCTCGGCGGAGTTCGGCCAGCTCGAATACCCGGTCTCGACCGTCGAGCTCGACCCCGGCCAGACCCTTCTGCTGTACACCGACGGGCTCGTCGAGCTGCCGGGCGCGGACCTCGACGACGGCATGCAGATGCTCTCCGAGCTCGTCCACAGCGGGCCGCGGGACCTCCAGCAACTGGCCGACACCCTCTGCGAAGTGGTCGACGAGCGGGGCGGCGAGGACGACGTGGCGCTGCTGCTCCTGCGCCGCAGGAGCGCCGACGTGCCGCAGACCGGCGGCCGGCTCCGGCAGCACGTCGCGCAGAACGACCCCGAGGCGCTGCGTTCGGCCCGGCACATGGTGCGCGCCGCCGTCCGGGCCTGGGGCGCGCGCGAGCGGGCGGACGAGATCGAGCTGGCCGCCGACGAGCTGATGACCAACGCGCTGATGCACACCGACGGCGGGGCCATCATCACCGCCCGGGTCCTGACCGGCGCCCAGCGCAGACTGCGGATCGACGTCGAGGACCGTTCCAGCGCGCTGCCGCGCCGCCGGGAGGCCGGGGAGTCGGGCGTGTCGGGGCGGGGGCTGATGCTGGTCGACCGGCTCGCGGACGTGTGGGGCGTGGAGTCGCGGGGCAGCGGCAAGTGCGTCTGGTGCGAGTTCGTCGTGCCCGACCGTGAATGAACGCTCCTGACCGTACCGTTCAGTAACGGTGTGTGTCCCGGTCGTACTTGACCGTAACCGACCGGCCGGGATTGACTGCGGCTCTCCACCGGCCTCCGAACGACGTGAGGGCTCCTTGAGCACCGAGCTTCTGGCACCTCTTGATCTGGCCTTCTGGCACCTCGAATCCACCGAACACCCCATGCACCTCGGCGCGCTCGCCTTCTTCGAGGGCCAGACCGACGGCGACCGCGTCGCGCGGCTGCTCGCCGAGCGGGCCGCCGCGATCCCCCGGCTGAGCATGCGCGTACGGACCGTCCTGCTGCCCGTCGGCGGCGCGGCCTGGTCCACGGCCAAGGACTTCGACGTACGCCGCCACGTCCGGCGGATCAGACTGCCCGAGAGCGACTTCGCGGCGCACGCCGCCGAGATCGCCGGCGCGCTGATGGAACAGCCGCTCCCACGCGGCCTTCCGCCCTGGGAGATGTACGTCCTGACCGCCGCCGACACCGGCACGTTCGCCGTACTCGTCAAGCTGCACCACGCTCTCGCCGACGGCATGCGCGCCGTCGCCATCGGGGCGGGCATCTTCGACCAGATCGCGGGCGCGAGCACCGCCGGCGCCCGCAAGGAGCGCGGGGTGCCGCCCCGGTCCTGGCTGCCCGGCCCGCACCAGGTCGTCGGCTTCGCCCGCGACCGCATCGAGGAGGTCGGCCGGGCCGTCGGCATCGGCGCCTCCGTCATGCGCGCCAGCCGCTTCGACCCCTGGGGAGCGAGCGCCTTCGCTGCCGGGTCCAGCGGGACGCGGCGGCTCGGCACCGCCGTGCTCGGGCTCGACGACGTGCTGAAGGTCCGCAGGGCGGCGGGCGGCACCGCGAACGACGTGCTGCTGGCCGTCGTCGCGGGAGCGCTGCGCCGGTGGATGCTGGAGCGGGGCGAACCCCTGCCCGGCGCCGACCCGCGCGCCCTGGTACCGGTGTCCCGGCGCCGCCCGGGCCGCGCCGCCGGCTCCGGCAACAAGCTGTCGGCGTACCTCGTCGGCCTGCCCGTCTCCGAGGCCGACCCCTGGGCGCGGCTCACGGCGGTGCGCCGGACCATGGACCGCAACAAGGCCGAAGGGCCGGGACGCGGCCCGGGGGCGGTCGCCGTACTGGCCGACCACCTGCCGCCGCTCGCCCACCGCCTCGGCGCGCCGCTCGCAGGCAGCGCGGCGCGGATGCTCTTCGACGTACTCGTCACGAACGTGCCGCTGCCCCGCTCCGCCCTCTCACTGGGCGGCAGCCCGCTGCGCGCCCTCTACCCGATGGCGCCCCTGGCCCGGGGCCAGTCCCTGGCCGTCGCGCTGACGACGTACGGCGGCCGGGTGCACGCCGGCCTGGTCGCCGACGCCAAGGCGGTTCCCGACCTCGACCGGCTGACCGCGAGCCTGACCGACGAGCTGGCGGCCCTGCTGCGGGCCGCCACCGGCTGAGGCACGCTGGGAACATGCCTGAGCTGCCGGAAGTCGAAGCGCTGCGCGAGTTCCTCGACGAGCACCTGGTGGGCCGGGAGATCGCGCGGGTCGTCCCGGTCGCCGTCAGCGTGCTCAAGACGTACGACCCGCCGCCTTCCGCGCTGGAGGGCGCGGTGGTCGCCTCCGTCGGCCGGCACGGCAAGTTCCTCGACATCGGCGCGGGCGGGGTGCACCTGGTGACCCACCTCGCCCGGGCGGGCTGGCTGCGCTGGAAGGACGAGCTGCCGGCCGAGCCGCCCCGCCCCGGCAAGGGGCCGCTCGCGCTGCGGGTGGCGCTGGCGGACGGCGCGGGGTTCGACCTCACGGAGGCCGGCACGAAGAAGAGCCTCGCCGTGTACGTCGTGCGCGATCCCGCCGACGTGCCGGGCGTCGCCCGGCTCGGCCCCGATCCGCTCGCCGACGGCTTCGGCCGCGACCGGTTCGCGGAGCTGCTGCGCGGAGAACGGCGGCAGCTCAAGGGCGCCCTGCGCGACCAGAGCCTGATCGCCGGCATCGGCAACGCGTACAGCGACGAGATCCTGCACGCGGCGCGGATGTCGCCTTTCAAATCGGTCGCCCACCTCACCGACGACGAGATCACGGCCCTGTACGAGGCGACGCGCTCCACCCTCGCCGAGGCCGTCGCCCGCTCGCGCGGGGTGGCGGCGGGGCGGCTCAAGGCGGAGAAGAAGAGCGGGCTCAGGGTCCACGGCCGGACCGGGGAGGCGTGTCCGGTCTGCGGCGACACCATCCGGGAGGTGTCGTTCAGTGACTCGTCGTTGCAGTACTGCCCGACCTGCCAGACCGGCGGCAAGCCCCTCGCGGACCGCCGGCTGTCGCGACTGCTGAAGTGACCCGCTGCCCTACGCCCCGATCGTGACCAGGCGCCTTCCGTCCAGCGTGCGGACCTCGAAGCGGTCGATCTCCGTGCCGCGCAGGGCCGCGCCCCCCTCGGTGCGCAGCGGTTCCTCGTGGCCCTCGACGTCCGGCATGCCGTAACCGCCGTCCGGCACCGCCCACGTGGTCACCGTCTGCTCCTCGCCGTCCTTGCCCACGGCGATCAGTTCGCAGGTCAGCGGCCCTGCGACGCGGGCCAGTTCGAGCCCGACCGCCGCCCCCCAGCCGCGCTCCCGCAGCGCGACCGCCGCCCGGACGCCGGAGACCGGGTCGGTGGCGGCGTACCGCCGCACCGGGCCCTCGCCGTCGTCAGCCGCGCGCGCCTGGAGGCCCAGGGCCGCCACCGGACCGGCGATGATCAGCGCCGCCGCCGCGGCGACCAGCCGCAGGCGGCGCCTGCCCCGGCGCCGGTGGCCCGCCTCGACCGTGTCCAGCAACCGGTCCAGCAGCCCCTCGGTGGGACGCTCCACCGGCGGCACCGTGGCACCGGCGCCGGAATGGGCGTAGGCGGCCAGCGTCGACTCGAGTCCGGCGAACTCGCTGAGGCGCACGGCGCACGTCGCGCAGTCGGCCAGATGTTCCTCGAAGCGGAACGCATCCGCTGGATCGAGGACGCCGAGCGCGTACGCGCCGACGTCACGATGCCGCTGGTTCGGACTCATGGGGCAATTCCTAGGGGGCTCGCGTGGTTCGTGGGGTAACCGACCGGTCATCCTGAGGTACGGAAGGCAGGCGGTTTCTGCTCACGCGCGCAGCCGATCCGGCCGCATTTCTCCGGGCCGGCGGCCGCCGCGGGCTCCGGGCGGCCCGGGCGCGCTGGGCGCGCCGCGCGAACGCGCCGTCCGCGCCGCGGCGGGCGGCCCGTATGTCCAGGTCACCCCCGCTGCTCCTACACTCCCCACCATGTTGCGCGCACTGGCTGTCGACGACGAACGACCGGCTCTGGAGGAGCTCCTCTACCTGCTGCGCGCCGACCCCCGGGTCCGCAGCGCCGAGGGGGCCACCGACGCCACCGGGACCCTGCGCCGGATCAACCGCGCGCTCGACGCGGGACCCGACGGCGACGACGCCATCGACGTCGTCTTCCTCGACATCCACATGGCCGGGCTCACCGGCCTCGACATCGCGCGGCTCCTCGCCGGGTTCGCCCGTCCGCCGCTCATCGTCTTCGTCACCGCCCACGAGGGGTTCGCGGTCCAGGCGTTCGACCTCAAGGCCGTCGACTACGTGCTCAAGCCGGTACGCCGGGAACGCCTCGCCGAAGCCGTGCGCCGCGTCTGCGACCAGGTCGAGGCGAGCCCCGCCCCGGCGTACCGGCTTGAGCACGTAGTCGACGGCCTTGAGGTCGAACGCCTGGAC
>NZ_VBVX01000277.1 GCF_005981925.1 Streptomyces albidochromogenes
GTGGCGGGTTGCCCGGGTCGCGGGGAGGGTCGCGGCCGTGGTCGCTCCGAGGACCGCCGCCGTCACCACCGCCAGCAGCACGAGGGCGGGAGGCGCATGGGCGATGCCCGCGCCCACGCCGCTCGATCTGCCCTGCGCGTCGATCAGCCGGCCGGCCAGCAGCACTCCGAACGCCGTGCCGGCCACCGCGGCGGCCAGCGCCGTCAGGGCGGCCGAGGTCACGATCATCGACGTGACCTGGCGCGGGGTCAGGCCCATCGCCTTGAGGGCCGGCAGGTCCCGCTCGCGCTCACGTACGCGCGCCCCGATCATGGTGAGCAGCTCGGTCAGGCCGATCAGGGCCAGTACCGCGACCAGTCCCATGACCACGGCCCGAGCCGGAGCCAGTCCGTCGGCCGGGCCCGCCGCCCGTGCGACGTCCAGTCGGCCGTCCAGCGCGCCCGCGAGTCGCGTGCTCACCGCCTTCGCGTCGGCACCCGGCCGCAGCCGGAGCTGGTAGAAGGCCGGGGCGAGCGAGGGGTCGCGTTCGCGGAGCGTGTCGAGGTCGGTGGTGACGACCCGGCCGGCGTTCTCCGGTTCGATCACCCGGCCGACGATGTGCAGGATCTGCGGCCGCCCGCCCACCGTCATCCGCACCCAGTCGCCGACCCGGATGTCGAGGAGGTCGAGCAGACCCTGGCCCGCGACCGCCTCGTCGGGGCCGTGCGGCGCCCGGCCCTCCACCGGGGAGAAGGGGTACGGGGCCGTCCGGGAGCCCAGGCCGCGCAGGGCGATCGTGCCGGTCTGGCCCGGGACCAGCGCCGCGACCTCCACGCCCGGGTGGGCCGCGGAGACCCCCGGGTCCGCGTCCAGCACGGCCCGTACCTCGTGATCCCTCGTACCCTCCGCCGCGCGGGCCGTGAGCGCGGCCGCCGGACCGCTCTGCGACGCCCGGCCCTGGAGGCTGTCCAGCGTCGACCACGCGCTCAGCGCGACCGTGATCAGCAGGATCGGCAGGGCCAGCCGGGCGACCGAGGACAGCGAGCGGCTGCGGCGGCCGAACGCGGCGTGCCAGCCCAGGACCGCCGCGGGCGGGACGCCGAGCCCGAGGGCCCGCCGGGCCACCGCCGGCATCCGGCCGCCCGCCGGGTCGGCGGACCGCAGCGCCGGCACGGCGGGGACGCGCCCCGCCCGCCACGCGGCGAGGCCGGTCGCCGCGCCGATGAAGAGGAGGGTGGCGGCCGGCAGCGACAGGAGGACGGCTGTGTGCGCGGGCAGGTCCCGCCACACCCCGACCGCCTCGCCGATCCGGCCCGGCGTCCGGGCGCCCAGCGTCTCCACCAGCGCCGTCCCCAGCACGACACCGGTCAGGGCGAAGGCGAGGTGCTGGACGAGGAAGATGCGTACCACCTGCCCGGGCGTGAAGCCGATCGCTTTCAGGACGGCGATGTCCCGCAGATGACCGCGGACCCGGGTACTGATCGCGCCGGTCACCGCCAGCGCGGCCGCCAGCAGCGCGCCGAGGCCGAAGACGCCCAGGAGCAGGCCGAGGAGCCTGCTGTCGCTCTGCGCCTCGGCGCGCGCCTGGTGCCAGTGGGAGACCTCGGTGACCTCCCCCGCGCCCAGCGCGGTGACCGCCCGCTGCACGGCGAAGTCCGTGTCGTCCGGCTGGTCGAGCCGCACCCCGACGACCTGGCCCGTACGGTCCAGCGGCGCGCCGGTGAGCGCCGGTTCGCCGGGCAGCACCCACCCGGTGCCCGGCCGGTCGCCCGGACGGTACGGCGACTCGGCGCTGTCCGCGACGCCGAGGACAGTGAGGCGGCGTACGTCCGACCCGTCGGCGCCGGGCACCGCGAGCGTGTCCCCGGGGCCGGCCCACAGCGCGCGGGCGAGACTGCTCTCCAGCACGATGCCGCCTGCCGCGCCCGGGTCGAGCCAGCGCCCCGAAGTGATCAGCGGACGGCCGGTCCGCGGCCGTTCGGCGGCGGCGCCGCGCAGTTCGACGGCGGCCTCGGCGCCCTGGGACCGCACGGTCGTACGGGCGGTGCGGTACGGGCCGGACAGCGCGTCGACCCCGTCGAGGCGGGACAGTCCCGCGGCGTCGGCGGAGGGGCTGGTGTGGATCCACACATGGGCGCCGCGCGACTCGTTGAACACGCGCTGCCAGGGATTCGCGGCGTAACTCAGCAGCGCGCCGGCCAGCAGCAGCGAGACGATGATCCCGGCGGTCGCGAGCACGATGAACAGCGCCTCGCCGCGATGGGTGCGCAGGTCGGCGTGTGCCCAGCGCAAAGTGGCCCGCACCGCTGTCAGTCCTTCAGTTCGAGGACACCGGCGACGCCCCGGCCGCCGCCCGTCTTCGCGCCGAGCACGGCGTCGTCCGCCACGCGCCCGTCGAAGAAGCTGATGACCCGGTCCGCCGCGCTGGCCAGCCGGTGGTCGTGGGTGACCAGCAGGATGGCCTGGCCACGCTGGTGGAAGCGGGAGAGCAGCCGCATCACCTCGCGGGTGCCCTTGCTGTCCAGGCTGCCGGTCGGCTCGTCGGCGAGCAGCAGGCCGGGGTGGTTGACCAAGGCGCGCGCCAGGGCGACCCGCTGCTGTTCGCCGCCGGACAGCTCGCCCGGCATGCTGCGCTCCTTGCCTTCGAGGCCGAGCTCGGTCAGAAGCCTGTGGCGCTCGGCGCGGGCCTGTCGCGCGTTGCTCCCGGCGAGCAGGGCGGGGAGCTCGATGTTGTCGGCGACCGTCAGGTTCGACACCAGGTTGAAGAACTGGAAGACGACGCCGATACGGCGGCGGCGCAGGACCGCCCAGCCGGCCTCGCTGTGGCCGTCGACCCGCGTGCCGTCCAGCCAGATGCTGCCGCTGTCGGGCCGCTGGAGGCCGCCGAGCAGGTGCAGCAGCGTGGACTTCCCCGCGCCGGACGGGCCGGTGATCGCGACGAACTCGCCCGGCCGGACGACGAGGTCGACGCCGCGTACGGCGTGGGCCGGGGCGCCTTCGCCCCGGTAGGTCTTCACGAGCCCTTCGGCGCGCAGGACGGGGGGCGCGGCAGCGGCATCGGAGGCACCGGCGGAAGGGGCGTCAGAGGAGGCGGCGCCGGAAGAGGGCACGACGGAAGAACGTGCTGCGTCGCTCATTCCAGCTCCTCCTGACAGCGTTCCAGCCAGTCGAGGTCGGCCTGCAGATGCAGCATCGCGCCCTCGATCAGCAGCTGGGAGATCCGGTTGTCCCGGTCCTCGGCGGCGGCGAGTTTCGACAGATCCCGCAGGGTGTTGAGGTACTGACGCCGCTGTTTGTTGATGAGAGTGATCTGGTCGGCCATGCCGGAGGCCGGGGCGAGGGCGAGCTTCATGAAGAACTCGTCCCGTACGCGCGGCTCGTCGGTCGGGTCCTCGAACCAGACATGCAGTGCTTCCCGCCCGGCGTCGGTCAGCCGGTAGATCTTCTTGTTCGGCCGGTTCGACTGGGCGATCTCCTCGCCCTCGATCAGGCCGGACTTCTCCAGCCGGCCGAGCGTGACGTAGATCTGGCCGACGTTCGGCTGAGGGTACGCGGAGCCGAGGAGTTGCTCAAGCCCCTGCTTGAGCTCGTATCCGTGGGCCGGTCCACGGGCGAGGAGGGCCAGAAGGGGCAGGCGCACGCGTGCTCTCTCCTCCCCGTTCCGTACGTGATCCGTACCTGCTCGTCGCGGCCGGACCGACCGCCGTCGGAGTGTGGCCCGTATCGCCCTGGTGTCGTCGTTCGGGCTCTAGTATCGCCCATGCCTAACGGGTATACATGGCCCCTGACGCCACTCGAGGACGAATGACGCCGGTGCCCAAGGAGCGAACCTATGCGGTGGATACGAGCCGCCACCAGGGGGCTCCTGGCCGTCGCCGTCGTCCTGGCCGGTTACGCGGGCGGTGGCGCGCGCGCCGAAGGGCCGCCGGGCGGCGGCGACGGGCGCGGGCCGATGACCCTGGCCACGGCCGGTGACCTCACCGGCTACCTCGGTCCACTGCTGGACGGCTGGAACCGGACACATCCGGACGAGAAGGTCACCCTCGTCGAGCTGCCGGACTCGGCCGACGAGACCCGGGCGCAGATGATCACCGAACTGCGGGCCGGCAGGGGCCGGTTCGACGTGCTGAACATCGACGTCGCCTGGACCTCCGAGTTCGCGGCCGCCGGGTGGATCGCCCCCGTCGAGCGCGACCGCTTCCCGCTCGGCTCCTTCCTGCCGCCGGTGGTCGACACCGCGACCTTCGACGGGCGGCTGTACGCAGTCCCCTATGTCACGAATGCCGGATTGCTGTACTACCGCAAGGACATCCTGCGGCGCGAGGGCGAACAGCCGCCGCGCACCTGGGCGGACCTGGAGCGGCAGGCAAGGACGATCGCGCCGAAGTACGGAATCGACGGGTACGCCGGACAGTTCCTGCCGTACGAGGGGCTGGCCGTGAATGTCACCGAGGCGGTGCACTCGGCGGGCGGATCGTTCCTCCGCGACGACGGCGAACGCGTCACCGTGGACTCCGCCGCCGCCCGCGCCGGGCTGGGCTTCCTGGCCCGAGGGGTGCGGGACGGCTGGATCCCGCAGGAGGCGCTGCGCTTCAAGGAGGAGGAGTCGCGGCAGGCGTTCCAGGACGGCCGCTTGCTCTTCCTGCGCAACTGGCCGTACGTGTACTCCGGGGCCGACGGCAAGGACTCCGAGGTCGCCGGCAAGTTCGGCGTCACCCCGCTGCCGGGGCCCGACGGCGCCGGGGCGAGCGTGCTGGGCGGCTCGAACCTCGCCGTCAGCGCCCACTCGCGGCACCGCGAGTCAGCCGCCGACCTGATGGCGTACCTGACCAGCGAGCCCGTGCAGCGCAAGGTGCTCACCGAGGGCTCGCTGCCGCCGGTGCGGTCCGCCCTGTACACCGATCCGCAGCTCGTGCGCGCCTACCCGTACCTGCCGACGCTGCGCCGGAGCCTGCTCGCGGCGGAGCCCCGGCCCAAGAGCCCGCGCTACGACCAGGTGAGCCTGGCCGTGCAGGCCGTGGCGTACGACGCGCTGGCGATGCGCCAGAGCCCGGAGCGGGCCGTCGACCGGCTGGCGCGCGAACTGCGGGCCGTCGCGCGCAGAGGCTGATGTCTTCCGGGTGCCCGTCCGGCCTCTTCTTGGTTACATGTTAGGTATCTGAGCCCTCACAACTATCGGGACATTCCTACGTAACTCCAGGCAGCTTTCTGCCTCATCGTTGACACCCTCTCGTCACACCTACTTAACATGCATGCATAACGGGGGGCGGCCGCGCGGAACGTCTGGGCGCTCCCGCTCGCACAAGTAGGAACAGGTCAACGGGTGATGCTCACTGCCCCGGCCGACAACGGCCTCCCCCTTCGCGTCGCGCACCACTGGTGGCGGGACGCGGTGATCTACCAGGTGTACGTCCGCAGCTTCCTGGACAGCACCGGCGACGGCATCGGTGACCTGGCCGGCGTACGGGCGGGCCTGCCGTACCTCAAGAAGCTCGGCGTCGACGGCATCTGGCTGAGCCCGTTCTACCCCTCGCCGCAGCACGACCACGGCTACGACGTCGCCGACTACTGCGATGTCGACCCGGTCTTCGGCGACCTCGCCGAGTTCGACCTGCTCGTCGCCGCCGCCCGGCGGCTCGGCGTCAAGGTGCTGCTGGACATCGTCCCCAACCACTGCTCCAGCGAGCACGTCTGGTTCCGCGAGGCACTGGCCGCCGGCCCCGGCAGCGCGGCCCGCGCCCGCTTCCACTTCGCCGACGGCAGGGGCCCGGACGGCGAGGAGCCGCCCAACAACTGGCGGGCGATGTTCGGCGGCCCCGCCTGGTCGCGCGTCGTCGAGGAGGACGGCACTCCCGGCCAGTGGTACCTCCACATGTTCACCCCCGAGCAGCCCGACCTGAACTGGCGCAACCCGGAGGTCGGCGCCCACTTCGAGCACGTCCTGCGCTTCTGGCTGGACCGGGGCGTCGACGGCTTCCGCATCGACGTCGCGGCGGGCCTCTTCAAGCACCCCGCACTCCCCGACTCCCCGGACCCCGAGGCCGACGAGCGGACCCGCGACTCCGTCAACCCGCTCGCCTGGAACCAGCCCGAGGTGCACGACGTGTGGCGCCACTGGCGCGCGGTCTGCGAGGAGTACGCCGCCCAGGACGGCCGGGAGCGGCTGCTGGTGGGCGAGGTCTCCGTGCCCACCCCCCGCGAGCACGCCCTGTACGTACGCCCCGACGAGCTGCACCAGGCGTTCTTCTTCGACCTGCTCGGCGCCCCCTGGGACGCCGACGCGTTCCAGAAGATCATCTCCGGAGCCATGCAGGACATCGCGGGCACCGGCTCCACCGTGACCTGGGTCCTCAACAACCACGACCAGGTACGCACCGTCACCCGCTACGGCGAGTCCGGCACCGGGGGCAGCGGCCTCGGCTCGGCGCGCGCCAGGGCCGCCGCGCTGCTGATGATGGCGCTGCCGGGATCGGCGTACATCTACCAGGGCGAGGAGCTCGGCCTGCCCGAGGTCGTGGACCTTCCGGACGACGTCCTCACCGACCCGATATTCCGCCGTACGGGCAGCCGCAAGCGCATCCGTGACGGCTGCCGGGTCCCGCTGCCGTGGTCCGGGCACGCCTCCCCGTTCGGTTTCACCTCCGGCACGGAGGGGGCCAGGCCGTGGCTGCCGCAGCCCGAATGGTTCGCCGAGCACGCGACCGACCGGGCGCTCGCCGACACTCGCTCCTTCTGGCACCTCTACCGCGACGGCCTCCAACTGCGGCGCGGTCTGCCGCAGTTCGCGGAGGACGGCCTGCGCTGGCTGGAGAGCCCGCCCGAGGTGCTCGCCTTCGTCCGGGGCGACGGGCTGGTGTGCGCCGTCAACTTCGGCACCGGCCCGGTGCCGGCCCCGGTCGCCGGCACCCCGCTGCTGGCCAGCGGCCCCTGTGCCGACGGCGTACTGCCCGGATCCACCGCCGCCTGGTGGATCAGCGACAGCGCCGCCCTGTGACCCCGTTCTCCCCACCCCTTCGGAAGGAACAGCCATGATGAGACTGCAACGACGGACCGTGGCCGCCTGCTCCTCGGCGCTCGCCCTCGCGCTCGGCGCGACCGCGTGCGGCGGCGGTGACATCGCCCCCGCCGGCAGCGGCGGCGGAAAGCTCGACGGCAGCAAGGTGGTCGTCGCCGGAGTGTGGTCCGGCACCGAGCAGAAGAACTTCCGCAAGGTGCTCGACGCCTTCTCCGAGAAGACCGGCGCGAAGGTCGAGTTCATCTCCACCGGCGACAACGTCTCCACCGTCGTCGGCAGCAAGATCGAGGGCGGCAACGCCCCCGACGTGGTGATGGTGCCGCAGGTGGGCGTGCTGCAGCAGTTCGCGCGCAAGGGCTGGCTCCAGCCGCTGGGCGAGAAGACCGAGCAGACCGTCACCGACAACTTCGCGCCGGTCTGGAAGAACTACGGCACCGTCGACGGCGACTTCTACGGCCTCTACTTCAAGGCCGCCCACAAGTCGACGGTCTGGTACAGCCCGGACGCCCTCGACCAGGCGGGCGTCAAGCCGCCGAAGACGTACGCCGAGATGCTCAAGAGCTCCGCCACGGTAGCCGACTCCGGACTGCCCGCCTTCGCCGTCGCCGGCGAGGACGGCTGGACGCTCACCGACTGGTTCGAGAACATCTACCTCTCCCAGGCCGGCCCCGAGAAGTACGACCGGCTCGCCGCCCACAAGCTGCCGTGGACCGACCCGAGCGTCGTCAAGGCCCTCACCACGCTCGGCGAGCTGTTCTCCGACAAGGACTTGGTCGCGGGCGGCAGGTCCGGCGCGCTCAGCACCGACTTCCCCAGCTCCGTCGGCCAGGTCTTCGGCGCCGAACCCGAGGCCGCGATGGTCTTCGAGGGCGACTTCGTCGGCTCCATAGCCAAGGAGGAGCACGGCAGGAAGGTCGGCGAGGACGCGGCCTTCTTCCCCTTCCCCGCCGTGGACGGCGGCAAGGCGCCGGTGGTCAGCGGCGGCGACGCCGCGGTGGTCCTGAAGGACGGCCGCAACCGCAAGGCCGCCATGGCGCTCATGGACTACCTCGCCACCCCCGAGGCGGCCGAGGTCTGGGCCGCCGAGGGCGGCTTCCTCTCGCCGAACAAGAAGGCCGACCCCGCCGCCTACGGCGACGACACCGCGCGCACCATCGCCAAGTCGCTCGTCGACGCCGGCGACACGGTCCGCTTCGACATGTCGGACCAGGCCCCGGCGGCCTTCGGCGGCACCAAGGGCATGGGGGAGTGGAAGATCCTCCAGGACTTCCTGCGCGACCCGGCCGACCCGAAGGGCACCGCCGCCGCGCTCGAAGCCGCGGCGGCCAAGGCCTTCAAGAACTGAGGGCGAACAGCCATGACCGCCCTCACGAGCCCCTCCCGTACCACCGCCCGGCCCTCCCCGGCCGGTGCGCCGCCCTCCGC
>NZ_VBVX01000278.1 GCF_005981925.1 Streptomyces albidochromogenes
CCCCCACCCCCGTCTCCGCCGCCGGACAGCTCAAGGTCTGCGGCCGCCAGCTCTGCGACGACCAGGGCAGGGCCGTCCAGCTGCGCGGCATGAGCACCCACGGCACCCAGTGGTACGCCCGGTGCCTCACCGACGGATCGCTGGACGCCCTGGCCGGCGACTGGCGCGCCGACGTCCTGCGCGTGTCGACGTACGTCCAGGAGGGCGGCTACGAGACCGACCCGCAGCGCTTCACCGCTCTCGCGCAGAAGTTCGTCGACGGGGCCCACCGGCGCGGCATGTACGCCGTGATCGACTGGCACATGCTCGACCCGGGCGACCCCGACTTCAACCTCGCGCGCGCCAGGACGTTCTTCACGGCGATGGCGAAGAAGTACAAGGACAACCCCGGCGTCCTCTACGAGATAGCCAACGAGCCCTCCGGCGTCAGCTGGCCGAAGATCAAGGCGTACGCCGAGAAGATCATCCCCGTCATCAGGGCGCAGGACCCGGACGCCGTGGTCCTGGTCGGTACGCGCGCGTGGTCGTCGTTCGGGGTCTCGGAGGGCGCCGACGAGCAGGAGGTGGTCCGCAACCCGGTGAACGCCTCCAACATCATGTACACCTTCCACTTCTACGCGGCCTCGCACCGGGGCGAGTACCTCGACGCCCTCAACCGCGCCTCCGACCGGCTCCCCGTCTTCGTCACCGAGTTCGGCACGCAGGACTACGCGGGCGAGGGCGCCAACGACTTCGCCCAGTCCCAGCGCTTCCTCGACCTGATGAAGCGCAAGAAGATCTCCTGGACCAACTGGAACTACTCCGACGACCACCGCTCGGGAGCCGTCTTCAAGACGGGCACCTGCGACGGCGACACCTGGGCGGGGACCGGCGTGCTGAAGGAAGCCGGAGTCTGGATCCGCCAGCGGATCCGCGAGTAGTGGCACCCTTGGGGTCTTGATCGTCGAGATGCCCAACCGCCGGAGGGTGCGCCGTGGACCAGTTGGCCCTGCTGTTCCTGCTGCTGCTGGGAGCCGTCGTGACGGTGCCCCTGGGGGAGCGTCTCGGGCTGCCGGCTCCGGTGCTCATGACGGTCGCCGGGATCGTCCTGGCGCTGCTGCCGTTCGTACCGAACGTCGAGGTCCCGCCCGAGTACATCCTGCCGCTGGTCCTGCCGCCCCTGCTGTACGCGGCCGTGCAGCGCACCTCCTGGCGGCAGTTCGCCGCGAACATCAGGCCCATCCTGCTGCTCGCGGTGGCGCTCGTCTTCGTGACGACGGCGGCGGTGGCCGCGGTGGCGGGCGCCCTCGTCCCGGGGCTGCCGATCGCCGCGGCCATCGCGCTGGGCGCGCTCGTCGCCCCGCCCGACCCGGTCGCGGCGACCGCCGTGGCCGGGTCGCTGGGGCTGCCGCGGCGGCTCGTGTCGATTCTGGAGGGCGAGGGGCTGTTCAACGACGTGACGGCCATCGTGCTCTACCACGTGGCGATCGCGGCGGCCGTGAGCGGCACGTTCTCCTGGCCGAACGCGGTCGGGGACTTCTTCCTCTCCGCCCTCGTCGCCGTGGCCGTCGGGTTCGGGCTCGGCTGGATCACCGAACGGCTGATGGGCTACCTCGGGGACGCGACGCTGCAGATCAGCCTGACGCTGCTGGCGCCCTTCGTCGCCTACGTACTGGCCGAGGAGTTCAAGGGGTCCGGCGTGCTCGCCGTGCTCGTCATCGCGCTGTACCTCGCGGAGCACGCCGTCGACGCCGACGACGTACTCGGCCGCCTCGCCGGGAACACCTTCTGGCAGATCGTCGACACCCTGGTCACCGGTATCGCCTTCGGCCTCATCGGACTCGAGCTGCACAACGTCTTCGGGACGGCCGAGAGCCGCCTCGGCGAGATGCTCGGCTGGGGCGCGGCGGTCGTCGCGGTGGTCGTCGGCGTACGGCTGGCGTGGCTGCTGCCCGCGACCTGGCTGGCCAAACGGCTGCACACGCTCCGCGACTACGACGAGGACATTCCCGTCAGCTGGCGCGAGACGGTCGTCATGTGGTGGTCGGGGATGCGGGGCGTGGCGTCGGTCGCGCTGGCGCTCGCCATTCCGCTCAGGACCCAGGACGGCGCCCCGTTCCCGGCGCGCGACGAGATCGTGTTCATCGCGTTCTCCGTCATCATGGCCACCCTCCTCGTGCAGGGGCTCACCCTGCCGCGCCTGGTGCGGCTGCTGGGCGTACGCGCGGACACCGGGGCGGAGCGCGAACTCGAACACGACCTGGCGGTACGGGCCGCTAAGGCCGCCAAGCGCAGGCTCAAGGAGATCCAGGAGGTCGAGGACCTGCCCGACGACGTCCTGGACCGGCTGCAGCGCGGCGCGCTGGACATCGGGGCCAGGATCAGCCCGGAGGTCGTGGACGACGAGCGGCGCGAGGCGTTCGCGCAACGCGCCGAGCGGGTCAAGTCGGTGCACCGGATCCAGCGCGAGATGATGTCGGCCGCGCGGCACGAGGTGCTCTCCGCGCGCAGCGAGCCGGGCGCCGACCCCGAGGTGGTGGACCGGGTGCTGCACCACCTGGACGTGCGCAGCCTCCGCTAGCGGTCCACCACCTCGGGGGCGGGGTCTAACCGCGCCCGGTGCGCGGCTCCTCGTCGGGCACCGGCGGCTTGCCGTTCGGGGGGCGTTCGGCGGCGGCGGTGGCTATGCGCGGCAGCGCATACGGGTGCTTCTCGGTCAGCCAGGCGATCAGCTGCTCGCGCACCGTGCACCGGACCGTCCACACGTCGTCGGCGTCCTTGGCGGTGACGACCGCCCGTACCACCAGGGTGTTCGGCGTCGTGTCGGTGACCGCCAGGCTCCAGTCCCGGCCGTCCCACGCCTTGCACATGCCCAGGATCTCCTGGAGCTTCTCGCGCATCAGATCCACCGGCGCCGTGTGGTCGAGGTGCAGGAACACGGTGCCGGTCATCTGGGCGCCGCCGCGCGACCAGTTCTCGAACGGCTTGCTGGTGAAGTACGACACCGGCATGGTGATCCGCCGCTCGTCCCAGGTCCGTACGGCCAGGAACGTCAGCGTGACCTCCTCGACCACGCCCCACTCACCGTCCACGACCACGGTGTCCCCTATGCGCACCATGTCGCCGAAGGCGATCTGGAAGCCGGCGAAGAGATTGCCGAGGGTCGACTGGGCCGCGACACCGGCGACGATGCCGATGATTCCGGCCGAGGCCAGCATCGACGTGCCGACCGCCTTCATGCCCGGGAAGGTCATCAGCATCGCGCCCGCCGCCACCACCGCGACGACCGCGGTGACGATCCGCATGATCAGCGTCACCTGGGTACGGACGCGCCGGACCCGGGCCGGATCGCGCGTCGAGGACGCGTAGCGGGCGTACGACGACTCCACGACGGCGGAGGCGATCCGTATCACCAGCCAGGCGCCGGCCCCGATCAGCACCAGGGACAGCACCTGGCCTATGCCGGCCCGGTGGTCCTGGACGATCGCCAGGGCGGTCTTCTCGTACGCCCCTCTCAGGACGGCGGTGAGGATCAGGACCTGCAGCGGCACGCGGCAGCGGCGCAGCAGGCCCCACAGCGGGGTCTCGTGGTGGCGGGCATCGGTCCGGCGCAGCAGAAGGTCGGCGGCCCAGCCGACGACCAGCGTGAGCACGACCGAGCCACCGATAACGATCAACGGGCGCAGTACGTTCTCCATGACTCCGACGCTCAATGGGAGGATGGCGGGATGGACATCATGCTTTTCCACTCCGTCTACGGTCTGCGCCCGGCGGTGCACGCCGCAGCAGAGCGGCTGCGTGCCGCCGGGCACCAGGTGCACGTGCCCGACCTCTTCGAGGGGCAAACTGCCGAAACCGTGGAGGAGGGCATGGCGATCAAGGACGGCATCGGCCGGGACGAGCTCCTGCGCCGCGCCGTCCTCGCCGCCGCCCCGCACTCCGAGAACGGTCTCGTGTACGCCGGTTTCTCCTTCGGCGGGTCCGTCGCGCAGAACCTCGCGCTCGGCGACGAGAAGGCCCGTGGCCTGCTGCTTCTGCACGGGACCTCGGACATCGCGGACGACGCCGCCGTGCAGGAGCTGCCCGTGCAGCTGCACGTCGCGGAACCGGACCCCTTCGAGTCCGACGACTGGCTGAACGCCTGGTACCTGCGGATGGGGCGGATCGGCGCCGACGTGGAGATCTATCGCTATCCGGGAGCCGGGCACCTCTACACCGACCCGGACCTGCCGGACTACGACGCCGAAGCCGCCGCGCAGACCTGGAAGGTCGCGGCCGGATTCCTGGCGACGCTCTAGTCCCGGGCGGCTACGGGCGCGTGCAGCGTCCGGTCGGGGCGCTCGCCGGCGGACGGCACAGGTAGGTCCGGTCCGCCGCGTCGTCGCTGATCCACCGGCCGAGGCACTGGTCGGGCGTCGTACGGCCGCGCGCGGCGCAGAAGGACAGCGCGGCGTGGCCGTCGGCGAAGGGCCCGGCGGCGTGGATCACCCAGTACCCGGGCCGGAGCGAGGCGAAGTCGTCGCTCCGGAGCACCGTGGCCTGCGGCACCTGCTGCCGGACGGTGGCGAGGCGGCGTTCCAGGGCGGCCCGGCCTGTGGTCAGCGGCTCGGAGTGGAGCTGCGCGACCCAGCTGCCGGCGACCGGGGGCCGCTCGGGCGGCGCGGAGACCGTGGCCGGCGCGGAGGTCGTGACCCGCGGGGTCGACGGGGCGGGTGAGGCGGAAGCGGTCGGCGAGGCGGAAGGGGACGGCGAGGCCGCCGTGGCCCGGGTCGTGCTCGCGGTGACCGCGGTGGCGCCGTTGCCGCCCGCTCGGCCCGCCGGTTCCGCGTCCGGTTTCAGCACGGCGTACGCCGCGACGCCCAGCAGCGCCAGCGCGACCACAGCGGCGGCGGCGGCCAGCGGCGCCCGGCCGCGGCGCGGCGAAGTCACCGTGGCGGAGCTGTCGCCGCCGCCGTTCCCGCGGCCGACGGTCGGCAGCGAGTGCGGGGTGTGCGACGCCCCGGGCGCGGGCGGCGCGGGCCTCGGGGTGTCGGTCCGGGTCGGCGACGGCGGTACGGGCGCGGGCGGCGGGGCCTGGGGACGGCCGGCCTCGGCGGCGGCCAGCAGCGCGTCGAGCCGCTCGGCGTCCGGGCGCGCGGCCGGGTCCCGTACCAGCAGCTCCGCCAGCACCGGACCGAGCGGCCCGGCCTGCCGGGGCGGCGGAACGGGGTCGTCGAGCACGGCGGCCAGGGTGGCCAGCGTGCTGCCGCGGCGCATCGGGCTCACGCCCTCCACGCAGACGTACAGCGTCATGCCGAGCGACCACAGGTCGGACGCCGGGACGTCGGCGGAGCCCCGGACGCGCTCGGGCGCCATGTACTCGGGGGAGCCGATCACCTCACCGGTCATCGTCAGGGGGGTGGAGTCCCGGACGGCGGCGATGCCGAAGTCGGTGAGGACCGCCCGGCCGTCGGCCCGCAGCAGGACGTTGGCGGGCTTCACGTCGCGGTGGTGGATTCCGGCGGCGTGGGCGGCGCGCAGCGCGGCGAGGATCTCGCGGCCCGTGCGCGCCGCCTCCCGGGGCGGCAGGGGCCCCTCCTCCAGGCGGTGCTGGAGGGTGCGGCCCGGCAGGAGTTCCATCACGAGCCAGGGGTGCGGCTCGTCGTCGACGATGTGATGGATCGTCACCACGTGGGGGTGGCTGATCCTGGCCAGCGCCCTGGCCTCGCGCATGACCCGCTCCCGCAGGATGCGCGAGGCCTCGGCGCCACCGGCCGGCTCCGGGCCGAAGGACCGGACCTCCTTCAGGGCGACCTCGCGGTGGAGGGCGGTGTCGCGGGCGCGCCACACCGTGCCCATGCCCCCGCTGCCGAGCCGCTCCAGCAGCTCGAAACGCCCGTCGACGATGTCCCCGATGTCCCCCGGCCCGCTCATGGCGCCAGGGTAGAGGACCCTCGGTCAGCCGGCGCGGTACGCGGTCCAGCTGTCAGTCATCCGCGTGACCTGGCCGGCGGTGAACTGGTACATGCAGTTGTCGTACGTGTAGTCCATGAAGTTGTGGACCGGGTCGACGCCGGTCTTGCTGGCGCAGGAGTCACGGCCGGTCGGGCACTGGTACGCGGCGCTCTTCTCGGCCGGGGTGTCGGTGACGTAGTCGCCGTTGCCGTTGCAGCCGCCCTGGAAGGTGTGGTAGAGCCCCATCCAGTGGCCGACTTCGTGGGTGGCCGTGTCGCCCTCGTTGTAGTTGGCGGAACTGCCGCCCGGGAGCGACTTGTCGAGGACGACGACGCCGTCCATGCTCGGGCTGGAGCTGTACGAGCTCGGGAAGGTCGCCCAGCCGAGCAGGCCGCCGCTGAGGTTGGCGGTGTAGAAGTTCAGCGCGCCGGCGCCGCCCTTGCGCAGGGTCGACTTCATCTGCTTCTCGGCGGTCGAACCGGACGCCAGGTTGTACCAGGAGGCGTTGTCCGTGTAATCGGTACCGGCCAGCGTGAACTGGAAGTTGGAGTTGACGTTCCCGGTGCCCTGGCCGCCGAAGGCCGAGTTGAGGACCGCCATCTGGTTGTTGATGTCGGTCGCCGTGAGCTTGCCGGTGCTGCCGCTGTGCACGACGTGGAAGTACACCGGGATGGTCGTGACCGCGGTGGCGGAGAAGCCCCTGGCGGTCGCGCCGCCCGAGGTGCGCAGCTTGTCGAGTCTCTTGCGCAGGTCCGCGTCCATGGCCTTGGCCTTGGCGGCGGTCACCTCGTTGGGCTCGTGGGCGTGCTGGTCGCCGGAGGGCCGCGCTTCACGGGCGGCGCTCACGCCGGTCTCCTCGACGCACTTGTCGGCGGGCGCCTTGGCGACGGCGACGCCTGCGGGGGCGGACAGGGTGGACAGGGCCAGTGTTCCGGCCATGACCGCCGTGCCGATGAAACGCTTGCGCAGAAGGGGGGATATACGAGCAAGAGCACGCATGTTGACTCCTCGCGGGGGTGGACGGGGGTGGGTTCCCCGCCGCTGCCCGGAGGTTATGTGTCCATGTCAGATCTTGAAGAGAAGCGATCAAGCCCAATCAATTCATCGATCAATTAGGGCATCGAGGCGAAAAGTTTCGGCCTGGTCCAGACTTTGAGATCCGCAGGTAAGGGTCGGGGCCGTGAAGGCGGGTGGTGTGTCCGCATTCGGATGGCGAATTGACGCCACCCGCCTCCTGGCGTGATCTGCCCGTAACAGGCCCCGAGATGGCTGAAAATCGACGGTCAGCGCACCGGCTGGTTCACCCGTTCGACCTTCTGCGTTCCGCTGAGCGTGCGGTACGAGCGCGTCCACCGCGTGGTCGCGTCCTGCCGGCTCTTGTCGGAGACGACGTAGTAGTCCATCTGCGAGCGCTCGCTCGTGACGTCGAGGACGCCGTAGCCGTGGGAGTCCATGTCCAGCCACTTCACATGGCGGTTGGCGGCCTTGATCGCCGTCGAGGCGACCAGTGAGACGGTCTGGGGCGCGACGTGCAGGAGGTCGTCGAGGTTGTCCGAGGACACCGACGTGACGACGAACTCGGTCGCCGCCGACGCCGACAGCGGGTACGTCGCGGCCTTGACCGGCACGTCGTTGGCCCACGACATGTGGATGTCACCGGTCAGGAAGACCGTGTTCCTGATGCCCCGGTCCCTGAGGTGGCTGATCAGTTCCTTGCGGTCGTCGGTGTAGCCGTCCCACTGGTCCACGTTGACGGCGAGACCCTCCTTCGGCAGCCCCATCAACTCGGCCAGCGGCTCCAGGAGATGCGCCGGCATGGACCCGAAGGCCACCGGCGAGATCATCACCGACGTACCGACCAGCTTCCAGGCGGCGTCGGAGGACGCGAGACCCGACTTGAGCCAGTCCAGCTGGGCGCGGCCGGTGAGCGTGCGCTCCGGGTCGTCCACCGAGCCGCTGCCGACCTTCGCCTGCTCGGAGCGGAAGGATCTCAGGTCGAGGAGGTGCAGATCGGCCAGCTTGCCGAAGCGGAGCCGGCGGTAGACCGTGCCCTCGGTCGAGGCGCGGACCGGCATCCACTCGAAGTACGCCTGCTTCGCGGCGGCCACCCGCGCGGCCCACTCGCCCTCCGCGCCCGGCGTGTGGTTCTCGGCGCCGCCGGACCAGGCGTCGTTCGCGATCTCGTGGTCGTCCCAGATGGCGATGACCGGGTGCGTGGCGTGCAGGGCCTGGAGGTCGGCGTCGGTCTTGTACTTGCCGTGGCGGACGCGGTAGTCGGCGAGCGTGAGGATCTCGTGGGCCGGCTCGTGCTGCCGTACGACGTACGGGGCGGTGGGGTAGCCGCCGGTCGCGTACTCGTAGAGGTAGTCGCCGAGGTGCAGGACCGCGTCCAGGTCGGTGCGGGCGGCGAGGTGCCGGTACGCGGAGAAGTAGCCGGACTCCCAGTTGGCGCACGAGACGACACCGAAGCGCACCCCGGGTGTGGCGGCGTCGGC
>NZ_VBVX01000279.1 GCF_005981925.1 Streptomyces albidochromogenes
CTTCCAGGACGAGCCGGTCGGACCGCCCCGCCGCCCCGCGCCCGCCGGCGTGCTCTTCCTGGAGAACGGCGGCGGCAAGTCCGTCCTGCTCAAGCTGATCTTCTCGGTGATGCTGCCGGGCCACCGCAACACGCTCGGCGGCGCGAGTTCCGGCGTACTGCGCAAGTTCCTGCTCGCCGACGACTGCGGACACGTCGCGCTGGAATGGCAGCACACGCTCACCGGTGAGTGCGTGGTCGTCGGCAAGGTGAGCGAGTGGCGCGGGCGCCAGGTGTCCAACGACCCGCGGAAGTTCGCCGAGGCCTGGTACTCCTTCCGGCCCGGCCCCGGGCTCAGCCTCGACTCGCTGCCGGTCGCCGAGTCCACCGCCGTCCGCTCGTACGGCGAAGGCGTTTCCGGGGCCCAGGGCCGCCGCCGCACCATGAAGGGCTTCCGGGACGCCATCACCGAGGCCGGCAAGGCCTACCCGCACCTCGACATCCACTGGGAGGAGATCCACGACCGCTGGAACGAACACCTCGGCGACCTCGGACTCGACCCGGAACTCTTCCGCTACCAGCGGGAGATGAACGCCGACGAGGGCGAGGCGGCCGGACTCTTCGCGGTCAAGAAGGACTCCGACTTCACCGACCTGCTGCTGCGCGCCGTCACCGACACCAGGGACACCGACGGCCTCGCCGACCTCGTCCACGGCTTCGGCAACAAACTCGGCCGCCGCGCCGAGCTCACCGCCGAGCGCGACTTCACGGCGGGCTCCGTCGACCTGCTCGGCCGCATCGTCGACGCCGCCGAGACCCGCGTGCGGGCCCGCGACGTCCACGCGGGAGCCGAGCGCAGGACCCGTACGCTCGTCCGCAGGCTCTCCGCCCGCGCCGGCGAGGAGCGTGGCCGCACCGCCGAGCTCGCCCAGCAGGTCACCGCCACCGCGCACACCGTCACCGAGGCGGAGCAGGCGCGCAGCCGCAGCTCCCTCATCGCCAGCGAACTCGCCTACCGGCACGCCTCGCTCGCCCTCACCGCCGCCGAGAAGGCGGCGGCGTCACAGCGCCGTGAGCTCGCCGACGCCCGCACCCTGCACGCCGCCTGGCAAGCCGCCGAGGCGGTACTGCGCCACCGCGCGGCAGCGGACCGGGCCGCCCGGGTGGCCGTCGCCATCCGGGAGGCCGAGCGCGACGCCGCCCCGGCGCTGGCCGCCCGCGCCACCGCCGCGGGCGAGCTCGTACGGGCGCTGCACGCGGCGGCCGAGGACGGCGAGCGCGTCGCCGCCGAGGAGGAGGAGCGCTCGGCCGCCCTCCAGGAGGCGGGTGAGGCCGCGCACCGCGACGCCACCACGGCCGCGACTCAGGCACAGCGCGCCCGTAGCGAGGCGGGCCACCTGCGCCAGCGCCTCTCCGAGGTCGAACAGGAGACGGCCGAAGCGGTGAGCGCCGGCTGGCTCGACGACACGGCCCCCGACGCCGACCCGGCGCGCGCGGCGCTCGCGGCGACCGACGCGGAGAAGACGGCCGTCGCCGCCTGGGACGCGGCGCGCGAGGCCGCGCGGGCGACGGCCGACCGCGCGAAGGAGGCCGCCGGCGCGGAGGCGCGGGCCGAACTCGCGGCGGCCCGCGCGGCGGACGCCGCTCAGGGCGCGGAGCACGCGTACGAGGCCGAGCGCCGGGCGGCACAAGCGCTGGCCGCCGAGGACCGCCTGGCCGAACTGCTCAGCCTGCCCTCCGCTCCGGCGGCCGCGGCGTCCGTGCCGCAGCCCCGCCGAGGTGCGGCCGCGCCGGACGGCGAGACCGCGCGAACCGTCGGCGCGGACGGCCGCCCCCCGCGCCAGGGTGTGCGGGCCGACGCCGGGGAGGTCCGGCCGGCCGACGTGCCCGGGGCCCCGAGCGACGCCGACGGCCCGGACGCACGCCCCGGGACGGCGGACGCGGGCCACCCCGCCGCCGAGCAGTCCGACCCCGCGGACCAGGCGGCCACCGCGACCCGTACGGACGCCTTCGGCCGGTCCACCGCGCCCGCGCCCCGCCGCACCACTCGGCGCACCGCCGATGGACCGCTCACCACGGAGGAGCTGGACCGCAACGCGGAGGACCTCCTCGTCCTCCTCGACCAGGCCATCACGTCCGCCGAGCGGCAGCTCTTCGAGCTGCGCACCGCCGCCGCCGACGACTCCCGCATCCTCGGCGCGCTCGGCGACGGAGGACTGCTGCCCCCCGGCCCGGACGTCCTGGCCACCGTCGAGTTCCTCGGCGAGCACGGCATCCCCGCCCTCCCGGGCTGGCGATACCTCGCGCAGAGCGTCGACCCGGCCGACCACGCAGCCGTCCTCGCCGCCCGGCCCGAGCTGGTCGACGGCGTCGTCATCACCGACCCCGACGCGCACGTACGGGCCCGCGAAGCCCTCGCCGGCGCGGCGCTGCTGCCCCGCTCCGCCGTCGCCGTCGGCACCGCGGCCGCGCTGCTCGCGCCCGTACCGTCGCCGCACGACGCCCCGTCCGGCCGCGCCGACGTCTTCCTCGTACCGCCGAACCCGGCGATGCACGACGAACACGCGGCCGACGAGGAACGGCAGGCGCTGCGCGCCAGGGCGACCGCCCGCGACGAGGAGATCCGCAGGCTCGCGGCCCGCCTGTCCGCGGACCGCACTCTCGCGGCCCGGCTCGGTTCCTGGCGCGCCGACTGCCCGCCCGGGATGCTCACCGAACTGGACCGGAGGGCCCGGCAGGCGGGCGAAGCGGCCGAGGCCGCCGAAGCCGTGCTCGCCGAGGCCCGTACGGCCCGCGCCGAGGCCGACGAGGCCGCGGCCGAGACCGCCCGCGTCAGGGACGAGCGCCAGGACGTGGCCCAGCGCGCCCGCCGCGTCGCCGACGCCCTCGCGGGCCTCGCCCACCGGCTGCGCGAGCGCGCCGGCTGGCTGGTCAGAGTACGAGAACTGACCGAGGAGGCCGCGGAGTCGGAGGCCAGGGCCACGGTCTGCCTCGAACGCGCCAAGGCGGCCGACGAGGACCGCCGCGCCGCCCAGCGCGCCGCCGACGACGCCCACCGGACCGCACGCACCCTGCGCGCCGAGCGGGCCGAGATCGCGGGCGTGCCCGAGACACTGCCGGAGGCGGACCCGGACGCACCGCGCGTCGCGCTGCCCGCCCTGCGCGAGGCGTACCGCGCCGCCTCCCAGCTGTACGAGAAGGTCGGCGTCGGCGCCGACCTGCGTGCCGAACAGGCCAGGGCGGAGAGCGACGAGAGCGCCGCCCTCGCCGAGCTCAACCGGCTGAGCAACAAGGTGCGCACCAGGGCCGCCCTCATGCTCGAAGGCACGGACGGCGCCGACGGCCCGTCCCGCCAGGCCGCGGTCGCCCGCGCCGAAGCGCTCGTACAGATGCTGGAGTCGCGGGCCTCCGCGGCCAGCGAGCAGCTCGGCAGGCTGCGCGGAGAGGCCGAGCGCCTCGCCCCCGAGGACGGCGCCGCCCACACCGAGCTGCCCGAGGACCTCGTGCCCCGCGACGCCGAGCACGCGCAGACGCTCCTGCGCACCGCCACGGCCGAACTCGCCGCCCGTACCGACGCACTGGACCGCGCCCGTACCGCCCACGCCGAGCTGCTGCGGGCGCACCGGGCGGCCGAGGACGCGGCGGGCGGCTTCGACGAGACGGCCGCGCAGCTGCGCGACCTGCTCAGGGATCACCACCCGGAGGACGAGGCCGCACAGGACCCCGATCCGTATCCGGGCGGCCTGGAGGAGGCGCGCCGGTCCGCCGCCGACTCCCGCCGTTCGCTGCGCGGGTGCGCGGCCGACCTGTCCGCGGCCGAGGCCGCGGTGCGCGAGGCGAGCGACGTGCTCGTACGGCACGCCAACTCGACGCGGTACGAGCAGGTACGCACCCCCGCGCGCCAGCAGATCCGCGAGCTGCCCGCCGCCTCGCTGCCCGAGCACGCGGCGGCCTGGGCGGCGGCGTTCGAGCCCAGGCTGCGGGTGCTGACGGACGAGCTGGCGCAGCTGGAACGCAACCGCGACAGCATCGTCGACCGGCTCCGGGGCCTCGTGGAGTCGGCCCTGGCGACGCTCCGCTCGGCTCAGCGGCTCTCCCAGCTGCCCGAGGGCCTGGGGGAGTGGTCCGGTCAGGAGTTTCTGCGGATCCGCTTCGAGGAGCCGGACCAGGCGACGCTCGTCGAGCGGCTCGGCGAGGTCATCGACGAGGCGACCAGCTCCGCCGTCAAGAAGAACTCCGACCTGCGCAGAGACGGCATGTCCTTGCTGCTGCGGGGTGTTCAGGCCGCGCTCCAGCCGAAGGGGATCTCGGTCGAGATCCTCAAGCCGGACGCCGTACTGCGCGCCGAGCGGGTGCCGGTCGGGCAGATGGGCGACGTCTTCTCGGGCGGGCAGCTGCTCACGGCGGCGATCGCGCTGTACTGCACCATGGCCGCGCTGCGCAGCAACGACCGGGGCCGCGACAAGCACCGGCACGCGGGCACGCTCTTCCTCGACAACCCCATCGGACGTGCCAACGCGACGTACCTGCTGGAGCTCCAGCGGGCGGTGTCCGACGCGCTCGGCGTGCAGCTGCTGTACACGACCGGGTTGTTCGACACGACCGCGCTGGCCGAGTTCCCGCTGGTCATCCGGCTGCGCAACGACGCCGACCTGCGGGCGGGGCTGAAGTACATCAGCGTGGAGGAGCACCTGCGGCCCGGACTGCCCCAGCAGGACCCCGAGGGCGAGACGGTGCACGGCGAGATCACGGCGACGCGGATGTTCAAGCGCACACCGGCGTCGGCCGAGTAGGTGGCCCCGGACCGGCCGGCTGCGCGAGGCACCCGGCCGGTCCGGGCACTTGGTCCGTCGGTCGGAACGCGGCCGGCCGGCATGCGGCTGGTCGCGGCGCGGGCCTCGTCCCGCTCCGCCGGAACGCGTGCGGTCGGGACGGGGCCGGCCGGGAGACGGGGCCGGTCGGCGCAGGTGGCCGGTCGGCGGACGTGGCCGGTCGCGGCGCGGGCCTCAGGCCTGGGAGAGCCTGCGCGTGCTCCTGCGGCCGCGTTCCTCCCGTTGCCGCGTACGTGCGGTCCTGCGGGCGACCCGGCGTGCCTTCCGCCGCTCGCGGCGCAGTTGGCGCGCCGTACTGCTCGGCACGGACACCACACCGTAGCGCTGGTTCCACACCTGGCGCGTGACCCACACGTCCAGCACGCCCCAGGTGGCCACCACCGTGCTGCCCACACTGCTCAGCACCATCGGGAAGGCCAGCCAGGACCCGGCCAGCGTGCACAGGTAGGCGACCATCGCCTGCATCAGCGTCAGCGACGTGATGATGACCGCGCGGACGGCGGCGGTACGCACCGGGTCGGGCAGCCGCGGCCGCACCGCGGGCTCGTCGACCCACAACTGCCGCTGCGCCCCCGGCGCATCGCGAGCTGCGGCATCCTCGCCGGCCTCGACCCCATCCCCGGCCTTGCCCGCGATCGTCACGGGCACCGCGGACAACGCCGTACGGCGCTCTTCCGTGTCCATCGAACCTTCACTCCCCACCGCCGCCTGGCACGCCCCTCAACTCGGGCGCGGAACTTCCGCCTTCACGAGTGGCTGCCCGCCTTGCGCCCTTTTACGCTGTCCCTTGCCGTGCGAATGCGACGCGTACGGCCTCATCCGGTCCGCTTCCCCCGTACACCAGGACGAACGGGCCGCCGCGAAGATTCCCGCGGAACGGGCAATTCCAGCCATCCACCTCCATCGGGCCGCAGGCCCGTGAACAGGTGTCCCTTGCCACAGTGGTGCCCGCCAACTCCCGGAATGGCATGACAACTCATGATCAACGCCCCAGGGGGCGGCCGAAAATCGTCCGGACGTCCCTTCGAGTTGTGCGAGTGGCAGTAGTAGGCTCACGCCGTTTATTGACGGAACACCACCTCCGCCCGACGGAGGCCGAGCTGGGGGAGGCCATGCGCTTTCGCGGGAAGTCCATCCGCCGGAAGATCGTGGCGTTGCTGTTGGTGCCTCTCGTGTCCCTCACCTCGCTGTGGGGCTTCGCCACCGTGATCACCGGCCGCGAGGCCAACCAGCTGCTGGACGTCGCCTACATCGTGGAGCAGGTGGGCTATCCCATCGAGGACACGGTCGAGGTCATCCAGCGCGAGCGCCGGCAGACACTGGTCTACCTTGCGGACCCCCGCGCCTCCGACGCCCTCGCCACTCTCCGCCGCGAACGCGCCGCCACCGACGAAGCCGTCGAGAAGATCGCGGCGCGCGCACAGGATCCCGGCGTACGCGACGACCTGCGCCCCCCGGCTGCGAAGAGTCTGGCTTCCCTCCTCGAGGCGTTCGAAGGCATCGCGACGCTGCGCGACTCCGTCGAGAGCAGCACCGTGACCCGGCGGCAGGCCCTCGACCGCTACAACCGCCTCATCGACCCCTGCTACTCCTTCCTCACCACCCTCCACGCCCTCGAAGACGTGGAGATGGACAAGCAGGGACGCGCCCTCGTCGGCGTGACCCGCGCCCGCGAGATGCTCTCCCGCGAGGACGCGCTGGTCGCGTCCGGCCTCGTCGCCGGCCAGTTCGACGCCCCCGAGCTCCGCGAGATCGCCGCACTCGCCGCCAACCGCGAGCTGCTGTACGACGTCAACCTCGAGATCCTGCCCGCCGCCGAGCGCGAGGCCTTCGCGGGCTACTGGGAGAGCCCGGCCACCGAGCCGCTGCGCACCGCCGAGGAACGCCTCATCACCGCCGGCGCCACCCAGGACCCTCGCGCCGTCACCACCAAGAGCTGGAACGAGGCCGCGACCGGCGTGCTCGACCACCTCGCCGGCGAGGGCAAGGAGGCGGGCGACCGCTACCAGGAGGCAGTCGAACCCGTCGCCCTCGGTGTCCTCGTCAAGGCGGGAGCCGCCGGTGTACTGGGCTTCCTCGCCCTGATCGTCTCGCTCTTCCTGTCCGTACGGATCGGCCGCTCCCTCATCCGCGACCTCTCGCGGCTCCGCAAGGAGGCCCACGAGATCTCCGGCGTCCGGCTGCCCAGCGTCATGCGCAGGCTCGCCGCCGGCGAGGAGGTCGACGTCGAGACCGAGGCCCCCCGCCTGGAGTTCGACAAGAACGAGATCGGTCAGGTCGGCCAGGCCCTGAACACACTGCAGCGCGCAGCCGTCGAATCGGCCGTCAAGCAGGCCGACATGCGCCGCGGCGTCTCCGAGGTCTTCGTCAACCTGGCCCGCCGCAACCAGGTCCTCCTCCACCGCCAGCTGACGCTCCTCGACACCATGGAACGCCGTACCGAGGACACCGACGAACTCGCCGACCTGTTCCGCCTCGACCACATGACCACGCGCATGCGCCGCCACGCGGAGGGCCTGGTGATCCTCTCGGGAGCGGCCCCGTCCCGGCAGTGGCGCAAGCCCGTCCAGCTCATGGACGTCGTACGGGCCGCCGTCGCCGAGGTCGAGGACTACGAGCGCATCGAGGTGCGCCGCCTGCCGCGCATCGGCGTCGGCGGGCCGGCGGTCGCCGACCTGACGCATCTGATCGCCGAACTGTTGGAGAACGCCACGGTGTTCTCACCCCCGCACACCGGGGTGCAGGTCCTCGGCGAGCGGGTCGCCAACGGCTTCACCCTCGAAATCCACGACCGCGGCCTCGGCATGACGCCCGAAGCCCTCCTCGACGCGAACCTCCGGCTCGCCGAGACGCCCGAGTTCGAGCTGTCGGACACCGACCGGCTCGGTCTGTTCGTCGTCAGCCGGCTCGCCCAGCGGCAGAACGTGCGCGTCTCGCTCCAGCAGTCGCCGTACGGCGGAACCACCGCCGTCGTCTTCATTCCGGCCGCCCTGCTCACGGACGCGCCCGAGACGAACGGCACCGGCTTCCGGCTCGACCGCAAGCACTCCACCGGCGAGCGGGACGAGGGGAAGGCGGGACCGGACGGACGCCGCAGGTCCCTGACGACGCTCTCCCGCCTGCCCGCCGAACTCGCCGCCCAGGCGGTCCTGGACGGCCCCGTCGAACTCGAACCGCCGCTGGGCGCACTGGGCCTCGAGGAGGCGTCGCTCAGCGGCGTCACCGAGATCGCGGGGGCCGCCGACCTCGACGACACGGAGAGCGAGCGGGGCGGGCTGTTCCAGGCCCGCGACCGTTCCCGGGAACGGTCGCGCGAGCGCTCCGGGGAACGGTCTCGGGAGCGTTCCGGGGAACGGTCGCGCGACCGTGCCCGCGAAGCGGCCGGCGAGCAGCACCAGCAGGCGTCGGACCACCTTCCCGGGAACGGTGAGAGCGTCCGCCCCGCCGGCCCCGTCCCGCTGCCCCGCCGCAACGCACCGACCCTCGTCACGGACAACGGCCGCCGCGTCACAGGCCGCGGGCACAGCCCCGCCGCACCTCCGGCGCCGTCGCAGCC
>NZ_VBVX01000027.1 GCF_005981925.1 Streptomyces albidochromogenes
CGCCACACCCGCCACCCCTCGGCGTCCCACCGCGCCGCGAACAGCGCGCCGGGCGCGCACCGCTCGGCGGGCAGCAGGTCGCCCGTCCGGAAGACCGGCGACATCGCGCGCCGCCGCGTCGTCTGGAGCACGAACCGCACCCCCGCGACCCCGTCGTCCGGCACCGCGACCGACACGGACTCGTCGAACTCGTCCGCGAGCCGCTCGGCCGCCGGCCCCAGGGCCGCCGGGATCCCGCACGCCGTGAGGTACGCGCCGGGCAGTTCCATCAGCCGGGGCGCGAGCGCGACCTCGCGCCCGTCGCTGCGCGCCAGGCCGAGCCGGTCGAGCGTCGACACCACGCGGTCGACGGTGGAGCGGGCCAGGCCGGTCTGCCGTACGAGGTCGCTGTGGCGCGTCCGGTCGTCCGCGCCGGGTGCGGACAGGGCCCGCAGGACGGTGAGCCCGCGCTCCAGCGGCCCTACGGCGTCGACGGACCCGGTGGGTTCGGCGTTCGGCATGGGGTTCCTCCTGGCAGGCCGTTGACACCGGACGGCGCGCGGCAGAGACTCGGGGCGAAGTTGGATATGAACGATAGTTCATTGCGCGAACACTGAGAACTCCACGACTCCGGGAGAGACCCGATGAGCATCCGCGACGTCTACATCGTCGACGCCGTCCGCACGCCGATCGGCAAGTTCGGAGGTGCCCTCTCCTCCGTGCGTCCGGACGACCTCGCCGCCCACGTCGTCAGGTCGCTCGTCGCCCGTACGCCCGACCTCGACCCGGCCAGGATCGACGACGTCTACTTCGGCGACGCCAACGGCGCCGGTGAGGACAACCGGGACGTCGCCCGCATGGCCGTGCTCCTCGCCGGGCTCCCGGTCTCGGTCCCCGGCGTCACCGTCAACCGCCTCTGCGGCTCCGGCCTCGAGGCCGTCATCCAGGCCGCTCGCGCCGTGTCCGTCGGCGACGCCTCCGTCGCCGTCGCGGGCGGCGTGGAGTCCATGTCCCGCGCCCCGTGGGTCCTGCGGAAGCCCGAGCGCGCGTTCCCCGCCGGTCACCAGGAGCTGTACTCGACCACGCTCGGCTGGCGCATGACCAACCCGCGGATGCCCGAGGAGTGGACCGTCCCGCTCGGCGAGGGCGCGGAGCTCGTGGCCGACAAGCACGGCATCACCCGCGAGCAGCAGGACGCGTTCGCGCTGGCCAGCCACCAGAAGGCGGCGAAGGCGTGGGCGGACGGACTGTACGACGGCGAGGTCGTGCCGTACGACGGCGTGGATCTCGCCCGCGACGAGTGCGTCCGCGACGGGTCGACCATGGAGGCCCTGGCCCGGCTGAAGCCGGTCTTCCGCGAGGACGGCAGCGTCACGGCCGGCAACGCCTCGCCCCTCAACGACGGCGCCGCCGCGCTCCTGCTCGTCGACGACGAGGGCCTGCGCGCCACCGGCCGTGAGCCGCTCGCCCGTATCCGCGCCTCCGCGGTCACCGGCGTCGAGCCGCAGCTGTTCGGCCTCGGCCCGGTCGAGGCGGTCCGGCGCGCGCTCGCCAAGGCCGGCCGGTCCTTCGACGACCTCACCACCTTCGAACTCAACGAGGCGTTCGCCGCCCAGTCGCTCGGCTGCCTCGCCGAATGGCCCGGACTCGACCCCGCCGTCGTCAACCCGCGCGGCGGCGCCATCGCCATCGGCCACCCGCTCGGCGCGTCCGGCGCCCGCCTCGCCGGGTCCGTCGCCCACCAGCTCGCCGCCGCCGGCTCCGGTACGGGCCTCGCCGCCCTGTGCATCGGCGTCGGCCAGGGCCTCGCGCTCGTACTGGAGCGCTGAGCCGGTGCGCACCGCGGTCGCGATCGTCGGAGCCGGCCCGGCCGGCCTGCTGCTCGCCCGGCTGCTGCACGGCGCCGGAATCGACTGCGTGGTCCTGGAGCACAGGACCCGCGCCCACGTCGAACAGCGCCAGCGCGCCGGCATCCTCGAACAGGGCACCGTCGACGCCCTGCGCGCATGCGGGGCCGGCGCCCGCATGGACGCCGAAGGGCTCGTCCACCACGGCATCGAGCTGCGCTTCGACCGCCGGCGCCACCGCATCGGCTTCCCCGAGCTCACCGGCGGCCGCTCGGTGACGGTGTACGCCCAGACCGAGGTCGTCAAGGACCTGATCGCCCTCCAGCTGGCCGAGGGCCCGCCTCTCCTCTTCGAGGCGCGGGCCCTCGCCGTCGAGAAGCCGGAATCCGACCATCCGGTCGTCCGCTTCACCCACGCGGGGCGCGAGCAGACCCTCGACTGCGACTACGTCGTCGGCTGCGACGGCTTCCACGGCATCGCCCGCGCCGCCGTCCCGGACGGGATCCGCCGTACGTACGAGCGCACCTACCCCTACTCCTGGCTCGGCGTCCTGGCCGATGTCCCGCCGTCCTGCGACGAGTTGATCTACGCGCGCGGTGAGGACGGCTTCGCGCTGCACAGCATGCGCTCGCCCACCGTCTCGCGCCTCTACCTCCAGGTCCCCAACGGCACCGACCCCGCCGACTGGTCCGACGAGCGGATCTGGGACGAACTCGACCGGCGCTTCGCGACGGACGACGGCGACTGGAGCCTGGCGCGCGGCCCGATCACCGCGAAGTCGGTGACACCGATGCGCAGTCACGTCACCGAGCCCATGCGCTACGGGCGGGTCTTCCTGGCCGGTGACGCGGCGCACATCGTGCCGCCCACCGGGGCCAAAGGGCTCAACCTGGCGGTGTCCGACGTACGGATCCTGGCCCGCGCCTTCGCGCACCACCACCGCACCGGGTCCGGCGAACTCCTCGACTCCTACTCGGACTTGGCCCTGCGGCGGGTGTGGCAGGCCACCCGTTTCTCGTACGACATGACTACGATGTTGCACAGTCAACCAGGCGAGAACGCGTTCGACACCCGAGTACGTCTCGCACGGCTGCACCGTCTCGCTGCCTCCGCGCCCGCCGCCGCGGAACTGGCCGCGAACTACACAGGACTGCCTCTCTGACTGGAGATCCGCATGCCCCTGCTCGACCCCAAGACCTGGCAGCCCGTCCGGCTCTCGGGTGGTGAGTCGGACGTCGTCGAGCCGGCCACGGGCGAAACGCTCGGCCGTGTCACGCTCGCCACCGCGGACGACATCGGCACGGCCGCCCGGACCGCCGGGGCCGTCCAGACGGCTTGGGCCCGCACGCCCCACTTCGCACGGGCCGCCGTGCTGCGCCGCGCCGGCGACCTCTTCACCGCGCACGCCGACGAGCTGCGGGAATGGCTCGTACGGGAGTCCGGCTCCATACCCGGCAAGGCCGACTTCGAGCTCCACGTCGCGGCCCAGGAGTGCTACGAGGCCGCCGCGCTCGCCTCCCGCCCCGCCGGGCAGGTGCTGCCGAGCGAGGCCCTGCGGCTGTCGTACACCCGGCGGGTGCCGGTCGGGGTGGTCGGAGTCGTCGCACCGTTCAACGCACCGCTGATCCTCGCCATCCGCTCGGTCGCCCCCGCGCTCGCCCTCGGCAACGGCGTGCTGCTGAAGCCCGATCCGCGCACAGCGGTCTGCGGCGGCCTGGCGCCGGCCGCCGTGTTCGCCGAGGCGGGGCTGCCGGAAGGGCTGCTGCACGTCCTGCCGGGCGGGGCCGGGGCCGGGCAGGCGCTGGTCGCCGACCCGGACGTGCCGGTCGTCTCCTTCACCGGATCCACGGCGGCCGGCCGGGCGGTGGGCGAGGCCGCCGGGCGGGCGCTCAAGCGCGCCCACCTCGAACTGGGCGGCAACTCCGCCCTCGTCGTACTGGAGGACGCCGACCTCGAAGGCGCCGTCGCCCAGGCGTCCTGGGGCTCCTTCTTCCACCAGGGCCAGATCTGCATGACCACGGGCCGCCACCTCGTGCACGACTCGCTCTACGAGGAGTACGTCGAACGGCTCGCCGCCAAGGCCGAGCCCCTGACCGTCGGCGACCCGCACCGGGAGAAGGTGCACCTGGGACCGATCATCGACCAGGGTCAACTGGACAAGATCCACGGCCTGGTGGAGGCCAGCACGGCCGGCGGCGCGAAGCTCGTGGCGGGCGGCACGCACAGCGGCCTCTTCTACCGGCCGACCGTGCTCGCGGGCGTCGACGACGACACTCCGGCGTACGCCGAGGAGGTGTTCGGCCCCGTGGCCCCGGTCCGCTCCTTCAGCACCCTGGAGGAGGCCGCGACCCTGGCGTCGGCGAGCCCGTACGGTCTCTCCCTGGGCATCGTCACCCGTGACACCGCGCTCGGGATCCAGCTCGCGGACCGCATCCCCACCGGCATCGTCCACATCAACGACCAGACGGTGAACGACGAGGCGGTGGCGCCCTTCGGCGGAGTCGCCGCGTCCGGCACCGGCGCGCGCTTCGGCGGGGAAGCGAACCTGGACGCCTTCACCGAGGTGCGCTGGACGACGGTACGCCGCGAACCGGCGGACCACCCCTTCTAGGAGCCCCCGGGCGCGGGACGCGTCAGGGCCCGGCCGCACCTCGCGGCCGGGCCCTCTGCGTGACTCGCGCGGGCGCAGGTCCGCGCCGTGACCGGGGGTGGGGGAGAGAGCCGCGGCTCCCGGGAAGAGCGTTCGTCCCAGGCAACAGAAAAGGCAAGGGAGAGTACTCGTCCCTTGCCACTCTCAACTTATAGCGCACCAGGGGGCTTGCGGCAAGGCCCCTGTCGTGCCGCAGAATCGCTCGCCGAGGCCAGAACCTGCGGAAACGGGAGACCACGAAGTGCATGTGTTGTTGACGTCCCATGAGGCGCGCGGTGACATCGGGCCGGCGGTGGGACGCGGGTCGCGGTCGCTCGGCACCGGCGTGCGGACGGGCGCACGGCGGAACGTCGCGGGTGCGACCCAGGATCGGGGCTGATGTCATGAACCCTCTGACCACAAGCGCGTTCGGCCTTTCCGACCGCCTCGCCGCCAAGGCCGACCCGACGCTGATCGCCGGCGACGAGCAGCACTTCGCGGCCATCGCGCAGAGCCTCGACGAGGCGATCGCCGAACTGTCCGACCGCCTCGACGCCGCACGCAGGGCGCCCGGCGGCATCGGCCGGGAGGCGATGGAGCGGGACACGGAGATCCACCGGCTGTCGGGCCGTCTGCGCGCCCTGCGCCGCTTCGGCCTGGACCTGTGCCTCGGACGCGTCGTCGGCGCGGACGACCCCGAGCCCCTGTACATCGGACGGCTCGGCCTCACCGACAGCGCGGGCCGCCGGCTGCTGGTCGACTGGCGCTCCCCCGCGGCCGAGCCGTTCTTCGCGGCGACCCACGCCAGCCCGATGGGCCTGGCGAGCCGCCGCAGATACCGGTGGACCCGCGGCCGGATCAGCGACTACTGGGACGAGGTGTTCACGCGGGACGGGTTCGCCGGGCACGCCGCGCTCGACGACCAGTCCGCCTTCATCGCCAGCCTGGGCGGCAACCGGTCGGAGCGGATGCGCGACGTCCTCGGCACCATCCAGTCCGACCAGGACGCCATCATCCGCGCGGGCTCCCGCGGCGCCCTTGTCGTCGACGGCGGCCCGGGTACGGGCAAGACCGTCGTCGCCCTGCACCGCTCCGCCTATCTCCTCTACTCCGACCCCCGGCTCGGTCAGCGTCGCGGCGGCGTGCTGTTCGTGGGCCCGCACCAGCCCTACCTGGCGTACGTCGCCGACGTCCTCCCCAGTCTCGGAGAGGAGGGGGTGCAGACCTGCACCCTGCGGGACCTCGTCGCTGAGGGCGCCGGCGCGGCGGTCGAGACCGACCCGGAGGTGGCCCGCCTGAAGTCGTCCGCGCGGCTGGTGCGGGCGGTCGAGACGGCCGTCAGGTACTACGAATCGCCTCCCACCGAGGGGATGACGGTCACGACCCCCTGGTCCGACGTATGGCTGAGCGCCGCCGACTGGGCCGAGGCGTTCGCAGCGGCGGAACCGGGTACTCCGCACAACGAGGCGCGTGACCAGATCTGGGAGGAGCTGGTCACGATCCTGGCGGACAAGCTCGACGGAGACATCTCGCCCCCACTGCTGCGCAGGGCGCTGCTGCACGACGAGGAGCTGACCGGCACCCTCCACCGCGCGTGGCCGCTGCTCGAAGCCGCCGATCTCGTCGGCGACCTGTGGTCGGTCCCCGCCTACCTGCGGATGTGCGCTCCCTGGCTCACCCCCGACGAGGTGCGCAGGCTCCGCCGCGCGGACGCCCAGGCCTGGACGGTGTCCGACCTCCCGCTCCTGGACGCGGCCCGCCAGCGGCTCGGCGACCCGGAGGCGGCCCGGCGCAGGCGCCGGCACGAGGCGGCCCTCGCCGCCCAGCGCGAGCGCATGGCCCAAGTGGTCGACAACCTCATCGAGGCCGCGTCCTCCTCCGGCGCCGACGGTGACGACGGCGAGGGCCTGGTGACGATGCTGCGCGGCCAGGACGCCCAGGTCAGTCTGGTCGACGAGTCCGAACTGCCCACCGCCGACCCGGATCTGCTCGCCGGCCCGTTCGCGCACATCGTCGTGGACGAGGCGCAGGAACTGACCGACGCCGAGTGGCAGATGCTGCTGCTGCGCTGCCCGTCCCGGAGCTTCACCATCGTGGGAGACCGCGCCCAGGCCAGGCACGGATTCACCGAGTCGTGGCGCGAACGGCTGGAGCGGGCCGGGCTCGACCGGATCGACGTGGCGTCGCTGAGCATCAACTACCGGACGCCGGAAGAGGTGATGGAGGAGGCCGAGCCGGTCATCCGGGCCGTGCTCCCGGACGCCAACGTGCCGACGTCCGTCCGCCGCTCCGGCATCCCCGTCGTCCACGGATCGGTCGCGGAGCTGGACGCGGTCCTCGACACCTGGCTCGCGGCGCACGACGAGGGGATCGCCTGCGTCATCGGGGATCCCACGTTCCGGGCGACGCCCCGCGTCCGGTCGCTGACCCCGGAGCTGTCGAAGGGCCTCGAATTCGACCTGGTCGTCCTCGTCGACCCCGAGGCGTTCGGGGAGGGGACCGCGGGGGCGGTCGACCACTATGTCGCCATGACCCGGGCGACCCGGCAGCTCGTCGTCCTCACGAGCTCCTGAAGCGCGCCGGCGCGGCGCCCGCCTGCCGGGCGCCGCGCCGGCAGCGCTGAACGCACAGACGCCTGCCGGCCGCCGGTGTGACACACGGCAACCAGCAGGCGAACAGCGGCCGATGGGCTCCGCCGCGACGACTCCGCCCGGCGTACCGGACGGTTCAGCGACCGCCGGACACGACCCGCCTAGCTCGCTTCCCGCGTCTCCTGCGGGCCCTGCGCGGCCTTGGCCTCTTCGACGGACTTGCGGACCTCGTCCATGTCGAGCTTGCGGGCCTGCCCGATGACGTCCTCCAGCGCGGCCTCCGGCAGCGCGCCGGGCTGCGCGAACACCGCCACGTTCTCGCGCACGATCATCAGCGTCGGGATCGAGCGGATCTCGAACGCCGCGGCCAGCTCCTGCTGGGCCTCGGTGTCGACCTTGGCGAAGACCAGGTCGTCGTGACGCTCGGACGCGCTCTCGAAGACGGGGGCGAACTGCCGGCAAGGACCGCACCAGGAAGCCCAGAAATCGATCAGGATGAAGTCGTTCTCGGACACGACCTGATCGAAGTTTTCCTTGGTGAGCTCGACGGTGGCCATGGTGTGCTCCTCTTCCTGGCATAGCGGGCGAAGCCTCCCGCACAACGGCATGCGGGCCCGCGATATTCCGCCTGCCCGGCTGGCCACGGCACACACCCCCGACCAGACTGCCCGTATGACGAATTCAGTGGATGCGCCCGACGCGGCCGAGTACGACGTCGTGGTGGTCGGGGCCGGGCCCGTCGGCGAGAACGTGGCGGACCGCGCCCGGGCGGCCGGACTGACGACGGCGGTCGTGGAGAACGAACTGATCGGCGGCGAGTGCTCCTACTGGGCGTGCATGCCCAGCAAGGCACTGCTGCGCCCGGTGACCGCGCGGGCCGACGCCCGGCGCGTGCCGGGACTGCGCCGGTCGGTGCGGGGGCCGCTCGACGCGGCCGAGGTCTTCGCGCACCGCGACTACTACGTGTCGAACTGGAAGGACGACGGCCAGGTGAGCTGGCTGGAGTCGATCGGCGTGGACATCCACCGCGGCCGGGGCCGGCTCGACGGCCCCAGGAAGGTCACCGTCGAGGCCCCCTCGGGCGAGCGCTACACCCTGACGGCGCGGCACGCGGTGGCGGTCTGCACCGGCAGCCGCGCCGCCGTGCCCGATCTGCCGGGCGCGGCCGGGGCGAACCCCTGGACCAGCCGTGAGGCGACCAGCGCGGGCAAGGCTCCGGACCGGCTGGTGGTCGTCGGCGGGGGAGTGGTCGCCGTGGAGATGGCCACCGCCTGGCAGGCTCTCGGCTCCCGGGTCACCCTGCTCGTACGCGGAGACGGCCTGCTCGCGCGGATGGAGCCGTTCGCGGGCGAGCTGGTCGCCGAGGCCCTCACCGAGGCCGGCGCCACCGTGCGCACCGGAATCTCCGTCGCCGCGCTGGAGCGGGGCGAGGGCGGCGACGGCCCGGTCACCGTCGTCCTCGACGACGGCGAACGGATCGAGGCCGACGAGGTCCTCTTCGCCACCGGCCGCGCACCGCGCACCGACGACGTCGGCCTCGAAACGGTCGGCCTGAAGCCCGGCTCCTGGCTGGAGGTCGACGAGAGCTGCCGCGTCGAGGGCCAGGACTGGCTGTACGCCGTGGGCGACGTCAACCACCGGGCGCTGATGACCCACGAGGGCAAGTACCAGGCGCGCGTCGCGGGCGCCGCCATCGCCGCCAGGGCGCACGGCGAATCCCTGGACACGGCCCCCTGGGGCGCCCACTCCGCCACCGCCGACCACGCCGCCGTGCCGCAGGTGGTCTTCACCGACCCCGAGGCCGCGTCGGTCGGACTCACCCTCGCCGAGGCCGAGGCGACCGGACGCCGGGTGCGCGCTGTCGACTACGACATGGCGTCCGTCTCGGGCGCCGGCCTGTACGCCGACGGCTACCGGGGCCGCGCCCGCATGGTCGTGGACCTGGACCGCGAGACGGTGCTGGGCGTCACCTTCGTGGGGCCGGGCGTCGCCGAACTGCTGCACTCCGCCACGGTGGCGGTGGCCGGCGAGGTCCCGATCGCGCGCCTGTGGCACGCCGTCCCGGCCTACCCGACGATCAGCGAGGTCTGGCTCCGCCTCCTGGAGACGTACCGGGGCTGACCGCCCGGCCCGCCGCCCCGGGCGTGCCGCCGGCTCCGCTCAGCCGTCGCGGCCCGGGGCGGCGGCGGGCCCGGCGGTGAACTTCCTCCGCCAGGCCAGGGACACGTACACCAGCGCGATGAGCACCGGGACTTCGATGAGCGGCCCGACGACACCGGACAGGGCCTGACCCGACGTCACGCCGAAGGTGGCGATGGCGACGGCGATGGCCAGCTCGAAGTTGTTGCCCGCCGCGGTGAAGGCGAGGGTCGCGGTGCGGTCGTACGGCAGGCCGAGGGCCTTGCCGAGCGCGAAGGTCCCGAACCACATCAGGGCGAAGTACACGAGCAGCGGGACCGCGATGCGGACCACGTCCAGCGGCTGCGAGGTGATCGTCCTTCCCTGGAGGGCGAAGAGGACGACGATCGTGAAGAGCAGGCCGTACAGCGCCCACGGGCCGATCCTCGGCAGGAACCGCGTCTCGTACCGCTCGCGCCCCAGCTTCCGCTCGCCGACCCGCCGGGTGAGGAAACCCGCCAGCAGCGGGACGCCCAGGAAGACGGCGACGTTCAGGGCGATCTCCCCCGTCGAGATGTCCAGGTGCTCGCCCTCGCCGAGGCCCAGCAGGCCGGGCAGCAGTTCGAGGTAGAACCAGCCGAGGACGCCGAAGGCGACGACCTGGAAGACCGAGTTGAGCGCGACCAGGACGGCGGCGGCCTCGCGGTCGCCGCAGGCCAGGTCGTTCCAGATGACGACCATCGCGATGCAGCGGGCCAGGCCGACGATGATCAGACCCGTGCGGTACTCGGGCAGGTCCGGCAGGAAGATCCACGCCAGCGCGAACATGACCGCGGGGCCGGCGACCCAGTTGACGACGAGCGAGGAGATCATCAGCTTCTTGTCACCGGTGACCGCGTCGAGCCTGTCGTAGCGGACCTTGGCCAGCACCGGATACATCATGATCAGCAGGCCGGCGGCGATGGGCAGCGAGATCCCGCCGATCTCGACCTTCGCGAGTGCGTCGTTCAGCCCGGGGACCAGGCGGCCGAGGCCGAGCCCGAGCGCCATGGCGAGCAGGATCCACACGGCCAGGAAGCGGTCCAGGGTCGAGAGCTTCGCGACGACCGAAGTGTCCTCGGCCGGGGGCGCGGCGGCGGGCCGGGTGGTGCGTGCGGACATCAGCAGGACCGCTTCCGGTCGCTGTCGAGCGTCGTACGGGCCGTGGCGGCCAGATCGGCGAAGGACCCCGCGAGGGCGTCGAGGACCTCGGGGCGCAGCCGGTAGTAGGTGAAGCGGCCGCAGGGTTCGGTGTCGACCACGCCCGCCTCGCGCAGGCCCGCAGATGGTTGGAGAGGTTGGTCTGCTTCGCGCCGGTCTCCTCCACGAGGTGGGTCGTGCAGAGGGTCTCGTGGGCGAGCAGCGTCACGATCCGGAGCCTGAGCGGATCCGCGAGGACGCGGATCAGGTCAGTGGTGGCTGACGTCATCATGGGCTGATACTGTCACATCAGTTGTGAGTGACACCATCGGGTGCTGATGTCAGCCGCATCCGATTCCACCGTGAGCCATCGCGCCATGAGACAAGCGAGCCGCCCCGATGTCCGAGAAGCCCTCCGTGCTCTTCGTCTGCGTCCACAACGCCGGCCGCTCCCAGATGGCCGCCGCCTGGCTGACCCACCTGGCCGGCGACCGCGTCGAGGTCCGCTCGGCCGGATCCAGCCCGGGTGACGCCGTGAACCCGGCCGCCGTCGAGGCGATGCGCGAGGTCGGCATCGACATCTCCGCCGCGACCCCGAAGATCCTCACCGTCGACGCGGTGAAGGAGTCCGACGTCTGCGTCACGATGGGCTGCGGCGACACCTGCCCGGTCTTCCCCGGCAAGCGCTACCTCGACTGGGCGCTGGAGGACCCGGCGGGGCAGGGCGTCGCGGCCGTACGCCCGATCCGCGACGAGATCAGGACGCTCGTCGAGGGCCTCGTCGAGGAGATCGCCCCCGCGCCGGCGCGGGGGCCCGAGAAGACGGCCTGAGCCGGTCGCACGGGCCGCGCGGCCCCGGCCGCCGCCGGCTGATTTCGGGAGGCCGCCCGCCCCTGCCCCCGGCGAGTCGGGCGGAGTTCCACCGACACGGAAAACAGGACGATTCACAAGCCGGGTCGGGATGGCAAGGTGCAGGAGCCGCAGTTGCGATATGGCTGCGGCCGGCGCGGCGATGGCCGGGCCGTGGCACGGAACAAAGGATCGAACTGATGGCAACAGGCACTGTGAAGTGGTTCAACGCGGACAAGGGCTTCGGGTTCATCCAGCAGGACGAGGGCGGCCCGGACGTGTTCGTCCACTTCTCCGCCATCCAGAGCCAGGGCTTCAAGGAGCTCCACGAGGGCGACAAGGTCGAATTCCAGGTCACCCAGGGCCCCAAGGGCCCGCAGGCGGAGGATGTCAACCTCCGGTAGTGCCCCCGCGGTGCCCGGCCCCGCGCCTGACCGCCGGGGCCGGGCACCGGTGCTCCCCGTCCCTCCCCGCTGCGGGCGGCGCGCCACGAGGCGCCCGCCCGCCGGGCCGCGGCCGGGTCAGACCTGGGGCGGCGCGGGCTTCAGCACGGCGAAGGTCGCGCCGAACGGGTCGGCGAGCCACGCGAGCCTGCCGACGTCCGGGATGTCGGCGGCGGGCATGACGACCGACCCGCCGTTCCCCTGCGTCCTGGCGACGGTCTCGTCGGCGTCCTCCACTGCGAAGTACGGGATCCAGCGCGGCTTCTCGGCGGCCTCCCGCAGGGCGGCCACTCCGCCGAACGAGGCGTCCTGCTGGTCGCCCTCGGCGGTGGACAGCACCGTGTACGTCATCCCCGGGGCGTCCATCTCTTGCGACCGCCAGCCGAACAGCGAGCCGTAGAAGCGCAGCGCCGCCGCCGGATCGCCGATGTGCAGCTCCGCCCAGCACAGGGTGCTGGGCGCGGAGGTCAGCTCCAGGCCCTTGACGTCGGTCGGCTGCCACAGCGCGAACTGCGCGCCGCCCGGGTCGGTGAGGGCGGCCATCCGTCCGGAGTTCATGACGTCGAACGCCTCGACGCGCGTGGTCGCGCCCCCCTGCTCGGCCGCCCTGACCGTCGCGTCCGCGTCGGGCGTCTGGAAGTACACCGTCCAGGCGGAACTGGCCCCCTCCTCCGTCAGCGGGCCGAGGGCGGCGACCGTTTTGCCGTCGAGCTGGAAGAAGCCGTAACCGCCGGCCTCGGGGCCGGCCGACAGGAAGTCCCAGCCGAAGACGCTCCCGTAGAACGCGGCGGCGCCCGCGGTGTCCGGGCTGCCGAGGTCGAGCCAGTTGGGGGACCCGGTGACGAAGTCGGTGCTCAGCATGGGTGGTACGCCCTGCCTCTCTGGAGGTTTCTCGCGGGGATGGCCGAACGGAGCACCTGTCAGCCTTGCCGATCGCGTCCACGCGGGCGTCGGCCGTCACGGTGGCGGGCGCCCGGTTTCATCCTCATGGACCAGTGGGCCGGCGTACGGGAAACCACCGCCCTCGGGCCGGCCGGCCACCTGTCAGTGCCGGTGCCCCGGGGCTTCGCTCTCGTTCCCGCCGGCCGCCGGCCCGGTGCTCGGAGCCGCCTTCCCGGCCTCGACCGTGAAGGCGGCGGTGCGCACCTTGCCGCCGTGCCGGAAGTCGAGGAAGAGGCGGTACGTTCCGGAACTCGGCGCCGTGGCGGTGAAGGAGACCTCGGGGCCGGGCTCGGTGGAGCCGTCGCCGGGCTCCCCGTCGGGGTGCACGTGCAGATAGGCCAGGTCGCCGGCGCGCAGGGCGACGAGGTGGCCGTACGCGCCGAGGTAGGGCTGGAGGTCGGTGACCGGCCTGCCGTCCTTCGCGACGCGCAGCCGCAGTTCGCCGCTGCGCCCGGGGCGCAGTCCGCCGGTGAGGGCGACCTCGTACCCGTCGACCTTGGCGGTCGTCGCGGGAGCCGGCACGGGGGCGGGCGCGTACGTGCCCGAGGCCGCCAGATCGGCGCCGAGCGTCAGGGCCCCGGCGCCCTCCTTCGCGGGCTTGAAGTCGGCGAAGGCCCGGTAGGCGCCCGCCGCCGGCAGGACGGCCGAGGTGCTCCAGGTGCCGTCGGCCGCGCGGGTCGGGTGCAGGTGGCGGTAGACCGTGAGATCCCGCGAGGCGACGATGAAGTGCAGCTCCTTGCCGTGTTCGCGCGCGAACGCGGTCACCTTGCGGCCGCTCTCGTCCCGGATCGAGAAGCGGAGCTCCGTGCGCTCGCCGGCGGCGACCCGGGGGGTGTCGAGGGCGAGGGTGTAGCCGTCCTCGGAGACCTGGAGGCCACCGGCGGCGGCCGCCGCCCCGTGCCCGTCGTGATCGTCACCGCCCCCGGGCGCCTTCGTCTCCCGCGCCGTCCCGTGCCCGTCGTGGCCGGCCGGGCGCTCGTCCGCGACCACGGGGCCCACCCCTTTGCCGACGCCGTACGCCGTGCCGAACGTCGTGGCCGCCGCCGCGGCGAAAGCTGTGATCTTCAGTCCGGTGTTCATGACGCTCCCCAGGAGGTACGGGCCGCCGCCGAAGGGCGGCCGATGCCCCCAAGATACCCCTGGGGGGTATCAAGTCAAGTGAGGAGGCGGCGTCCACGGGGCCCGCGCTCACGCCGTCCGGTCGCGGCACCCCGGTTCCCCGGGCGGCTCGTGGCCCGGCCGCGTCCGGGGTACGAGCGCCGGTGCGACGTTGCCGAGCACGGTGTCGCGGTCGATCACGACCCGGGCCACGTCGTCCCGGCCCGGCACCTCGTACATGACGTTGAGCAGCAGCTCTTCGAGGATCGTGCGGGCCGCCCGGGCGCCCGTACGGCGCAGCAGTGCCCGGTCGGCGATCGCGACGAGGGCCTCCTCGGTGAACTCCAGCTCCACGCCGTCGAGCTCGAAGAGTCGCTGGTACTGCTGGATCAGCGCGTTGCGCGGCTCGGTGAGGATCCGTACCAGCGCCGCCCGGTCGAGCGGTTGTACGGCCGACACCATCGGGAGCCGGCCCACGATCTCGGGGATCAGTCCGAACGCGAGCAGGTCCTGCGGCAGCACCCCGGCGAGAGGGGGCCGTCCCCCGGGCACGCCCGCGGGCGGCGCGGCCGACCCGAAGCCGATGCCCCGGCGCCCGGCCCGCTGCTCGACGATCCGCTCCAGGCCGGCGAACGCCCCGCCCGCGATGAAGAGCACATTGCTCGTGTCGAACGTGATGAACTCCTGCTGCGGATGCTTCCGTCCGCCTTGCGGCGGCACACTCGCGGTCGTGCCCTCCAGGATCTTCAGCAGCGCCTGCTGCACCCCCTCACCGCTGACATCGCGAGTGGCCGACGGGTTCTCACCCCTGCGGGCGATCTTGTCGATCTCGTCGATGTAGATGATCCCGGTCTCGGCCTTCCGCACGTCGAAGTCGGCGGCCTGGAGGAGCTTGAGCAAGATGTTCTCGACGTCCTCGCCGACGTACCCGGCCTCCGTCAGGGCCGTCGCGTCGGCGGTCGCGAAGGGGACCTCCAGCATCCGGGCGAGGGTCTGGACGAGATGCGTCTTGCCGCACCCGGTGGGGCCCAGCAACAGGACGTTGGACTTGCCCAGTTCGACGTCCTCGCGCCCCTCCTGCCGGCCGTTTCCCGCCGGCGTGCGCCGGCCGGCCGCCGACGCGACGCGCTTGTAGTGGTTGTGGACCGCCACCGCGAGCGCCTTCTTGGCGTCGTCCTGCCCGATGACGTACTGGTCGAGGAAGGCGCGGATCTCGTGGGGCGTCGGCGGCCCGGGCGGCGTCGCGCCGGACGGCCCGTCCGGTTCCTCGGCGATGAGTTCGTTGCACAGACCGACGCATTCGTCGCAGATGCAGATCCCCGCCGGGCCGGCGACGAGTTTCTTGACCTGCTTCTGGCTCTTCCCGCAGAAGGTGCACTTCAGCAGGCCGCCGCTGTCACCGATACGTGCCACTCGGAAACGTCCTCACTCGTCGCGGACCATTCGAATGACACCACCATATGACGTCACCATCTGGATGCCGACGGTATCTTGAACCGACACGGACGGCAACGCGCAGGCAAGTGAGGACCATGGGCCGGCTCAGCAGGGCGGAGCTGCAGGAGCACAACCGCGCGAGGGTGCTCGAAGCGGCCAGGAACGAGTTCGCCGAGCGCGGATTCCCCGGTGCCAAGGTGGACGCCATCGCCGAGCGCGCCGGTCTGACCCGCGGCGCGGTGTACTCCAACTTCCCCGGCAAACGGGCCCTGTACTTCGCCGTACTGGCCGACCTGGCCGAGCGCGTGCCCGGCCCCCCGCACCCGGCGCCCGGCCGCACCGGCCCCGAGGCCCTCGGCGCGCTCGCCCGTGCGTGGCTGGCCGAACTCCCGCTCGTCGGCGCCGGTACGGGCGGCCGGGACGGATCGCCCCGCCTGGGCAGACACCTGATGGCGGAGGTCCTCGCCGAGGAGCGGGTGCGCCTGCCGTTCGCGCAGCTGATGAAGCTCGACGCGATCCTCCTCGGTCTGGCCCTGGAGGAACTGCGGCCGCCCGGCGCGCCGCCCGGGCGCCTGGTGCGCCGGGCGGAGGCCGTCCTCACGACCCTGCACGGCGCGAGTCAGCTGGCGGACGCCGCACCGGGCTTCGTCGACCCGTTCGGCGTCGTCCGCGCCTGCGAACGGCTCGCGGGCCTCGACCTCCAGGACGCCTGGCCCCCGCCGCACCTCCCGTACATCCCCCGGGCGCGGCCAGCCGACGAGCCCTGGTCCCCGCCCGCCGCGCTCGACGCCGTGCGCGGCGGGCCCGCGCGGCTGGCGGACGACGGGGTGGTGGCCGTCCTCGGCCTGCACCGGCTCGAAGCCGCCGAGGAAGCGGTACGGGAGGCTCCGCCCGGGGCCGCGGTCACCGCCGTCCTGGTCACCGGCGAACCGGCCGAGCTGCTGCCGCTGGCCCGCCTGGCCGTCGCCGGACTGTGCGGCAGCCTGCGCCGGACCTTCCCGCCGTCCGCCTGGCCGCGGCTGCGGGTCGTGTACGACGGGTCCGGCGCCCTCGCGCGGGCGGCGGGCGTACCGGCCGTCAGTGACGGCACCGAGGCGGCGGTGCGCGTGGAGGCGGGCCGGATCGTCGCCCGCGCCGACGGCCGCGGGGCGTGCCACGCGGCGGCGGCCGCCGCGCGGGACGTGCCCGGGTCGACCGGCGCGCCACACCCGGGGGAGACCCGCCGCTGACGCCCGGTGTCACCTCCGCCGGCCGGCCGCCGGGACGCTGCGGCGATGTGACGCGCGGGCCGAGCGGCTGCCTCAGCCCAGTTCGAGGCTCGTGACGCCGAACAGCCCCGCGCGGTCGATCTCCGGCACCGGGCCCGTGTACATCCGGGCCGTCTCGAACACCGGTGCCAGACCGAGCTGTTCCATGAGGCGCCCGGCCGCCGGATGGCTGTCCGGCACGTCGACGGCGAGCGGCTCGCCGGGCGTGGTCGCTCCGAGGGCGGCCAGCAGTGCGGCGGCCACCTCTGGCGTCCCGGCGTACAGCGGGCCCACGCGCGAGGCGGCCCGGCACGCGCGCAGGACGGCGAACCCGGTGAGCCGTCCGTCGCGGACCGCCGCCAGGGCGGTGTGCCGGGGAGAGGTGATCCACGACGCCAGGAACGGATCGCGAGCCGCGGGGAAGAACCGGCGGTCGTACGCGGCGAGCTGCGTGAACGGCAGGGTCCTGGCGTCCACCAGGCTGACGCCGGCCGGGGTGGCGGTGTCCCCGGTGCCGGGTGCCCGCGGGACGCCTTCGTACCGGATGTTGTTCCAGGCGGTCCTGAAACCGGACGTGCGGTAGTTGTCCTGCTGTTCCACGACGCCGTCGAGCCCGACGTTGCGCCCGTCGAGCCGCGCCATCCCCGCCCGCCACACCTGGATGCCGTACCCCTGGCCGCGCAACGGGGGGCGGGTGATGTAGAAGCCCAGGAAGCCGAAGGAGGTGCCGTAGCGCACCACCGAGACGCAGGCGGCGGGCTCGCCGTCGAGCCGGCCCACCAGGAAGGCCCGCGGGTCGGTGGCGTAGAAGGCCCGGCCGTCGTCGAGGCCCGGATTCCATCCCTCCGCGTCCGCCCAGTCGCCGATCAGCGCGATGTCCCGCGCGCTGGCGACCCCGATCTCGAATGCAGGCATGTCTCGCTCCCGGAACGTGTGTGTCGGCGCCGGGGCGATGACCCGGGCGGCTGTCTGGACCTCAAGCGCGCTTGCTGTCCCACGGTGATCCCTGCCCCGGCGCAACTGCCCCGCCGGTGAACGGATTCAGGAGCGTATGACATGCACACGATACGGCCGCACGGTTTTGGCCCCGCCCGGAACCCGCGCTCCGAGGAGGCCCCGCGCCGGTACCGGCCGGGGGCCGGGTACGGATCGGCGTGCGGGCGAGCGGAGTTCACCTGATCGAGACCATCCTGCGCCGCGGCCGCCCCGTCGGCCTCCACGCGCACCTCGGCTCGGCCGCGAGGCGGATGGGCGGGCGCCGTACCGGTTCCAGGGGCTCCGTCAGCCGGTGCGCGGGCCCAGGTGGGTGGCGAACCAGTCCCCGGCGAGCCCGGCGACCTGCTCCAGCGCGCCCGGTTCCTCGAAGAGGTGCGTGGCGCCGGGGACCACGTCGAGGCGGTTCTCGCAGCGCAACTCCGCCTGGGCCCGCCGGTTGAGATCCAGCACCAGGGTGTCCCGGCCGCCCACGATGAGCAGCGTCGGCGCGCGTACGTCGCCGAGCCGCGGCCGGGCCAGGTCGGGCCGGCCGCCGCGCGAGACGACGGCCCCGATCTCCGCGCTGCCGGACGTGGCGGCGGCCGCGGCGGCCCGCAGCGCCGCCGCGGCCCCGGTGCTCGCCCCGAAGTAGCCGAGGGGCGCGGATGTACGGGTCCGCAGCCAGCGGGTGGTGTCCGCGAGCCGTCCGGCGAGGGTGTCGATGTCGAAGACGTTCGCCCGGTGGGCCTCCTCGGCGGGGGTGAGCAGATCGAGGAGCAGCGTGCCGAAGCCGGCCCGGTTGAGGGCCGTCGCCACCTGCCTGTTGCGCGGACTGCGGCGGCCGCTGCCGGAGCCGTGGGCGAACATGACGACCCCGCCGGCGCCCTCGGGCAGGGCGAGGTCCCCGGCGAGCCGGACGCCGTCGGCGTCCACCTCCACCTCTTCGGCCGCCTCCCCGGCCCGGCGCCGGGTGGCCGTCGGGCCGGCGGCCCGGGCCAGCAGCGCGACGACCTCCTCGTCGGAGGTCTGGGTGAAGTTCTCGTACCACTCGCCGACCGCACGGAACATGGCCGGAACGGACAGGCACACGACGTCGTCCGCCTGACCGCTCAGCCGCGCCACGGCGTCGGGCGCGGCCACCGGGACCGCGAGCACCACGCGGGCCGCGCCCTGCGCCCGTACGACCTCGCACGCGGCGGCCGCCGTGGCGCCGGTCGCGATCCCGTCGTCGACCACGACGGCGGTCCGCCCGCGCAGCGCCAGCCGGGGCCGGTCGCCCCGGAACCGCCGCGCCCGCCGGTCCAGCTCGGCCTTCTCGGTGCGTTCGACCGCAGCGGCCTCGTCCGGGCCCACCCCGCTGCGGCGGACGATGTCGTCGCTGATGACCCGCGCCCCGCCCTCGCCGATGGCGCCGAACCCCAGCTCGCGGTGGTAGGGGACGCCCAGTTTGCGTACGACGACCACGTCGAGGGGGGCGCCGAGCGTTCTGGCCACTTCGTAGGCCACCGGAACTCCGCCGCGCGGCAGGCCCAGTACGACGGGATCGTCGGCTTCCAGGTGTCGCAGGGCCACGGCCAGCCGTTGTCCCGCGTCGGCGCGATCGGTGAACAGCACGGTGGTTCACCCCCAACCCCAGGGGAGACAGAAACCACGTCCACACCCTCTTCGAACCAACCCCATCCGTCACCGCCGCGCAAGTCGGCGGCCCCGGGCAGTCGGCGTAACCGCTGTACGGCATACGGACCCGGCGGGACGCCCGGGCCTTGAGCCGCACCGGTTGCGGTTCGCTCGTCCGGGGGTGACGATGTGCCTGACCCACTGGTGACTATCGCTCACTCTTCGTGTTCGGGGATCGTTGCTGCAACGAGGTGAAGCATGTGGGCCTCGCGGTAAGGAGCCACGGCCATGACACTTCCCAGCGGCCGGAATTACGCGGTCGAACTGCACGTATCGGCGGAGCGCGTCTCGCAGATCCGGCGCATCGTTGCCGCTCACCTGCGGCACTGGAATCTCGAGCTGCACATCCAGCCGGTGTGCAGGGGTGTCGAGGAACTTCTGACCAATGTCCACCGCCATGTCGGCGACGACAACCGGTGTGTGGTCGAACTGCGCTGGACCGGCAGGCATCTCACGGTCTCGGTGGCCGACAACGGCCCCCCGATGCCACGCCTCGCCTCCGCCGGCGGAGGCGGACTCGCCGCCGTGGCCCGGCTGTGCGACAGCTGGGGGACCTGCGGCACCCCCGACGGCAAGGTCGTCTGGTTCACCCGGCGCGTCGCGGACGCGCACCACAGCCCCCTGGTGCCGTGCCCGCCCGTTCCGGGCGTGGGCGATGCCAAGGGGCAGCCGGAGCCGGCTCCCGCGCCCGCCCCGGCTCCGTCCGCCGCGTCCCCTGTCCCCGTCGCGGTTCCCGTGCTCGTCTAGCCCGGGAGGTCCGCGCCCGCCGCGGCTAACCGGGGAAGTCGCCGGACAGCGCGGCGGCCAGCCGCAGATGCGGCGCCGCCTCGCTGCCCCGGCCCTGCCGCTCCAAGGTGCGGCCCAGCATCAGCTGGGCGTAGTACTCGACCGGGCTGCGCTCCACGATGGAGCGCAGCTCGGTCTCCGCTTTGCCCAGCTGGGCGGAGTGGTAGTACGAGCGGGCGAGCAGCAGGCGGGGCGAGAGCTGCTCGGGGACCTCTTCGACCAGGCCGGTGAGGACGCGCGCGGCCTTGTCGTACTCCTTGGCCTCGAAGAAGAGTTGCGCCCGCGCCCAGCGTTCGGCGGCGGTGCCGTGGCTGTAGTAGACGTCGTTCGGATTCGTCCGTGCGGTCGCGGTCATCGGGACCCTCCTGTCGGCGCCCCGGGGGCCCGGGGCCGTGCGACATGCCCAACAGCGCGCAGTGGTTGAACATTCCACGAAGCTGGCGCGGTCAGTCCGCCGCGCGGCTGCTCTCGCCCAGGCCGGGCCCCAGCCGGTGCGCGGCCTCCCCCGGAGCGAGGCGCTCCACCACTTCGGCCAGTTCGTGGCAGGCCAGCTCGATCTTCGTGCGGACGTTCTGCTGCTCGGTGATGATCGCCGCCAACAGCAGCCCGGTCAGCGCCACCGAACCGTTGAGGGCCTGGAGGGTGAGCATGACCTCGAAGAGGCTGTGGTCGGCGAACGGTCCCACACGGTCGATCGCCGCCGAGATCGCCAGTACGGACACGAACATCGCGCACGGCGCGCTCCCCGCCAGGCGGAAGCGCAGGGCCGCCCAGATGAGGAGCGGGAAGGCGAGGAAGAGCAGGGACATCTCGCTCCGGGTGGCCAGCGGAACGACCACCGCGGCGGTCACCGCCAGCGCCGCGGCCTCCGCCCACCGGGACGCGTCGCGCGGCAGCCGGATCCGCCGGAGCACCACCAGCAGCGGCGTCACCACGAGCACGCCCATGGCGTCCCCCGCCCACCACGCCGCCCACACCGGCCAGAAATCGCCGAGCGGCAGATTGCGGGTGAGGACCAGCGTGCCGCAGCCCACGGTGGCGCTGATCAGCATCCCGCCCAGCGCGCCCAGGAAGACCAGCGCCACCCCGTCCCGCAGCCGGTTCAGCTCGGCGTGGTAGCCCACGCGGCGCAGCATCAGGTACGCGCACACCGGAGCCAGCGTGTTGCCCGCCATGATGGCGATCTCGGCGGGACGGAACGAGGTGAGCGACAGCATCACGAGAAGGGTGCCCAGCGCGATCCCCGGCCAGATCCGCAGCCCCATGTGGAGCAGGCAGCTGAGGGCGATCCCGGTGGGCGGCCACAGCGGCGTGACGACGGAACCCTCGACGGTCACCTGCTCCAGGAGACCGATCTGCCCGGCCGCGAAGTAGGCCGCGGCCACGCCGAGAATCCGAAGGACGACTCCGGACACGCGTCGGATCTCCTCGGGGCGCATCACACCAGCCATCAGACAACGCACGTGGCCGTGATCGCGGCCGTGACACGCCCCGCCGGGGCGCCCGCCTCACCCGGGCCGCTCCGCCGGCGGTGGTCCGTCGTAGGCCAGGACGAGCACCGCGGCGTCGTCCGCGTGGCCGGTGGAGTCCGCCACCTTCATCACCTGGGCGGCCAGCACGTCGGGATCGCCGCAGCACCCGGCGGAGACCAGGGCGGCCACCTGCTCCAGACCGGCCTCTATCGGGAACGACGGCCCCTCGACCACCCCGTCGGTGACCAGCACGAAGGACCCCGGTTGGGTCATCCGGCGCCGGGCGACCGGGTACTCCTCGCCGAGCATCAGCCCGAGCGGCAGTCCGCCCTCGTCCTCGGCGATCCCGCACCGGCCGTCGGCCGAGGCCCAGACGAGGGGCACATGACCGGCGCGGGCGCTCTCCAGCTCCTGGGTGGCCGGGTCGAAGCGCAGGAACGTACAGGTCGCGAAGAGGCTGCTGTCCACCGACAGCAGCAGCTCGTTCGCCCGCCGCAGCACCTCCCCGGGATCGGCTGCGGACACGGCCACCGCGCGCAGGCCGATCCGGACCTGGCCCATGAAAGCGGCCGCTTCCACGTCATGGCCCTGTACGTCACCGATGCAGAACGCCAGCGAACCGTCGGGGAGCGGGAACGCGTCGTACCAGTCGCCGCCGATGTCCAGGCCGTGCCGCGCGGGCGAGTACCGGGCCGCGACCCGCAGCCCGGGCACGGAGGGCAGTTCCGCCGGCAGCATCTCGCGCTGAAGCGCCTCGGCCAGTTCGACCCGCGCCTGTTGCAGCTCTGTGCCGGTACGAACCTGCTCCGTGAGCCGCCCGAGCCGGGTCAGCAGGTCGTCGGCGCTCGTGGGACGACGCCGGGTCATGGACCGCTCCGAGATTCATGGGCTCATGCGCGAACCACTGCCGTGAAACCGCGCGCGGCGGCACGCTCCATCGTATTTCCGGGACGCCACTTCCGCTCAGCGAGCATCCCGGCGGCGGGCGCGGCCTCGTCGATCCGGTGGGAAGGCCGCCGCCCGGCAGGGGCACCGGTGGTTCTCCCGAGCCGCGCGGGACGAGCCGGGCGGGCGTGTATCTCGACCGGGTCGGGCTCGGCGTCGTACGCGGCAGGCCCGCTGCCCGGGCCGGCTCATCCCCCACCGGGCCCGTATCACCCGTTGACTGACTCTTCATCACCGCGACATCCCTCGACACGTGCCGCGCAACGCGGTTCGGTAAGCCTTGCAATGGGCATGCCAATCTGGCCGCGCGCTGGACGTCGCGGCCGTCAGGAGGACGCAGTGAAGTCGAGTTCGTGGATGCGCAGGGCCCCGATCGTCCTGGCCGGCGCCGTGGCGCTGGTCATCGCCTTTCCGGGCAGCGCCCTCGCCGCCCCGCCCCCGGCGCTGCCGGCGGGCGCGGACGGACTGGAGCAGACGTTCCAGCCCGCCTTCGACTACGACACGGACGGCTGCTACCCGACCCCCGCGATAGGCCCCGACGGCACGGTGAACGGCGGCCTGAACCCCTCCGGCGCCCTCAACGGCCAGTGCCGCGACTCCTGGGACCTCGACAACACCAACGGATACGCGCGGTCCAAGTGCAACAACGGCTGGTGCGCGATCATGTACGGGCTCTACTTCGAGAAGGACCAGGCCGTGGCGGGCAGCGGCCTCGGCGGGCACCGCCACGACTGGGAGCACGTCGTGGTGTGGGTGCGGGACAACCAGGCCCAGTACGTCTCCACCTCCGCCCACGGCAGGTTCAACGTCCACGGCCGCGACCGGATCCGCTGGGACGGGACGCACCCCAAGGTCGTCTACCACAAGGACGGCCTGAGCACCCACTGCTTCCGGCCCGCGAACTCCAACGACGAGCCCCCGGAGAACCACTACCGCGGGTGGCAGTTCCCCCGGCTGGTCGGGTGGAACGGCTACCCCGCCGGAGTCCGCGACAAGCTCGTCCGGGCCGACTTCGGCAGCGCCGTCTTCGGCCTCAAGGACGGCAGCTTCGGCTCGCACCTGGAGAAGGCCAAGCCGTCCGGCATCCCCTTCGACCCCCACGCCGCCTGACCCCTCGTCAGCGTGACCGCCCTTCAGGGCGCGGGGGTGCCGGGGCGGGGGACCGGCACGGACTTCTCCGTCGGCGCGTACGGGGCGTACTGGGCGGCCTGGGTGCGGAACATCGCCGCGTAACGGCCGCCGGCCGCGATCAGCTCGTCGTGGCTGCCGTGCTCAGCCAGCCGGCCCCCGTGCAGGACGTAGATGGTGTCGGCGTGGCGCACGCCGGACATCCGGTGGGTGACCAGGACGACGGCCCGATCCGGGCCGGCCAGGCGGCGGATGCGCTCGAACGCCTCGATCTCCGCCTCGGGGTCGAGTGCGGAGGTCGGCTCGTCGACGATCAGCACGCTGTCGTGCGGACACGTGCCGGTGCGCCAGTGGGTACGGGCCAGGCCGATCTTCTGCCACTCCCCGCCGCTGATCTCCGACGCGCCGCGGAACACCCGGGCCAGCAGGGTCCGCAGCCCCTGGGGGAGCCTCGCGACGAGCGGTGCCGCTCCCGCATAGACGACCGAGGGCTCCAGGTCCTCGGGGGTGGCGGCGCGGTGGGGCCGCCCGATCCGGACGTTCATCGCCGCGGTCACCGGCCAGCGCTGGAAGTCCTGCGTGAGCAGGGAGACCCGTTCGAAGAGCTGGGCGCGGTCCAGGTCGCCCAGCTCCACGCCGCCCCAGCGCACCTCGCCGCTCTGCGGCAGCAGCAGCCCGGCGAGGACCTTCATCAGTGTGCTCTTGCCGGAGCCGTTCTCGCCGACCACCGCGATCACGGACCCCATCGGTACGGAGAGGGACACCTCGTCCAGCGCCGGCTCGTCCCGGTCGGGGTACCGGTAGCCGACCTTGTGCAGCGTCACGCCGTCCATCCGCACCGGCACGCCCGCTCCCCCCTGGGGGACGGCGCGCCCGGCCGCCTCGCGGAGGAACCGGTCGTGGTCCTGCACGTACAGCGACTCCTCGTGCAGTTCGTTGACGTTCATCACCAGCGCCCCGAGGCTCGCCGAGCCCGACCGTACGGCGATCACCGCCGTGCCGGCGACCGCGAGGTCCATCCGCCCGGTCACGATCAGCCAGCCCATCACCGCGTACGTGCCGGCCATGGCGACGCCGGAGAGCGCGGCGGCCACCAGTTCGGTGACCGCCTTGCCGTTGGCGAGCCGCTTCTGCTCGGTCTCGGCGCTCTCGGCCATGTCGCGGTAGCGGTCGAGGAGGAAAGGGCCGACCGCGTGGATGCGCACTTCCTGTGCGGCGGTGCGCTCGGTGAGCAGGCCGGCGATCAGACGGCTGGCCCGCATGTGCTCGACCCAGGTCATCACGGACACGTACCGCTCCTGCGCCACCCGCATCGCGCCCCAGCCGCGCGGGGCGGCGATCAGCAGCAGCATCGGCAGCAGCACGGGGTCGAGGACCGTGAGGATGCCCGCCGTGGCGATCAGCGCGATCGTGCCGTTGAGCGCGGCGACGCAGGCGCCGATCATCCGCCGGGCGGAGGCCGCCCCGTACTGCGCCACATCGATCAGCCGGCGGAAATCCGGGTCCTCGATGGCTTCCAGCTCCACCGCCGTGGCCGCGGCCAGGTACTCGGTGGTGGCCAGTCGCTCCACCAGCGGTTCCAGGCGCCCGGCCCTGGAGGTCGACCAGCCCGCCAGGCCGGCGTTGACCACGGCGACCACCGCCACGACCACCAGGCCCGGCAGGGCGGCACGCAACCGGTCGGCCGGGGCGCCGGAGCCGAGCAGGGCGTGCATCACCGCGTTGACCGCCAGCAGGGTCACCGCCGCCGCGACGCCCTGCCCGATCTCGCTCAGCCCCACGCCCAGCAGCGACGGCCGGTCCGCCCGCCAGGCCCGGCGCAGGGTCCCGCCGACCAGCCGCGGCATGGCCCGCAGGGCCGTCGGCATCGTCAGGTCGAGCTGCGCCCGCTCGTGCTCGGACCAGCCCATGTCGTACCGCAAAGGGCCCCCGAAGAGCTCGCGCTCCGCCTCCGAGACCGCGGGCTCGTGCATCCGTACCCGCCCGAAGAACCTCTTCACGCCGCATCGCTCCCGCCTGTGACCTGGGCGGTGCTGCCCGCTGATCGGTGCATGAGTCGAAGTTGCCCAGCGGCGCCCCGTTGTAGGCGCGGCGGCCACGAGGACGCGTGGCCGCCGTCACTTCCCGCCCCTCCCGCGGCCCCCTCGGCTGTGAGTCGGCCCATAGGCGCCAGATCACATACGAAGGCCGGTAGGAGGAGCCGGTGCGCGTTCTCACCGCTCAGGGCGGGCGCCGTCCGGCTCCCGGCGCCCTTTTCTACGTAGTCGGGCAGTACGGCGGGTCATTGCCGGGGCGCGAACCGGCCGCTAACCATGGATGCAGCCCGGGGAGTTCACCGCTCCCGACCGGCCGGGCACCGCTCGCTCCGGCCGTCGCAGACCTCGTAGCCAGCTCCGCTGTGCCTCGCCGGTCTCCGTGGCCGTCCCTGTTGCCTCCGAATGGAGTTCCTTCCGTATGCCCGCTCAGTCGCTGAACCCCGCCGCCCGTACCGTCCGGATCCGCAAGTTCTCCGTCTCGGCGCTGTGCGCCGCCGGAGCCGCAGCGGTGGCTCTGTCCGTCGCCCCGTCCCCCGCGCACGCCGCCGCCCCGGCACCGCAGAGCGTGGCCGCGTCGGCGAAGGTATCGGCGGCCGGCGTCTTCGCGCAGGCCGACGCCATCGCGGCGCAGGCGCTGAAGGCCGAGAAGGCCGCGAAGGCAGCGAAGGCCGCGAAGGCTGAGAAGGCTGAGAAGGCTGAGAAGGCCGACAAGGCGGCGAAGGCCAAGAAGGCGGCTTCGTACCCGGACAACCTGGACGGCTGGATCCGCGAGGCCCTGGCCATCATGAAGGACGAGGGCATTCCGGGCAGCTACGAGGGCCTGCACCGCAACATCATGCGCGAGTCCGGCGGCGACCCCGACGCGGCCAACGACTGGGACATCAACGCGCAGAACGGCACGCCTTCCAAGGGTCTCCTCCAGGTGATCCAGCCCACCTTCGACGCCTACCACGTCGAGGGCACGCCGAAGGAACTGACCGACCCGGTCGCCAACATCACCGCGGCCGCCAACTACGCCGCCGACCGGTACGGCTCGATCGACAACGTCGACTCCGCGTACTGAGCGACGCCGGCGACCCGCACCGCCCAGCCGCGTACGCAAGCGACGTAGCGGCACATGCCGCACGACAGCGCCCGGGCCCCCGGCCCGTGGCGAACGGTGAAGCACCGCGACGCGCCGCCCCGACTGGGGCGGCGCGTCGTCGCACTGTAGGGGCGGCGCGGGCGTGCCGATACCGCGCTCCGCGACGCACGACTCCGTCGGGGGCAAGGGCGGCCCGCCGGTGACGGGCGGTTCGCCCGCGGCGCCCACTCGGCCGCCGAGGCCCACTTGCCGCATCCATGTGCCGTCCCCGCGGGGAAGAGGTTGAGTGGGGGAGAGCGGCAGGGGAACGGCGGCGAACCGGCGGCGCCGGGCAGCGGCCGCCGGTCACGACGGAGGCGCGCCCATGACGCACAAGGACGGATCGCCGCACCTGCGGTGCCTGGTCACCGGCGCCACCGGATACATCGGCGGCCGGCTCGTCCCCGAACTGCTGGCCGCCGGGCACCAGGTGCGCTGTCTGGCCCGTACCCCGCAGAAACTGCGCGACCACCCCTGGGCCGACCGCGTCGAGGTGGTGCGCGGCGACGTCACCGACGAGGAGTCGGTCCGCGCGTCGATGCGGGACATCGACGTCGCGTACTACCTGGTGCACGCCCTCGGCACCGGTGCCGGCTTCGAGCGGACCGACCGCCGCGCCGCCGAGATCTTCGGCGAGCAGGCCCGCGCCGCCGGCGTCCGCCGCGTCGTCTACCTCGGCGGCCTGACCCCCCGGAACGTGCCGGCACGTGAACTGTCGCCGCATCTGCGCTCGCGCGCCGAGGTGGGCGCGATCCTGCTGCGCTCCGGCGTCCCGACGACCGTACTGCGCGCGGCGGTCATCATCGGCTCCGGTTCGGCCTCCTTCGAGATGCTCCGCTACCTCACGGAACGCCTGCCTGTGATGGTCACGCCCAGCTGGGTGCGCACCCGCATCCAGCCCATCGCCGTCCGGGACGTCCTGCGCTACCTCGTCGGCAGCGCGCTCATGCCCCCCGAGGTGAACCGCGCGTTCGACATCGGCGGCGCGGACGTCGTCACGTACCGCGACATGATGCGCGGGTACGCCGCCGCCGCCGGGCTGCCCCGGCGGCTCATCGTCCCCGTGCCCGTCCTGACGCCCGGACTGTCCAGCCACTGGGTCGGCCTGGTCACCCCGGTGCCCCGGCAGATCGCCCGCCCGCTGGCCGAGTCGCTGCGCCACGAGGTCGTGTGCGACGAGCACGACATCGCCGCGTACGTCCCCGACCCGCCGGGCTCCCCGATCGGCGTCGACCAGGCCCTCGCCCTGGCACTCCAGCGGGTGCGCGAGACCCGGGTCACCACCCGCTGGTCCTCCGCGTCGGTGCCCGGCGCGCCCAGTGACCCGCTGCCCACCGACCCCGACTGGGCCGGCGGCAGCCTCTACACCGACCGGCGGGAGCGGACCGTCGACGCCTCCCCGCAGGCCCTGTGGACGGTGATCGAGGGGGTCGGCGGTGAGAACGGCTGGTATTCGTTCCCCCTCGCGTGGGCCGTGCGCGGCTGGGCGGACCGCCTGGTCGGCGGTGTGGGGCTCAGGCGCGGCCGGCGCGACGCCCACCGGCTGCGGGTGGGCGACTCGCTGGACTTCTGGCGGGTCGAGGAGATCGACCGCGGCAGGCTGCTCCGGCTGCGGGCGGAGATGCGGCTTCCGGGCCTCGCCTGGCTGGAGATGTACGCCGAGCAGGACGAGGCCGGGCGCACCCGCTACCGGCAGCGGGCCCTGTTCCACCCCCACGGCCTGCTCGGGCACGCCTACTGGTGGAGCGTCTCGCCGTTCCACGCCGTCGTCTTCGGAGGCATGGCCCGCAACATCGCCCTCGCCGCCGCCGGCCGCCCGGACGGGGAACGGCCCGCCGAAGCGGACACCGCGCGGTGAGGGGCCGCACCGGCCCAGGCGGACCACGCCCGCTCAGCCCACCACCCCCCGGGCGATGCCCAGCTCCACCAGGTCGTGCGGTCGCAGCCGCAGCAGATCGGCGGTCCGCGGCACCTGCCCGGGGGCGCGCTTGAGGATGGCGGCGGCCGCCTCCGGGGCGATGACCGAGAAGTAGCTGTCGGGAGCGGCCCAGAGGTTGCCGGGTGCGGCCAGCGCGAGCGCGCCGCCCGACCCGCCCTCGCCGATCAGGAGCGTGGTGAGCGGCACGCGCGCGGTGGCCATGGCGTCGAACAGCTCCGCGATGGCGGCGCCCGCGCCCGCCCGCTCGGCCTCGGCGTCGTTGGCCGCGCCCGGTGTGTCGACGAGGGTCAGCACCGGAATGCCCAGCCGGTCGGCGAGGCGCACCAGACGGGCGGCGGTGCGGAAGCCGGCGGGGAGCGTCGCGGTGCCGCACTGGGCGGCGTACGCGACGGCCCGGCCCTGCCGCAGCCCGAATCCGCAGCGCATGCCCGGGTCCGTGCCCCCGCAGCGGTCACCGCTGATCTCCTGGACCCGGTCGAAGTACGCAGCGAGGTACGCGTCGGCGCGCGGCCGCCTGGGGGAGCGGGCCCGTACGACCGCCTCCCAGCCGGTGCGGGCGGGCGGCTCCCCCGTCGGGCGCGCGCCGAGCGGGCCGGGGGGCTCGGGCCGCCCTTCCCAGGGCGGCGCGCCCAGGTGGCCGAGCCACCGCGCCAGGGCCTCCCGCAGGTCCTCACGGCGTACGACCGCGTCGATCTGCCCGGCGGCGAGCTGCCCTTCGGCGGTGTACGCCGCCGGGTCGGCGTCCGGCGGCCGGACCCGCGACCCGGCGAAGCCGACCTGCGCCCCGGGCAGGGCCAGGATCACGTCCGCCCCGGCGCCGAGCGTCGCCCATCCGCCTCCGGTGGCGGGGTCGCGCAGGACGGCGACCTGCGGCACCCCGGACGCGCGCAGCAGCGCGGACTGGCGGGCCACGCGCTGGAGTTGGACCAGGGCCCGCATGCCCTCCTGCATCCGGCTGCCGCCGGTGGCGATCAGGGAGACCAGCGGGAGGCGCCGCTCGCGGGCCGCGGTGTACGCGGCCTCCAGGCGCTCACCCGTGCGTTCGCCGAGGGAACCGCCGAGGAACCCGAACTCGAAGGACACGACGACCGCTCGCGCGCCGCCGATCGAGCCGGTCCCGCAGACGACCGACTCCCGCTCGCCGGTGCGTTCCCCGGCGCGGGCCAGGGACTGTCCGTACCCCGGCCACCCGATCGGGCCGTCGACGCCCGCAAGCCGCTCCGGGCCCGCCGCGTCGGCCAGTTCGGTGAAGTCCGCCCCGTCCACGACCGCGGCGATCGCCTCGCGGGCCGTCCAGGTGTCAGCCATGCCGCAGCGCCCGCTTCATGATCTTCCCCATGTCGTTGCGCGGCAGCGTGTCCAGCAGGCGGACCTCGCGGGGCCGCTTGTGCGGCGCAAGCTGACGCGCCACGTGCCCGGCCAACGCGTCGGCGGTGGGCGGGTTGTGCCTGTCCGAAGGGACGATCCAGGCGACGATCCGCTCACCGAGATCCGGGTCCGGCTCCCCGGTGACCGCCGCCTCCCGCACGCCCGGATGGTCGAGGAGCGCGTTCTCGATCTCCCCGGCGCCGATCTTGTAACCGCCGCTCTTGATGAGGTCGGTGGCCTTGCGGCCGACGATCCGCACCTGACCGTCCGGGTCGCGTGTCGCCATGTCGCCGGTCCGGAACCACTCGCCGTCGAAGGCCGCTGCCGTCGCGTCCGGCCGGTTCAGGTACGCGGTGAACAGGTTCGGCCCCCGCACCTGGATCTCGCCGACGCTCTCGCCGTCGTACGCCGTGATCTCCTCGCCCGACTCCTCGACGAGACGCAGCTCCACACCGTCGAGCGGCACACCGACCGTGCCCGGCCTGGGATCGCCGTCGACGCGGACGCTCGTGTTCATCAGGGTCTCCGTCATGCCGTACCGCTCGACGACGCGCCGCCCGGTCGCGGCGGCGATCCGCTCGTGGTCGCGCACGGGCAGCGCGGCCGACCCGGACACCAGCAGACGCGCACCGGACAGCGCCCCGGCGAGCGCCGGGTCGCCCGGCAGCGCTTCGGCGATGCGGTGGTACATGGTCGGGACGCCGAAGAACATCGTCCCGTGGGCGGCCAGTTCACGGGCCAGGGCGTCCGTTTCGAACCGGCCGAGGTGGTGGACGGCGCCGCCGCGCCGCAGCGGCCCGAGGACGCCCAGGATCAGACCGTGCACGTGGAACAGGGGCAGCGCGTGGACCAGTACGTCGTCCCCGGTCCACCGCCAGGCGTCGGCGAGCGCGTCGAGGGTGGCAGTGATCGCCCGGCGCGGCAGGACGGCGCCCTTCGGGGGCCCGGTGGTGCCGGAGGTGTACACGATGAGCGCGGGGGCCTCGGCGGGCGGCTCGGGCGGAAGCGGCGCGCCGCCCGTCGCGCGTACGTCGACGTCGACGCGCTCCAGGGCGTCGAGTGCCGGCGGGAGCCGGTCTCCCGGAGCGGCCAGCACCCGTGACGGCGCGCTGTCCGAGACGATGTGCGCCAGCTCGCGCGCACCGGTCTTCGGGTTGAGAGGTACGGCCGGCACGCCGGCGAGGAGCGCGCCGACCACGCCGACGGCGGTCTCCAGGGTCGCCGTGGCCCAGACGGCGACCCGCTCCGCCCCCCGGAGCCGGCCGGCCGTCACACCGGCGGCCTCGGCCAGCTCGGCGTGGGTCAGCGACCGGTCGCCGAAGCGCAGCGCCTGCCGGTTCGAGCCCGCGGCCAGGGCCGGAAAGAGAGAGGACACGCGTCGTACTCCTTGCTGTGCGGCAGCCGGGAACCTGGCGACCGACGATAACCGGGCGCCGCGCCGACGGGTCGAAAACCGGCGACGGCAGGGCGGCGAAGGGCTCCGAGGCGATGCCTCGGATAAGGTGTTTGAGGAGAAATGCGCCCTCCCGGGGTTAGGTCGATGCGTTGGACACACACCAGTCGTCGGGCGATGTGCCGGGACAGCCCCCGGGGGTTGTCGGGTACGCGGGCGTGCTCCGTGAGCTGCTGCCGATCGCCCTGTGGCGCGAGGACGTCGACGGGCGGATCGTGGAGTGGTCGCTCGCCGCGCGGGACCTGCTCGGCCACCAGCCCGAGGACGTCCTCGGCCGGTCCGCGGCGGCCCTGCTGGTGCCCGACGCCAACCGCGAACTGGCCGATCGGCTGACGCGGCGCGTCCAGGCGGGCGAGACCGTGGTCGGCACCCTGCCGGTGCGCCACCGCGACGGCCACGACGTGACGATGGAGATGTGGATCGTCCCCGCCACCGATCCGCGGGGGCGGCCCGGCACCCTGCTGATCGCCGTCGAGACCTCCGAGGTCCTGCACATGCGGGACTCCCTGGCGGCCCTGGAAAGCCTCTTCACCCAGTCGCCCATCGGCCTGGCCACGCTCGGCCCCGACCTGCGGTTCCTGCGGGTCAACGACGCCCTCGCCCGGATGAACGGCGTCCGCGCCGACGAGCACCTGGGCAAGCGGCTCACCGAGGTCGTGCCCGGGGTCAACGCCACGGCGCTGGAGGCGATGATGCGGCAGGTCCTGGACCGGGGCACCCCCGTCGTCGACGCCCGCAGGACCGGCCGTACCCCCGCCGACCCCGACCGCGAACGCACCTGGTCCTGTTCGTACGCACCACTGCTCGACAACGCCGGCCGCCGGCTGGGTCTGATCGCCTCCCTGATCGACATCACCGAGGGCCAGCAGGCGCAGATCGAGGCCGAACGGGCCCGCCACCGCTTCGCCCTGCTCGCCGAGGCCGGCACCCGGGTCGGCACCACGCTGGACCTGCGGCAGACCTCCGAGGAGATCGTGCAACTGCTGGTGCCCCGGTTCGCCGACTCGGCCGACGTACAACTGCTGGAAGAGGTCCTCGAACCGGACGAGGCCGCCGCGTCCACCCGCGGCGTGGTGCGCCGGATGGCGGCGGCATTCCCCGATCCGTCCGCGCCCACGGCGACCCTGGTGCCCGGCACCACCTCCCGCATTCCGCTCGGCTCGCTGTACGAGCGCGTCATCGCCGACGGCCGGCCGATGAACCTCTACCAGTCCGACGTGCCGGCGCTGATCACCGACCCCCGGGCCGACAGCCTGCGCGCCTACCTCATGACCCTCGGCTCCGCGCGGCTGATCCCCCTCGTCGCCCGCGGCCGGGTGCTCGGCGCGGTCGTCGTCACGCGCGTTCGCAGCCGCGACCCGTTCGACGAACAGGACTGCGTCCTCCTCGACGAGCTGGTCGCCCGCGCCGCGCTGAACATCGACAACGCGCGCATGTACACCAGCCAGCGGGCGGCGGCCCTCACATTGCGGCAGAGCCTGACGAACAGCGCGCTGCCCGACGTCACCGGCCTCGAACTCACCGGGCGCTACCTGCCCGCCAGCGACCACGCCGTCGGCGGCGACTGGTTCGACGTCATCGCGCTGCCGGACGGGAGGACCGGCCTGGTGATCGGGGACGTGATGGGCCACGGGATCCACGCGGCGGCGGTCATGGGACAGCTGCGCACGGCCGTGCGCACCCTCGCCCGGCACGGCATCGCCCCCGCCGAGATGCTCCGCTCCCTCGACGCCGTGGTGGCCGACGTGGGGGAGGACGAGATGGCGACCTGCGTGTACGCCGTCCACGACCCGGTGGCCGGGGAGTGCGTGATCGCCAGGGCGGGCCACCCCCCGCCGGCGGTGGCGACGGCCGGCGGGGACCTCGCGTTCCTCGGCGGCTCGCCGGGCGTGCCGCTGGGCACCGGCGGACGGGACTTCCGGACCCAGCGGGTGGCGCTGCCGCCGGGCAGCCTGCTGGTGCTCTACACCGACGGCCTCATCGAGGCGCGGGACCGTGACCTCGACGAGGGCATGGGCAAGCTCGCGCAGGCACTCGCCCGCCGCGACCGGCCGCTGGAGGAACTGTGCGACAGCGTCCTCGAACAGTTGCTGCCCCGCCCGGCGCTGGACGACGTGGCGGTGCTCCTGGCCCGCACCCGGCGGACCTGAGCCTCAGACGGTGTCGATGTCGATCTCGTCGATGTCGAAGAACCCGAGGAACTCCTGCTCCGGCTCTCCCGAGTCGCCCGGCAGCGCCTGCTCGGCCCAGATGACCTTGCCCGCCGACGTGTACCGGGTGCCCCACCGCTGGCTCAGCTGCGCCACGAGGAACAGTCCTCGTCCGCCCTCGTCCGTGGTGGCCGCGTACCGCAGATGGGGTGAGGTGCTGCTCGCGTCGGACACCTCGCAGGTCAGGGTGCGGTCACGCAGCAGTCGCATCCGGACCGGGGCGGAGCCGTAGCGGATGGCGTTGGTGATCAGCTCGCTGAGGATCAGCTCCGTACCGAACGCGAGAGCCGACAGATCCCATTCGGCCAGCTTCTTCGCGGCGACGGCTCGCATCGCGGCGACCGCGCTCGGCTCGAACGGCACGTCCCACTCGGCGACACGGTCCGGGCCGAGTGTCCGGGTACGGGCGACGAGCAGAGCCACGTCGTCGCGCGGACGGGCCGGCAGCAGGACATCCAGAATCGCCCGGCAGCTCTCCTCCGGGTGCCGGTCCGGATGGCGGCTCAGGGCCGAGCGCAGCAGCTCAAGCCCCTCGTCGATGTCCCGGGTGCGGTCCTCGATCAGACCGTCGGTGTAGAGCACGAGCTGGCTGCCCTCGGCCAGCACCAGCTCGGCCGTCTCGAACGGCATCCCGCCCAGCCCCAGCGGCGGCCCGGTCGGCAGCTGGAAGATCTCCACGGGCCCGTCGGGGTGGACGACCAGCGGCGGCGGGTGCCCCGCCCGTGCCATGACGCAGCGCCGGGTCACCGGGTCGTACACGGCGTACAGACAGGTGGCGCCCAGCATGCCGTCGTCGTCGGCGTCCGCGCCGTCCTCGCCGTTGTGGTCGATGCGCTGCACGAGGTCGTCGAGCCGGGACAGCAGTTCGTCGGGCGGCAGGTCGAGGGACGAGAAGTTGTGGACCGCCGTGCGCAGCCGCCCCATGGTGGCCGCGGCGTGCAGTCCGTGGCCCACCACGTCGCCCACGACGAGAGCGACGCGGCTGCCCGACAGCGGGATCACGTCGAACCAGTCACCGCCCACCCCGGACTGCGCGGGCAGGTAGTAGTGCGCCACCTCGACGGCGCTGTGCTCGGGGAGCCCGCGCGGCAGCAGGCTGCGCTGGAGCGCCACGGCGACGGCGTGCTCGCGGGTGTAGCGGCGGGCGTTGTCGATGCTCACGGCGGCCCGCGCGACCAGCTCCTCGGCCAGGGACAGGTCGTCGTCGTCGAAGGGTTCCTGCTTCTCCATGCGCCAGAAGTTGACGAGTCCGAGGACGACGCCCCGCGCCTTGAGGGGCGCCGTGATCAGGGAATGGATCCCGTAGTCGATGATGCTCTGCGCCACGGGCGGGTCCTGGGCGTACCACCCCGGCGCGTCGGACAGGTCGGGCACCAGCTCGGCCTGGCCGCTGCCGAGCCCGCGCGCCTGGGGGGTCGACGGCAGGAAGTCGATCAGCTTGCCGCGCGGATAGAGCGGCTGGTCGTCGCGGATGCCGCCGACCGCCGTACGCCGCAGGTCGGCGCCGGTGCCGGTCGGCTCGTCGCCGTGCAGCACCTGGTCCGCCAGATCGACGGTCACGAAGTCCGCGAACCGGGGTACGGCGACGTCCGCCAGCTCCTCGGCCGTCCGCCGCACGTCGAGCGTGGTGCCGATGCCGACCCCCGCGTCGTACAGCAGTTGCAGGCGACGGCGTGCCGCGTCGGCCCGGCCCGTCAGGACGCGCATCTCGGTGGAGTCGCGGATGGTGACGGCGGACCCCTCCGGCTGGCCGTGCGGCTTCGTCGGCCGCTGGTTGACCACCAGCAGCCGGTCCCCGGCCGAGAGGACCTCGTCCGTGGCCTCCCGGCCGGACAGCAGGAGGGCGGCCATCTGCTCGTCGAGATGGGGGAGCTGCCCGACGTGCCGGCCCTCCGCGTCGGGCGGGAGGCCGAGCAGCCGCTTCGCCTCGTCGTTGGCGAGCAGCAGTCGGCCGTCGCCGTCGGTGATCAGGACGCCTTCCCGGACGGCGTGCAGGACCGCGTCGTGGTGTTCGTACATGCGGGTCATCTCAAGGGTGCCGAGCCCGTGGGTCTGCCGCCGCAGCCGCCTGGCGACCAGGGCCGTGCCGGCGGTGGCCACGGCCAGGGCGGCCGCGCTGACGCCGAGGATGACCGGGAGCTGCCGCTCGACCACGCCGCTGACGTTCTGCACGGTGAGACCCGCCGAGACCAGCGCCACGACCTCGCCGTCGTCGGCCGTGACCGGGACGACGGCCTGGATCTCCTGGCCGAGCGGCCCTTCCACGCTCTCGGTGTGGACCCGGCCGGCCAGGGACGGCTCGATCGTGCCGACGAACCGTTCGCCGATCCGGTCGGGCTGGGGGTGCGTGTAGCGGATCCCGCCGGTGTCCATCACCACGATGAAGTCGACGCCCGCCCGCTCCCGCGTCTCCTCCGCGAGCGGCTGGAGGATCTCGGACGGGTCCGGGGCCCTCAGCGCCTCCTGGAGTCCCAGCGAGCGGCCGAACGTCTCGGCGACCGCGATCGACCGGTTGCGGGCCTCACGCTCGCCGTCGTGGCGCGACTGGAGCACCAGGGCCAGCACGGCACCGGCGGCGAGCAGCAGCACGACCGCCACCTGGAGGACGAAGACCTGCCCGGCGACGCTTCGCGGGCGCTTCCCGGTCAGTGACCGCACCGACCCGCCCGGCACGAGGTGAAACGATCGACCACAGTCTCATTTGTACCCCGGCGCCGCTCCGGCGACCAGGCGGTGCGCGGACCCGCCGGCGCGCCGGTGCACTCGTGCGGCGGGTGAGCCGCGTCTCACCCGGGCCGTGCCGCTTGTCTATGCAACGAGTTGCATAGAAGGATCGGGGCATGGCGCTCGAACACGCGATTCTCGTCTCCCTGCTGGAGAAGCCGGGCTCCGGCTACGAGCTGGCCCGGCGGTTCGAGCGGTCCATCGGGTACTTCTGGAACGCCACCCACCAGCAGATCTACCGCGTCCTCAAGCGGATGGAGAGCGACGGCTGGATCGACGTCCGCGAAGTGCCGCAGCAGGCACGGCCGGACAAGAAGGAGTACTCCGTCGCCGCCGCCGGCCGGGCCGCGCTCCACGGGTGGCTGAACGAGCCGATCGAACCCGAGAGCGTCCGGCACGACCTCGCCGTGAAGATCCGCGGCGCGGCCTTCGACGACCCGGCCGCGCTGATCAGTGAGGTCGAGCGGCACCGCCAGGCCCACACCGACCGGCTCGCGCACTACCTGGCAGGGGAGCGGCGTGATTTCACCGGCCCCGAGGCGCCCGGGCCGCCCGACGCCGGCCGGGAGCTCCAGCATGTCGTCCTGCGCGGCGGAATCGCGTACGAGCGGATGATGCTCGGCTGGCTCGACGACGTACTCGCCACCCTCCACCGGCTCGCCGC
>NZ_VBVX01000280.1 GCF_005981925.1 Streptomyces albidochromogenes
AGATGTGTAATAAGAGACAGGACCTCCACCCTCCCGGTGCTCCAGGACGCCCTCGCCCGCCTCGTCGGCGGCCCCGCGCCGCTCACCCGGCACCTGGAGGTCGAGACGTACACCTGGCAGGCGCTCCCGCCCGATCTGCGCCCGCGCAACCGAACCCAGCTCGCCGAGGGGATCGCCGCCGAACTCGTCCTCGCCCGCGACCTCCTGGTCGACCTCGGACTCAAGGAGCTGCCGTGACCGAGACACCCGCCACCACCGGCGGCGGACCCACGCCCCTGCTCGTCCTGGACGTCGTCGGCCTCACCCCGAGGCTGCTCGCCCACATGCCGCGTCTCGGCCGGCTCGCCCGGTCCGGTTCCCAGGCCTCCCTCGGCACCGTCCTGCCCGCCGTCACCTGCGCCGCCCAGTCGACCTTCCTCACCGGCACCACCCCCGCCGAGCACGGCATCGTCGGCAACGGCTGGTACTTCCGCGAGCTCGGCGAAGTACTCCTGTGGCGCCAGCACAACGGCCTGGTCGCCGGCGACAAGATCTGGGACGCCGCTCGCCGCGCCCACCCCGGCTACACCGTCGCCAACATCTGCTGGTGGTACGCGATGGGCGCCGACACCGACTACACCGTCACCCCACGCCCCGTCTACTACGCCGACGGCCGCAAGGAACCCGACTGCTACACCCGGCCCCCCTCCCTCCACGACGAACTCGCCGACCGGTTCGGCACGTTCCCCCTCTTCCACTTCTGGGGCCCCGGCGCCGACCTCGGATCCTCCCGATGGATCATCGACGCCACCCGCCACATCCTGCGCACCCGCCACCCCGACCTGGCCCTGTGCTACCTCCCGCACCTCGACTACGACCTCCAGCGCTACGGCCCCGACGACCCCCGCTCCCACCGCGCCGCGGCCGACCTCGACGCCGCCCTCGCACCGCTGCTCGACGACGCGAGGGCCGAGGGCCGTACGGTCGTGGCGCTCTCCGAGTACGGCATCACCCGGGTCTCGCGGCCCGTCGACATCAACCGGGCCCTGCGCCGCGCCGGCCTCGTCGAGGTCCACACCCAGGACGGCATGGAGTACCTGGACCCCATGACCTCACGGGCGTTCGCCGTGGCCGACCACCAGCTCGCACACGTCTACGTCCGCCGCCCCGAGGACCTCGAAGCCGCCCGCGCCGCTCTCACGGACCTCGAAGGCGTCGCCGAACTCCTCGACGACGAGGGCAAGAAGAGCCACGGCCTCGACCACCCCCGCTCCGGCGAACTGGTCGCGGTGGCGGAGCCCGACGCCTGGTTCACGTACTACTACTGGCTCGACGACGCGAAGGCCCCGGACTTCGCCCAGCTCGTCGAGATCCACCGCAAACCCGGCTACGACCCGGCCGAACTCTTCATGGACCCCCTCGACCCGTACGTACGCGTCAAGGCGGCCACGGCGCTCGCCCGCAAGAAGCTCGGCATGCGCTACCGCATGGCGGTCGTGCCCCTCGACCCCTCACCTGTCCGCGGCAGCCACGGCCGCCTCCCCGAGAACGACGACGAAGGTCCGCTCATCCTGTGCTCCACCCCCCGCGCCGTCCACGGCCGCACAGCGGCCACCGATGTGAAAGCCCTGCTCCTCCAGCTTGCCGGACTGCACTGACAAGAGCCCTGACGAAGGAGTTCCACGCGTGCGACCCATGAGCCGCAAGACCACCACCGACCCCGAACTCACCCGCAAGCTCTCCCGGCGCGGCATGCTCGGCGTGGCCGCCGGGGCCACCGCCGCGGCCCTCCTCGGAGCCGCGGCGCCCAGCGCGGCGGCGCGGAGCACGGGCCGCGGCCGCCCCGTCCTGCCCCCCGGCCGCCTCGGCATCCAGCTCTACTCCCTGCGCGACAAGGTCTCGGCCCTCGGCTTCGCGAAGGTCTTCGCCGAACTGGAGCGCTTCGGTTACGACGAGGTCGAGTACGCCGGCTACACGCAGGGTTCCGCCGGCGCCATCACCCTGCCCCAGCTCCGCAAGCTCACCCGCGACCACGGCCTGCGCGGCATAGGAAGCCACGTCGACTACTACTCCGACGGCGACCCCGGCGCGTACACCTTCGCCCAGAACCTCACCAAGGTCCTCGACGACGCCCAGGCCCTCGGCCTGAAGCACATCGGCACCGCGTCCGGCCCCTGGCGCTACGGCGCGACCGTCGACGGCTGGAAGCGGGCCGCCGAGGACTTCAACACCTACGGCGCGGCGGCCAGGGCGCGCGGCATGAAGTTCTACCAGCACAACCACGCCGAGGAGTTCTCCTTCGCGACCGACCGGCCCGACGTCCGTCTCTACGACGTGCTCCTCGCCGAGACCGACCCCGGCCTGGTCTACCTGGAGATGGACATCTACTGGGCGTACGCCGCCCAGTTCCGCTTCGGCAAGCGCGCCGACGGCACCCCCGCCCCCTTCGACCCCCTCGACTACGTACTGAAGCAGCCCGACCGCTACCCGCTGTTCCACGTCAAGGACGGCGAACACGACGCGTCCGCCCGCGACGGCTACCGGATGGTGGACGTCGGGGACGGAGACATCGACTACAAGCGGTTCATCTCGGCGGTGTCGAAGACCCGCGGCGGGCGCCGTGACCACCACTGGCAGGCGGAACACGACAACCCCGTCGAGTCGTTCGCCTTCGCCCGCAAGTCCAGCGCGCACCTGCGCTCCCTGCGCGAGAAGGACTGCTGAGAGCGGCGGTGGTCAGACCGCGCCGAGGCTGATCGGCCGCGGGTCCGGCTCGATGTGCCGGGCCGCGGCCGCCCCGGCGGGCTTCGGCGCGTCCTGGCGCGGCGCGTTCGTCGGCGGCGAACTCCTCGTCCGGTCCGTCACCGAAGGCCCGGGGGACGAACGTCTCCCGGGCAGCTTCCCCGCGCACCACCTGATGCCGTAGCGCCGCCCGCTCGCGGTCAGCCGATCCCCTGGTGGTCGGGGAGCAGGGCGAAAGCCCGCTCGGCCGCCTCGGGCACCGTGCGCTCCACGGCCTGGACGAGGAGCGCGCGTTGGCGGACCAGCGGCTCCCGCCGGTCCGCCGGCGCCAGCAGCAGCAAGTCGTCGATCCCGGCGAGCAGCCGCCGCGAGACCTGCGGACTGCCCGCCGCGAACCCCCGGATCTCGGTGAACCCCAGGTCCACCAGGTCGGCCCACTCCGGCACGTCCTGCACCAGGCGCACCGCACCGTCGCGATCGCGATGATGCACGGCCCCGAGCGGCATCTCCACCACAGCGGCGAGGAACTGGACGATCCGGTCCAGGCACTGCACGGCGGTCGTGGGGTCGTTGACGGCCGGCGACAGCGCCCGCAACCCGATGTCGGACAACTGCCGCAGCCCGAACCCGAGGTCCTGGTGCGAGGTGCGGTCCACCCCCACGGACACGGTGTACCGCAGCGCCCGCCGAGGCGGCGCCGCCGTACCGTGCACGGCCAGCACCGGCGTCCCCGGTACGACGAAGTCGCCGATCCGGGGGACCAGCCGCAGCACCACGCCTTCGCGCCGCGCGGCCCGGACCAGCCGCGCGACGTTCACGTCCCGCAGTACGCCCGCCCGCCCCCGGTGCGCGATCCGCCCGCTCTCGGGCCCGAGCGGTTCCCGGTCCAGCTCCCCGCCCGGCTGCCTGGCCAGCACCCGGAACGACTCCCGCGCGACGCGGTCGACCACGGGCCCCACCTGCATCAGCCGCAGCGTGGACGACACGTACACGATGAACAGCAGCAGGCTGAGTACGACCATGAGCATGACCAGGACGCTCTGCGCGAGCGGCACGGTGGTCACCCGTCGCGGGTCCGACGTGCTGTCGTACTGCGTGAGTACCAGCAGCGAGAACAGGAACGTCGCCAGGAACACCGTGAGCGTGACCTTGGTGATCCGGCTCCGGACGAAGATCCGCACCACCCGGGGCGTGAACCCCCCGCTCGCCATCTGCACCGCCACCAGCGAGATGCTGAAGACCACACCGACGAAGGTCATCATCGCCGAGCTGATCGTGGTGACGATGGTCTTCGCGTCCTCGGCGAACGCGACCAGATCGCCGACCTCGTCGAACGCCCCCTCGTCCTGCAGCGCTCCGACGATCTCCGCGTCGAGCGCCGACGCCGCCCACCACAGCGCGCACACGCACACCAACCCCAGGGCCGGAGCGAACCAGAAGGTGTCCCGCAGGTGCTCGCGCAACGGCGACAGGGTGCGGGGCCGGCGGTACGCACGCCCACGCCTGCCGTCTTCGAATCCGTGTCCCTGACTCACCGCGCGAACGCTACGCGTAAGCGCACGGCGACACGCTGTGAGAACGGCCCCGCGACACCCCCAAGATCACGCCGCCCGCGGTCGCCGCAAGCCACTGACCACGGAATACGCAGGTGAAAGCGACACCGAACCCCTGGTATTGTTTTCCATGTCGCCGCGGGAAACCGGGGCCGACCACCTGGTCCGGGTGGCGGAATGGCAGACGCGCTAGCTTGAGGTGCTAGTGCCCTTTATCGGGCGTGGGGGTTCAAGTCCCCCCTCGGACACCAGCAGGAAAAGACCCCGGTCAGTCGATCCGGGGTCTTTTTCGCGTTCCCGGCATGTCGCCGATGAGTTCTCGGCCGACGGGCGGTCTCCATGGGTACACACACTCACCTGCTGGAGGTACCGATGGCCGCCAAGGGATTCACCACCTGCCTGTGGTTCGACGGGCAGGCCGAAGAGGCCGCCGACCACTACGTGTCGATCTTCAAGGACTCCAGGATCGGCAGGATCACCCGCTACAACGAGGCCTCGCCCGGGACGGCCGGCGAGGTCATGACCGTCGAGTTCGAAGCCAACGGGCAGAGGTTCGTGGCGCTGAACGGCGGTCCCGAGTTCACGTTCAACGAGGCCGTCTCGTTCCAGATCCTCTGCGCCGACCAGCCCGAGCTGGACTACTACTGGAACAGCCTCGTCGAAGGCGGCTCGGGGGTCGCCTGCGGCTGGCTCAAGGACAGGTTCGGGGTGTCCTGGCAGGTCGTTCCCGAAGAACTCGTCGACATGGTCGGCGACGCCGATCCGGACAAGGCGAAGCGGGCCACCGAGGCGATGCTCTCCATGGTCAAGTTCGACATCGCCGCACTGCGGAGGGCCTACGCGGGAGAGTAGTCCCCTCCGTGTGGGGTTCGGGGTGATTCCGGGTGCTGGTGGAGATCATCGCGGGGGCGTGAGGGACCGCATCCACGTCTCCACCTCGGTGGAGGTGCGGGGCAGGGCCGCCGACAGGCTCTCGTTCCCCTCGGCGGTCACGAGGATGTCGTCCTCGATACGTACGCCGATGCCCCGGTACTCCGCCGGCACGGTCAGGTCGTCCGGCTGGAAGTACAGGCCCGGCTCGACGGTCAGCACCATGCCCGGCCGCAGCGTCCCGTCGGCGTACGCCTCCCTGCGCGCCGTCGCGCAGTCGTGCACGTCCAGGCCCAGCATGTGGCCCGTGCCGGCCATCGTGAAGCGGCGTTGCAGGCCGAGGCGGTGTACGCGCTCGGCGGGTCCCTCCAGCAGGCCCCACTCCACCAGCTTCTCCGCCAGGCGCCGCTGCGCCGCCTCGTGGAAGTCCCGGTAGCGCGCGCCCGGCCGCACGGCGTCGATGCCGGCCTGCTGGGCCTCGTACACCGCGTCGTAGATCCTGCGCTGGAGGGGAGTGAAGGTGCCGTCGACGGGCAGGGTGCGGGTGACGTCGGCGGTGTAGAGGGTACGGGTCTCCACACCCGCGTCGAGGAGGAGCAGGTCGCCGGGGCGCACCTCGCCGTCGTTGCGCACCCAGTGCATGATCGTGGCGTGCTCGCCCGCCGCGCAGATCGAGCCGTAGCCGACGTCGTTGCCCTCCAGGCGGGCGCGGCGGAAGAAAGTGCCCTCGATCCACCGCTCGGAGGTGGCGACGGCGGTCGCCAGCTCCCGTACGACGTCGGTGAAGCCGCGCACGGTCGACTCGCACGCCTTGCGCAGTTCGCCGATCTCCCACTCGTCCTTGACCAGGCGCAGCTCGGACAGGGCGGTCTTCAGCTCCGCGTCCCGTTCGCCGTCCGTCTCCACGGCCGCCTCCAGGCCGGCGTCGTAGCCGCGCACCACACGCGTCGGCGTCGTCGGCGCCGCGGCGACGGCGGCGCGCAGCTCCTCGGCGGCCCGGCGTACGTCGCGGCAGGGCAGGCCCAGCAGCGTCGCCGCCTCGGCCAGGGTGTTCCTGCGGCCGACCCACAGCTCGCCCTTGGCCGCGTCCTGCCAGAACTCGCCGGTCTCCCGGTCGGACCGGGGGAGGAGGTACACGGTCGCCTCGTGGCCGCCGTCCGCGCGCGGTTCGAGGACCAGCGCCGCGTCCTCGCTCTGGTCGCCGGTGAGGTGGACGTACTCGCTGGAGGGGCGGAAGGGGTAGTGGCTGTCGTTGGCGCGCACCTTGAGGTTCCCGGCGGGCACCACCAGGCGCTCGCCGGGGAAGCGGGCGGAGAGCGCGGCGCGGCGCTTGGCCGCGTACGGGCTCTGCTCGGCCGGTTCGAGGTCGCGCCGCTCGGTGTCCGCCCACCCTCGCCTCATGAGCGCCGCCAGCTCGTCGGAGACGGTCGGGCCGAGGCTGTTCTTCCGGTCCCTGTACATGGGTGGGCCCCTCTCGTCCTGCGGCTCGCTGCCGGCGAGGAACCAGCGTAGAGACCCTTGGCGCGAAAGGGAACATGTGACATTGTACTGCCGTGACCAACCAACTGACCTGCGATGTCGTGGTAGTTGGGGCCGGAATGGTGGGCGCGGCCTGTGCCTTCTACGCGGCCCGGGCGGGCTTGCGCACCGTGCTCGTCGACCGGGGGCCGGTCGCCGGAGGCACCACCGGGGCGGGCGAGGGCAACCTGCTGGTGTCCGACAAGGAGCCCGGGCCGGAGCTGGAACTGGCGCTGCTGTCGCTGGAGTTGTGGCGGCGGCTCGTGGAGGAGGACCCGGGTCTGCGGACGGCCGTCGAGTACGAGGCCAAAGGCGGGCTCGTGGTGGGTTCGGGGTACGCCGGGCTCGCCGCACTCGAAGAGTTCGCCGCGCGCCAGCGTGCGTTCGGGGTGGCGGCGGTCGGGGTCGACGCGAGCGAACTGCGCTCCCTTGAGCCGCACTTGGCGGGCGGCCTCGCGGGAGGCGTGCTCTACCCGCAGGACTGCCAGGTGATGCCCGCCCTGGCCGCCGCGCATCTCGTACGGGAGGCGCGACGGGCGGGCGCCGTGGTGCGCACGGGGGAAGTCGTGACCGCGGTGCGGCGGGCTGCGGGCGACGGCGGGCGCGTGCTCGGCGTGCGTACCGGCCGGGGCGACATCCACGCGCCGGCCGTCGTCAACGCGGCGGGGACCTGGGGCGGCGGGGTCGCCGCACTGGCCGGGGCGCACCTGCCGGTGCTCCCGCGGCGCGGCTTCGTGCTCGTGACCGAGCCGCTGCCGCCTCGGACCGTCCGGCACAAGGTGTACTCGGCGGACTACGTCGCCGACGTCGCCAGTGACTCGGCCGCGCTCCAGACCTCGGCGGTGGTCGAGGGAACGGCCGCCGGGCCCGTACTGATCGGCGCGAGCCGGGAGCGGGTCGGCTTCGACCGTACGTTCGCGCTGCCGGTCGTACGGCGGCTCGCGGCGCAGGCGGTGGGGCTCTTCCCGGTGCTCGGGAGGGTCGGCGCGGTGCGCGGGTACCTGGGGTTCCGGCCGTACCTGCCCGACCACCTGCCGGCGATCGGCCCCGACGCGCGCGTGCCCGGCCTGCACCACGCGTGCGGACACGAGGGGGCGGGGATCGGCCTCGCCACGGGCACCGGCCACCTGGTCGCCCAGGGGCTCATCGGGGAGGTGCCGGAGCTGGACCTCGCGGCCTTCCGGCCCGATCGGTTCGGCGCGGAGGAGAGCGGATGAGGTTTCGTCGTACTACGCCGCGGAAGCTCGTGCGGGCGCGGCCCGGGCCCGGCTTCGAGGTCACGCTGGACGGGCGGCCCGTGCCGGCGCTGCCCGGCCGGACCGTCGCCGCCGTGCTGTGGGAGGCGGGTGTCGTCGCCTGGCGCACGACGCGGGACGGGGGGCGGCCGCGTGGGGTGTTCTGCGGCATCGGGGTGTGCTTCGACTGCCTGGTGACGGTCAACGACCGGCCGAATCAGCGGGCTTGTCTGGTGACGGTTTCACCTGGGGACGCGATTCGGACGCAGGAGGGGGTGGGGGATGCGGTTGGTGCGGGTGC
>NZ_VBVX01000281.1 GCF_005981925.1 Streptomyces albidochromogenes
GGGGCACCGGACGGCGCGGACGCCGGCGGGGTGCTCGCGGGGGCCTCGGCAGCGGCCGGCTTGGGGGCCGGTGCGCCGGGCTTGGGGGCTCCGGGACGAGCCGCCTGCGCCGGGGAGGGCGCGGACGAGGGGGCCGCCGGAGACGGCTTCGCGGGCGTCGCCTTACGCGGCGCGCCCGGCTTCGCTGCGGACTTGCCGGCGTTGCCGCCGGGACCCTGCAGTGCGTCAGTCAGTTTGCGTACAACCGGCGCCTCGATCGTCGAGGACGCCGAACGGACGAATTCGCCAAGTTCTTGGAGCTTGGCCATGACGACCTTGCTCTCCACACCGAACTCCTTGGCGAGTTCGTAAACCCGGACCTTTGCCACTTCGCTCCTTTTAGGTCCGGGTTACCGCCGGACCGTCGCTACTTCATGGGCGTACTCATCGCGTACTCATCGAGTGCTCATCGCAATCTCGACCTACTTCCAACTCGCGAGGTACCTGACCGCACGGTTATCCGTGCCGTTCTCTTCTTACGGTGTTGCTGTTGCCTGCTCGACAAACCGGCTCAGTGCCGTTGTGCCGAGCGGTGCCCGGCCCCGAAAGGCCCGGGGAAACGCCCTGCGGCGGACCGCCAGGGCGAGACACGCGGGGGCGGGGTGAATGTACGCACCCCGGCCGGGCAGCGTACCGCGAGGATCGGGGACACATTCACCCTCGATCTCCACGATGCGCAGCAGTTCGCGCTTGGCCGCTCGCTCCCGGCATCCCACACAGGTTCGCTCAGGGCACACGCGGGCATGCGTCCGGCCAGACACTATTAAGTCTACCTCCCCGCGGCGACCTCACCCCATGGGGGCAAAAATCGAACGGTTGTTGTCGTAAAACCGGCCTCAGTCCTGGTGGGAGGACTGGGCGTCGGGCTGCTCCGTGTCGGAGCGGATGTCGATGCGCCAACCGGTCAGGCGCGCGGCGAGGCGGGCGTTCTGGCCCTCCTTGCCGATGGCCAGCGAGAGCTGGTAGTCCGGAACGGTGACCCGGGCGGACCGGGCCGCCATGTCCACGACCTCGACCTTGCTGACGCGCGCGGGCGACAGGGCGTTGGCGACCATCTCGGCCGGGTCGTCCGACCAGTCCACGATGTCGATCTTCTCGCCGTGCAGCTCCGCCATGACATTGCGCACCCGGCCGCCCATCGGGCCGATGCAGGCGCCCTTCGGGTTCAGACCCGAGCGGGTCGAACGTACGGCGATCTTGGAGCGGTGGCCGGCCTCGCGGGCGATGGCCTCGATGACGACCGAGCCGTCGGCGATCTCCGGGACCTCCAGGGCGAAGAGCTTCTTCACCAGGTTCGGGTGGGTGCGCGACAGGGTCACGGAGGGACCGCGCACGCCCTTGGCCACCCGGACGACGTACGACCGCAGACGCAGGCCGTGCGTGTACTCCTCGCCGGGCACCTGCTCCTGCACCGGCAGGATGGCTTCCAGCTTGCCGATGTCGACCAGGATGTTCTTGGGGTCCCTGCCCTGCTGGACGACGCCGGTGACGACATCGCCCTCGTGGCCCGCGTACTCGCCGAAGGTCCGGTCGTCCTCGGCGTCACGCAGACGCTGGAGGATGACCTGCTTGGCGGTACTGGCCGCGATCCGCCCGAAGTCGGACGGAGTGTCGTCGAACTCCTTGGGCTCCTGGCCCTCTTCGAGGTCGGCCGGGTCCTCCTTCGCCCAGACCGTCACATGACCGGTCTCGCGGCTGAGTTCCACGCGCGCGCGGCGGTGGCTGCCCTCGGTGCGGTGGTACGCGATGAGGAGGGCCGATTCGATCGCCTCGACCATCAGGTCGAAGGAGATCTCCTTTTCTTTCGCCAAGCCCTTCAGGAGCTTTACGTCGATGTCCATGGCTACGCCTCCTCTTCCTTCTTGTCCTTGCGGTTGAACTCGATCTCCACCCGCGCCCTGGCGATGTCCGCGAAGGCGACGCGGCGGGCGGTGGGCTTGCGGCCCTTCACGCCCGGCACCTCGAGGTCCAGGCCCTCGTCGTCGACGGTGAGAATGCGCGCGACCAGCTCGTCGCCGTCGTTCAGCGTCAGCTTGGCGAGTCGGCCGGTGGCCCGTACGTAGTGGCGGTGCTCCGACAGCGGGCGGTCGGCGCCCGGGGAGCTGACTTCGAGGACGTACTCGCCCTCGCCCATCGCATCCGTCTCGTCGAGCTTCTCGGAGATGGAGCGGCTCAGCTCGGCACAGGCGTCGAGTTCCACGCCTTCGTCGGAGTCGACGACGACCCTCAGCTGGCGGCGCCTGCCGGCCCGGGACACCTCGATGTCCTCCAGATCGAGACCCTCCGCGCTGACCAGTGGTTCCAGGAGTGCGCGCAGCCTGTCGCTCTGGGTGGTGCTCATCCGGGTGACTCCTCGGCCGCGTGTGCTGTTGTGTGGATCGTCGCGTGTCAGATCAAAGGGTATCCGGTCCCGAGGGGTGTTGCCGTCCGCCTGCCGGGGAGCCGCGGGTACGCTCGCCTGCGGTGATCACCGCAGCGGCCCGAGGGAGACACAGTGCGGCGCACGGAAACCACACGCAGGGGTGCGCTCGCGGCGGCCGGGGCCGCGGCCGCCGCGCTGCTGACCGGCGGCTGCGCGCGGGACGCGGCGCCGCGCGGCCGGGAGGGCTCCGCCGCCGACGCGGCGGCCGCCGCCGTACGGGCCGAGGCGGGGCTGCGCAAGCGCTCCGCGCGGGCCAGGGCCACCCTTCTGGCGCACTACGACGCCGTGATCGCCGCCCACCCCTCCGCCGCCGGCCGGCTGGAGCCGCTGCGCGACGCGGTGGCCCGGCAGGCGGACGCGCTGCGGGGCGAGGGCGCCGCCGTACGCGCCGCCGCGCCCCCCGCCGTCGCGGCGGAGCGCGGGGCCGCGCTCAAGGCGCTGGCCGCCGAGGAGCGGCGCGGCGCCGACGCGCACACCGCGGCGCTGCTCGACGCGCCGCCGGAGCTGGCGCGGCTGCTGGCGTCGGTCGCCGCGGCCGGCGCCGCCCATGTGTATCTGCTGACGAGAGGGAGCGACGGGTGAGCGCGACGCCGAGGAGCACACGGCCGGTGGAGGCCGTGCAGGCCGCGCTGGCCGCCGAGCACGCCGCCGTGTACGGGTACGGGATCGTCGGCGGCCGGGTCGCCGGCGAGCGCCGGGACGAGGCGCGGGAGGCGTACGACGCCCACCGTGCGCGGCGTGACGCGCTGGAGCGGACCGTGCGCGACCTGGGCGCGACCCCGGTGGCCGCCGCCGCAGCGTACGCTCTGCCGTTCCCGGTGCCGGACGCGGCGGCCGCCGTACGGCTCGCCGCCGAGCTGGAGGACCGGGTGGCCGGGGTGTACTCCGACGTCGTACGCGCCGCCGGGGGCCCCTTGCGGCGCGAGGCGGCGGCGGCGCTGCGCGAGGCAGCGGTGCGGGCGGTGCGCTGGCGGGGGCGCGGCGTAGCCTTTCCTGGGCTCGCCGAGCTGACCACGCCGGCCGTGAGCCGCAAGCAGTGAGTTTCGGCCCGGCCCTGCGACCGGGCACACGACCGGCCAGAGAACCGGCCTTCGAGGGGACACCGCACGCATGCTTTTCGAACCGCCGCAGCGTCTCGTACGAGCGCTCGGCGAGGCGTACCCGGAGGTGGCCGCCGACTGGCTCGGGCGGCTGCCGGGCTTGGCCGAAGAGGCCTTGACCCGGGGGAAGTTGGCCGTCGAGCGGGTGCAGAACCCCGGCGGCAGGAGCAGCCTGGTCGTCCTCGTGCGGCAGCAGGACGGCACGCCCGCCGCGCTCAAGATCGCCCCCGAGGCCGCCGGGCCGGCCGCGGAGCGTGCGGCGCTGGCGCACTGGAGCGGCTGGGGCGCGGTCCAGCTGCTGGACGAGGACGCGGCGTCCGGTGAACTCCTCCTGGAACGCCTGCACTCGGAGGTCTCGCTGCGCTCCCTGCCGGAGGCCAAGGCCCTTCTGGAGGCGGCCGGGATCGTACGGCGGCTGTGGATCGAGCCGCCCCCGGAGCACCCCTTCGAGACGGTCGCCGAGCGCACGGCCCGCCAGGCGGCGGCGATGCGCGCGGCCGACCCGGCACTGGCCCCGTTGGTCGGGGCGGCCCTCGCGGTCCGCGACGAGCTGACGGCGTCCGCGGACGAACTCCTGCTGCTGCACGGGAACTTCCGGCAGGGCAAGGTACTCGCCGGCGACCGGGCGCCGTGGCTGGCCGTCGGCCCGGAGCCGCTGGTCGGCGAGCGGGCGTACGACCTGGCCCGGCTGGTGCGCGACCGCGTCGAGGATCTCGTCGCGACGGCGGCGGGGGCGTCCGCCGCCCGCCGCCGGGTGAACAAGCTGGCCGACTCCCTGGACGTCGACCGGGCGAGGCTGCACGGCTGGACGCTGTTCCGCGCGGTGGAGTCGGGCGTACGGGCCGAAACGGCCGGCCGCCACCAGGACGCGGAGCTGCTGCTGGAGTTCGCCGGCTGGCTGTAGCCCGGCCCGGCCCTTCCCGAAACCGGGGACGGGACCGAACGCGGCACGCTCCAGCCCTCCGGCGTTCGAGGACCGGGGCCCGGGGCAGCGCCCCGGGCCGGCAGGAGTCGGCGCGGGCGCCGCGAGCCCCCGCACCCGTCAGGCCGTCAGGCCGTCAGGCCGTCAGGCCGTCAGGCCGTCAGGCCGTCAGGCCGTCAGGCCGTCAGGCGGGCGATCGCCTCGTCGACCGTCAGCTCCTCGCGCTCGCCCGTGCGGCGGTCCTTGAGCTCCACGACGCCCTCGGCGCTGCGGCGGCCCGCCACCAGGATCTTCGGTACGCCGATGAGCTCGGCGTCCGTGAACTTCACACCCGGCGAGACGCCCGGACGCTCGTCCACCAGGACGCGCAGGCCGGCCGCGCCGAGCTTGTCCGCGACCTCGACGGCCAGCTCGGTCTGGAGCGCCTTGCCCGCCGCGACGACGTGCACGTCGGCCGGGGCGATCTCGGCGGGCCAGCACAGGCCCTTGTCGTCGGCGGACTGCTCGGCGAGCGCGGCCACGGCGCGCGAGACGCCGATGCCGTACGAGCCCATGGTCACGCGGACCGGCTTGCCCTGCTGGCCGAGCACGTCGAGCTGGAAGGTGTCGGCGTACTTGCGGCCGAGCTGGAAGATGTGGCCGATCTCGATGGCGCGGTCCAGCTTGAGGCCGGTGCCGCACTTCGGGCAGGGGTCGCCCTCCTCGACGACCACGACGTCCAGGTAGTCGTCGACCTCGAAGTCGCGGCCCGCCACGACGTTCTTGGCGTGCTTGCCGGGCTTGTTGGCGCCGGTGATCCACGCCGTGCCGGCGGCGACGCGCGGGTCGGCGACGTAGCGGACCTTCTCCAGCCCCTGCGGGCCGACGTAGCCGCGCACCAGGTCGGGGCGGCCCACGAAGTCCTCGGCCGTGACCAGCTCGACGACGGCGGGCGCCAGGTGCTCGCCGAGCTTGCCCAGGTCGACCTCGCGGTCGCCGGGGACACCGACGGCGACGATCTCGCCGTCGACCTTCACCAGCAGGTTCTTGAGCGTCGCCGAGGCCGGTACGCCTAGGTGCTGGGCGAGGGTCTCGATCGTCGGGGTGTCGGGGGTGTCCAGCTCCACGACCGGGCCGTGCTCCGAGATGTCGTACGCGGCGGCGACGGCCTCGGCGCTGAAGGTGACGGCCTCCGTGTTGGCGGCGTAGTCGCAGGCCGGGCAGTCCACGAAGGTGTCCTCGCCGGCCGCCGCCGGGGCCAGGAACTCCTCGGACGCCGAGCCGCCCATCGCGCCGGACACGGCGGAGACGATGCGGAAGTCGAGGCCGAGGCGCGCGAAGATCTTCTGGTACGCGGCGCGGTGCAGCGCGTACGACTCCGCCAGGCCCTCGTCGGTCGTGTCGAAGGAGTACGAGTCCTTCATGTGGAACTCACGGCCGCGCAGCACGCCGGAGCGCGGACGCGCCTCGTCGCGGTACTTGACCTGGATCTGGTAGAGCATCACCGGCAGGTCCTTGTAGGACGAGCACTGGTCCTTGACCGTCTGCGTGAAGATCTCTTCGTGCGTCGGGCCGAGCAGGTAGTCGGCGCCCTTGCGGTCCTTGAGGCGGAACAGCAGGTCGCCGTACTCCTCCCAGCGACCGCTCGCCTCGTACGCGTCCTTGGGCAGGAGGGCGGGGAGCAGCACCTCCTGGGCGCCGATCTCGTCCATCTCCTCGCGCACGACGCGGGTGATGTTCTCGAGGACCTTCTTGCCCAGCGGGAGCCAGGTCCAGATCCCCGCCGCGTTCCGGCGGACGTACCCGGCGCGCACCAGCAGCTTGTGGCTGAGCGTCTCGGCGTCCGCCGGGTCGTCACGCAGTGTCTTGACCATCAGACGGGACATGCGCTGGACCTGGGCCATGGTGAACTCCTGCGAAGAAAAGTGTGATGGCTAGGAGGTTAGCCGGGCGGCACAGACACGGGAAATCCGTTACGGGGCGTGACGGCGCAGCGGGAGGGGCGCGCCCATGACGGCGTACGGCCTCGGGGCGCTCGGGAAGTGGACCTGGCAGGCGAGGTCGACGTACCCCAGCGCCCGGTAGAGGCCGCGGGCCGGGCTCTCGGTGTCGATCGCGGAGAGGATCGAGCGGGGCTCCTGCGCGGCGTCGGTGAGGGTGGTGATGAGCCGGCGGCCGATGCCGCGTGCCTGGTGGGCGGGGGCGACGTGCAGTTCGGTGATCACGAAGGAGTTGTCGAGCCAGCCGTCGTTCCCGGCCCGGCGCAGGTACGGCTCGACGACCGTGGACCACCAGTGCGTACGGCTGTTGGGCATCCCGTAGACGAAGCCGACGAGCCGGCCGTCGGGCGTCGTGGCGCCGAGGGCCCGCGCCCCGGGGTTCAGCAGGTGGCGCAGCACGATGTGACGGCGCACCCCGATCTCGTCGTCGGTGAGGCCGAAGGCGAGGGCCTGTACGGCGAGCGCCTCGTCCACGCGCGCGGCGAGATCGACCGGGGCGATCACAACGGCGGGGGGCCGGGGTTCTCCCCCGGGAAGAGGTGCCATGAAGCGCACCCTACTTCGCGGCGAGGTCAGAACAACACGCTCATGAACGCGCCGACCTCGCGGAAGCCGACCCGCCGGTAGGCCGCGCGGGCCGCCGTGTTGAAGTCGTTCACGTACAGGCTGACGACGGGCGCGACATCGGCCAGCGCGTAGCGCAGGACGGCCGCCATGCCGGTCTCGGACAGGCCCTGGCCTCGGAACTCGGGGTCCACCCAGACGCCCTGGATCTGGCACGCCTGCGAGGTGGCGGCGCCGATCTCGGCCTTGAAGACGACCTTGCCGTCGTCGATGCGGGCGAACGACCGCCCGGCCGCGACGAGTTCGGCGACGCGCGCCTGGTAGAGCAGGCCGCCGTCGCCGGCGAGCGGCGAGACGCCGACCTCCTCGGTGAACATCGACACGCACGCCGGCATGATCACCTCCGTCTCGGCCTTGCCGATGCGCCGCACGCGCGGGTCGGGCCGGACGTCGGGCGAGGGCTGCTCGGTCACCATGAGCGGCTGGTGCGGGCGTACGTCGCGGGCCGGGCCCCAGCTGGGTTCCAGCAGCCGCCACAGCTGCCGTGTGGTCTCGGCGGGGCCGACGATCGACGAGCAGCGGCGGCCGGCCCTGCGGGCACGGTCGGCGAAGGCGCGTACGGCTTCGGGGGTGGCGCAGATCGGGACGAGGTTGGCACCGGAGTAGCACAGGGAGCGCAGGCGGCCGTCCGCGTACCAGCCCCACATCTCGCCGCCGAGGCGCCACGGGTCGAGTCCCGCCGCCTGGACGCGCGAGGTCACGAAGGCGTTGGCGACGGGCTCGCTCTCCAGGATCGCGAGCGCCGCGCCGAGTTCGCCGGGGTCGAGGACCCGGGTAGTGGTCTGAGTCAACACGTGAGGGGCCTCACCGTACGGTCTTCTGATCTCCGCACTCTACCGGGCGCTCCCGGGAGGCGCCGCACTACGGAAACGGAGCCCTGCCGGGGGCAGGGCTCCGTACCGTCGCACTTGGTCGCGTGCGGGTCGTCGGGGGCGGTCAGCCGCTGACGGAGACCTCGGGCTCACCGGACATGACGCCGTCCCGCTCCATCTGCTCGGCGATCTTCATGGCCTCTTCGATGAGCGTCTCGACGATCTTCGACTCGGGAACGGTCTTGATGACCTCGCCCTTGACGAAGATCTGCCCCTTGCCGTTGCCGGACGCGACCCCGAGGTCCGCCTC
>NZ_VBVX01000282.1 GCF_005981925.1 Streptomyces albidochromogenes
GTGGGGGAGGGATCGAACGGGTCGTCGCTCTGCTGGCGGCCCTGCGCGCGGAGTTGCCGGGCGCCGCCGAGGCGCCCCGGCTGCGGGAGCTGCTGCCGGCCCTGTCCGCCGGGGCCACCGTGGACCTCGGGATCGCGGGCGCGGCCGAGGAACGGGTGCCGCTGTCGTTCGCCCAGCGGCGGCTGTGGTTCCTCAACCGCCTGGAGGGTCCGGCGCCGACGTACAACCTGCCGGTGGTCCTGCGCCTGGACTCCGTGCCGGACCGGGAGGCGCTGCACGCCGCCCTCGCCGACGTGGTGGAGCGCCACGAGGTGCTGCGCACCCTCTACCCGGCGGACGCCGCCGGGGAGCCCCGCCAGCACGTACTGGACCGGCCCCGCCCCGAACTCACCGTGCGTCGCGTCCCGGAAGCCGCACTGGCGGCCGAGGTCGCCCGCTTCACCGCGGGCACCTTCGACCTGGAGGCCGAACCCCCCATCCGGAGCGCCCTGTTCGTCCCGGAGGACGGCGGCAGCGGTGTGCTGGCCCTGCTCACCCACCACATCGCCACCGACGGCTGGTCCGTGGGGCCGCTGCTGCGCGATCTGGGCGCCGCCTACGACGCGCGCCTCGCCGGAAGCGGGCCCGCCTGGGAGCCGCTGCCGGTGCAGTACGCCGACTACACCCTGTGGCAGCAGGAGCTGCTGGAGAACGACACGGCCCTGGCCGCGTACTGGAGGGACGCCCTCGCCGGGCTGCCGCCCCTGCTGGACCTGCCCGCCGACCGGCCCCGGCCGGCCACGCCGAGCGGCCGGGCCGGCACCCTCACCGCCGTACTGGACGGCGAGACCCACGGGCGGCTGGCGGCGCTGGCCGGTGGCGCGGACGCCAGTCTGCTGATGGTGGCGCACGCGGCGCTCGCCACCGCGCTGGACGCCTGCGGCAGCGGCCCCGACGTGGCGATCGGGACGCCGGTGGCCGGGCGCTCCGACGAGGCCCTCGACGATCTGGTCGGTTTCTTCGTCAACTCCCTGGTGCTGCGCACCGACGTGTCCGGTGCGGCGGTCCCCGCGGAGCTGGTGGCCCGCGCCCGGGACTCCGCGCTCGGCGCGTACGCCCACCAGGAACTGCCCTTCGACCGGCTGGTGGAGCTCCTCAACCCGCGCCGCGCGCCCGGTGCCAACCCGCTGTTCCAGGTGACCTTGGCGGTGCAGGAGGAAGAGGCCGGCGCGGACCCCCGGGCGGTGCGCGTCGGCGCGACGCTCGGCGGCCGGTACGAGGAGAGCGGCCTGGGCGTGGCCAAGTTCGACCTCGCCGTCACGTGCGTGGCCCGTCCCGGGCACGGCGGTCTCACGGTGTGGTGGACCTACGCCGAGGACCTGTTCGACGAGGCCACCGCCCGGCTGCTGCTCGACGTGTACGTCCGGGCGCTGACCCGGTTCGCCGAGGCCGGGGACGCACCGGTGCGCTCGGCTCCGCTGCTGTCGGCGGCCGAACGGGCCGCGCTGGACGCCCGGCCGGCCCGTACCGCGCTCTCCTGCGAGGAGCCCGTGCGGGCAGGCGGCGAGAGCGAGGCCGACCCGGGGACCGTGGCCGAGCTGTGCGGGATCTTCGCCGACATCACCGGCCGGGACACGGTCGGCCCGGACGACAACTTCTTCTCCGTGGGCGGACATTCGATGGCGGGCGTGCGGCTGATGAACCGGGTGCGGGCCGCGCTCGGGGCGGACCTGCGGCTGCGGGACCTGTTCCTCGCGCCCACCCCGGCCGGACTGGCGGCCCGGATCGCCGCCGCGTCGCGGGACGCGGGAGGGGCCGGGGCAGCGGCCGACGGCCGGCCCGTGCTGGGAGCGGTGCCGCGCGCGGACCGGCCGGAGCGGCTGCCCCTGTCGTACGCGCAGCGCCGGCTGTGGTTCGTCGACCAGTTGGAGGGACCGGGCCGTTCGTACAACATCCCCTTCGTGCTGCGGCCGGACCGGCCGCTGGACCCGGCCGTGCTGGCCCACGCGCTCGCCGACACGGCGGAACGCCACGAGGTGCTGCGGACCGTGTACCCGGCGGAGGACGGGCAGCCGTACCAGGAGGTGCGGGAGGCGGCCCGGCCGGTGCTGGAGGTGGTACGGACCGGACCTGGGGGCGTCGCTGCCGCCGTGGACGCGGCGGCGGGGCACGTGTTCGACCTGGCCGGGGAGATCCCGTTCCGGGCCTGGCTCATCGAGACCGCTCCCGGACCGGGGAGCGACGGTGGGCCGGAGCCTGAGCCGGGGAGCGACGACGGCCGGGAGCCGGGCGGTCGGGCGCTGGAACCGGGCGGTCAGACGCTGGTGCTGCTGGTGCATCACATCGCGGCCGACGGCTGGTCCGCGGGGCCGCTGCTGGCGGATCTCGCCGCCGCGTACACCGCCCGCCTCGGGGGCGCCGCCCCCGCCCGGGAGCCGCTGCCCGTGCAGTACGCGGACTACACCCTGTGGGAGCAGCGGATGCTGGCCGGGCCCGTGGCCGCCGAGCACACCGCGTACTGGCGGGACCGGCTGGCCGGCGCCCCGCCCGTACTGGAGCTGACCCCAGCGCGGACCCGGCCGGCCGACGCCTCGCACCGAGGGGCGGCCACGCCGGTCACGGGCCTGGGCGCGGACACCCACGCCCGGCTGGAGGCGCTGGCCCTGGAGCACGGCGCGACCCTGCTGATGGTGGTGCAGGCCGCCCTCGCCGCCGTGCTGACGCGGCACGGCGCGGGCACCGACCTGCCGCTGGGCACGGTGGTCGCGGGCCGGGACGACCAGGCGCTGGACGAGCTGGTCGGGTTCTTCGTCAACACCCTGGTCCTGCGCACCGACACCTCGGGGAACCCGCCCTTCGCCGAGCTGCTGGACCGGGTCCGGGAGAGCGATCTCGCGGCCTTCGCCCATCAGCAGCTCCCCTTCGACCTGGTGGTCGAGGAGCTGAACCCGGTGCGGTCCACCGCACACCACCCGCTGGTGCAGGTGATGGTGCAGGTGCACCCGGCCGACCGGGCCGCCGGTGAGGAATCGCCGCTGGCCGGTACGCCGGTGGCCGCCGAGTCCGGCTTCACCAAGTTCGACCTGACGCTGGCACTGCGGGAGACCCGGGACTCCTCCGGTGCCCCGGCCGGCCTGGCAGGGGTCCTGGAGTACGCCCTGGACCTCTTCGACGCGGGTACGGCCGCCCAGTTGGCGGCGCACGTGGCACGGCTGCTGCGCGCGGTCGCCGCCGACCCGGCGACGCGGATCGGTGACGTGCCGCTGCTGTCGGCGGAGGAGGCGGACCGGATCCTGGTGCGGTACAACGACACGGCCGCGCCCCCGGTCATGCCGGGTCTGGTCCACGAGCGGTTCGAGGAGCAGGTGCGCCGCACCCCGCGGGCGGTCGCGGTCCGGTACGAGGACGAGACCCTCACCTTCGCGGAGCTCAACGCCCGGGCGAACGCGCTGGCCCACCGGCTGATCGAGGCCGGCGCGCGGCCGCACGGCGCGGTCGGGCTGCTCCTGGACCGCATGCCGCACCTGCTGGTGGCGGCGCTGGCGGCCCTGAAGTGCGGGGCGGCGTATGTTCCGCTGGATCCCCGGCTGCCCGACGCCCGGATCGCCATGATCATGGAGGACACGGGGGCACGGGTGCTCGTCACCCAGGAGGCGTACGCCGGGGCGGCCCCGGTGGCCCGGCAACTGGCGGCGGGCGTACGGGTGCTGTCGGCGGACACTCCGGTGCCCGGCTGCCGGCGCACCGATCCGAGGGTGGCGGTGGGCGAGGACGCCCTGATGTACGTCATGTTCACCTCGGGCTCGACCGGCCGGCCGAAGGGGGTCGGGGTCACCCACCGCAACGTCGTGGAGCTGGTCACGGACCGCTGCTGGAACCACTCCCACCACCGCCGCATGCTGGTGCATTCGGCGATCGGCTTCGACGCCTCCACGTACGAACTGTGGGTGCCGCTGCTCAACGGCGGCGAGCTGGTCTTCGCCTCGGGTTCCGGTACGGACCTCGCCGAGCTGGACCACGCGATCCGCGCCCACGGGGTGACGGCGGCCTACTTCACGATGGGCCTGTTCCACATCATGGCCGACGAGGGGCTGGACACCCTGAAGCTGCTGGACGAGGTGTGGACCGGCGGCGACGTGGCCTCACCGGCCGCCCTCCAGCGGGTCCTGGACCACTGCCCGGACACGGTGCTGGTGCACAGCTACGGCCCGACGGAGACCACGTTCGCCTCGCACCACCAGCGGCTGGACACCGGCTGCCGCACCCTGCCCGGGGTGTACCTGGGCGCGGCGCTGGACAACACCCGGGTGCACGTACTGGACGAGCGTCTGCGGCCGGTTCCGGTGGGAGTGGCCGGGGAGATGTACCTGGCGGGCACCCAGGTCGCGCGTGGTTACCTGGGCCGGCCGGGGCTGACGTCGGAGCGGTTCGTCGCCGACCCGTTCGCCGCGGACGGCAGCCGCATGTACCGCACCGGCGACCTGGTGCACTGGACGGCCGACGGCGAACTGCGCTTCCTGGGACGGGCGGACGGCCAGATCAAGCTGCGTGGCTTCCGGATCGAGCCCGGCGAGATCGAGGAGACCCTGGCCCGGCACCCGGGCGTCGGGCAGGTGGCGGTGGTCGTCTTCGACGACGGACCGGGCGGGAAACGCCTGGTGGCGTACGCCGTGCCGCGCGCCGGCCACTCCCTGGACGGGGAGGAGCTGCTGCGCTGGGCGGGCGGTGAGCTCCCCGAGCACATGGTGCCCGTGGCGGCGGTCCTGCTGGACGAGATCCCGCTGACCGTGAACGGCAAGCCGGACCGCAAGGCGCTGCCCGCTCCCGCGCCGGCGGCGGCCCCCTCGGGGCGCCCGCCGCGCACTCCGCGCGAGGAGGTGCTGTGCGGGCTGTTCGAGGAGGTCCTCGGCGTCCGGGGCGTGGGCATCGACGACAACTTCTTCACGCTGGGCGGGCATTCGCTGCTCGGGGTCCGGCTGGTGAGCCGGATGCGCGCCGCGCTGGGCCTGGAGAGAGGCGTACGGGACCTGTTCCGGACGCCGACGGTGGCGGGGCTGCTCGCCGACGAGCCGTCGGGCTTCGACCCGATGGGGGTGCTGCTGCCGCTCCAGCCGGGCGGCGCCCGCCCGCCGTTGTTCGCGATCCACCCGGGTACGGGCGTGGGCTGGTCGTACGTGGGTCTGGCCCGGCACCTGGGGCCCGACCAGCCGCTCTACGCGATCCAGGCACGGGCGTTGTCGGAACTCGGGCACAGCCCGGGGTCGGTGGAGGAGATGGCCGAGGACTACCTGGCGCACATCCGGCGGGTGCAGCCGCACGGCCCGTACCACTTCCTCGGCTGGTCGTTCGGCGGGACCGTCGCGCACGCCCTGGCGGTGCGGCTGGCCGAACTGGGCGAGCGGACCGCGCTGCTGGCCATGATGGACGTGCACCTGCTGCCCACGGAGCCGGAGCGCCGGCGGATGACCCCCGCGCAGAAGCGGGAGATGCTGGTCGGCGACGCCACCGACGAACCGGCGGACGCCCCTTTCGACGTGGCGGCCCTGATCGGGCTCGTGCGGGAGACCGACCCGGTGCTGGGCGGCTTCTCCGACGGCGAGATCCGCTCGGTGATCGGCGCCTCCATCGATCACGCGGAAATCATGAACCTGTACGCGCCACGGCCGGTGAAGACGGACATGCTCTTCTTCGCGGCCCAGGAAGAAGGCGCTCCGGAGAACACCCTTTCCGAATCCTGGATCCCCCATGTGGAAGGAACCATCGAAAGGCACACCGTCGGTGTCATCCATACCAGGATGGGCGAACCCGAACCCCTTGAATTGATCGGCCGTATCCTTTCCGAGAAAATGAGGAGTCTGTCATGACGAACCCCTTCGACGACACCGAGGGCAGCTTCCACGTGGTGGTCAACGCCGAGGGCCAGCACGCCCTGTGGCCGGCGTTCAGCGAGATCCCCGCAGGCTGGGACAGTGTGTGGGGGGCCGGAGCGAGGGACGAGGCGCTGGCGTACGTCGAGGAGAACTGGACCGACATCCGGCCGAAGAGCCTGCTCGCCCAGTACGCCTGATCCCGCGCCCCGCCGCCTTGGGGGCCTTGCTCGAAGACCGAGAGCCGCGGTCCGGAGAATTCCGGACCGCGGCTCGGCGTTTTCCCGGAAGGCGCAATTCATGACGGCCGGCCGAGCGACTTCCCGCTTTCCTTTGTTCCGCCGCTTCTGCCGCCGCAACTTCCCCTTTCCCTCATTGCCCGTTCGTATATTTTGGGCATGCGACGACGGAGTTTGAAGATACTGCTGGCCGGTACGGCATCGGATTCCCATACCTGGAACCTTGTCTACCTCCAGCTGTTCATGGAGGAGCAGGGGCACCGGGTGACCGGCCTGGGCCCGTGCGTTCCGGACGACCTGCTCGTGGCGGCCTGTGCGGAGCCGCGGCCCGAGCTGGTCGTCGTCAGCAGCGTCAACGGCCACGGCTACCGCGACGGCCTGTCCGCCGTACGAGCCCTGCGGTCCGCCGGAATCCAGGTCCCGGTGGTCGTCGGAGGCAAGCTCGGCGTCGCGGGGCGGGCCGACCCGGCCCAGCGGGCCCTGCTCCTGGACGCGGGCTGCACCGCCGTCCTCGACGACGGGGACGTCGAGGCCCTGCGCGCGTTCACGGCCACGCTCGCCGCCGCTCCGGCGCCGACAGCGCCCCGGGCCGTGGCATGAGTCCGGCCGGTGCGCTCCTCGCTCCCCCGGCGGACCACCGGGACGGCGGCCTCCGCCCCGGTCACCGGTCCGCCGGACCCGACCGGCCCGGGCCTGCCTCCTTCGGCGGGTTCGTCGCGCGGGCCGCGGCGGCCGGCCGCCTGGTGGTCCAGCCCCGGATGGGGTTCGCCGACCCGGAGCGCATGCGGGCGGGCCTGGCCGGCACCCGGTCCCTGGCGGCGGCCACGGTCGGCACGCTCACCATCGACAGCTACACCCGGGTCGGCGACCACGCGGCGGCCCGGGCGGCCCTCGCGGAGGGCGTGCCGCTCAACGGGTACCCGATCGCCGCCCACCCGGCCGAGCGGACCCGGGCCATGCTCGACGGGATCCTCGGCCCCTCGTTCCCCGTGCAGGTACGGCACGGCTCGTCGCGGCCCGAGCCCATCGTCCGGGCCCTTGCCGCCGCCGGGCTCGACGCCACCGAGGGCGGGCCGGTCTCGTACTGCCTGCCCTACGGCCGCACCCCGCTCGCGGAGTCGGTGGCCAACTGGGCGCGGGCCTGCGAACTCCTCGCGACGCTGGTCCCCGCCCCCGGCGTGCCGCACGTGGAGAGCTTCGGCGGCTGCATGCTCGGGCAGCTCTGCCCACCGGGGCTCCTGGTGGCGCTCAGCCTGCTGGAGGGCCTGTTCTTCACCCGGCACGGCATCCGCAGCGTCTCCCTCAGCTACGCCCAGCAGACCGATCCCGTGCAGGACACCGAGGCCGTACGGGCGCTGCACCGGCTGGCCGCCGAGTTCCTGCCCCCGGAGACCGACCGGCACGTGGTGCTCTACACCTACATGGGGGTGTTCCCCCGGACCGAGCACGGCGCGAGGCGGCTGCTGGAGGACTCCGCCCGGCTGGCGGTGCGTGCCGGGGCGCAGCGGCTGATCGTCAAGACGGCGGCCGAGGCGCACCGCATCCCGACCGTACGGGAGAACGTACGCGCCCTGAGGACGGCGGCGGCGAGCGCCGCTCCGGCCGCCCGCCCGCCTCTGGCGCAGCCGTGGCCCGCCGACGGGTCACCGGGGCCGGCCGAGACGGCCGACAGCGAGGTGTACCGCGAGGCCCGGGCCTTCGTCGAGGCCGTACTGGAACTCGGCACGGACCTCGGGCGGGCCCTGCGCACCGCCTTCGCACGGGGCGTACTGGACGTGCCGTACTGCCTGCACCCCGACAACGCGGGCCGCTCCCGCAGCTTCGTCGACCCCGGCGGCCGGCTGCGCTGGGCGGAAACCGGGGCGATGCCGGTACCGCCGTACCTCGCCCCGGGCGGCGGCCGCGCCCCTTTGACCTCCGACGGGCTGCTGGCCGCGCTGCACGGCGTCGCGGCCCGCTACGACCGGTCTCTTATACAAATCTCCGAGCCCACGAGACTAGCGCTCATCCCGTATGCCGTCTTCTGCTTGAAAAAAAAAAACTTATCGACCAGGGTCCGAGCTA
>NZ_VBVX01000283.1 GCF_005981925.1 Streptomyces albidochromogenes
CGCAGGAGCCGTTGCGGGTGCCCGGGCAGGGGTCTGCGCCGGAGGTGCCCCGGTCGACGGGGGTGGATCTGGCGCGGGTGGCGTTGCGGGCGGCGAAGGAGCAGGCGCGGGCGCGGGGTGCGGCGGCGCAGCAGCGGAATCAGGCGCGGCGCGGTGGTGGGCTGCGGTCGGGTTCGGGTGCGGACGGTCGTGATCCGTTGGCGTTGGGTGCGGCGCTGGACCGGTTGAAGACGGAGCGCGGCTGGGAGATGCCGATGGCGGTCGGGGGTGTGATGGGCCGGTGGCCGGAGATCGTGGGCGGGGATCTGGCGAAGCACTGTGTGCCGCAGCGGTACGACGAGGACGAGCGGGTTCTCACGGTGGGGTGTGATTCGACGGCGTGGGCGACGCAGTTGCGGTTGATGCAGCGGGAGCTGTTGAAGCGGTTGAACGCGGATCTGGGCCGGGACACGGTGCGGGTGATCAAGATTTTGGGGCCGGGTGGTCCGCCGCGTCGTTTCGGTGCGCTGAGGGCGCCGGGGAGTACGGGTCCGGGGGACACCTACGGCTGAGTAGCCGGTGTGCGCGTGAGGTGTCCCTCACGGCGGTGGGTCCTTGACAGCTGGAAGCGCTGGGTGCCCGTGTGAGCCTCTTGGAGCCCCTTCCCGGATATGGGGAGTCGGGCGGCGCTGGTTCAGGTCGGCACATGGGGACTCAGGTACCGGCAAACCCCCATGAGTGTCCGCGCTACCGGTAGACTGGTGGACAATCCCGCCCGCGTGCGGGACACGTCGACTTATACAGAACGACGCAGCCGGTCCCGTTTGTCGCGGTCTCGGCTCGTGCTGTGCCAGAAAGGGCGCTTCGTGGCCGATTCCGGCGACCCCAACGAGAACATTCCGTCCACTGATGCCGGTGGGAACGGCGAGGCCGCACCGCAGGGCTCTTCGTCGTACGACGCCAGCGCGATCACCGTGCTCGAGGGTCTGGACGCGGTCCGCAAGCGCCCTGGCATGTACATCGGCTCGACCGGTGAGCGTGGTCTGCACCACATGGTGCAGGAGGTCGTCGACAACTCGGTCGACGAAGCCCTGGCCGGCCACGCGGACACCATCCACGTGACGATCCTGGCCGACGGTGGCGTCCGCGTCGTCGACAACGGCCGAGGTATCCCCGTCGGGATCGTCCCGTCCGAGGGCAAGCCGGCCGTCGAGGTCGTGCTGACGGTCCTGCACGCGGGCGGCAAGTTCGGCGGCGGCGGTTACGCGGTCTCCGGCGGTCTGCACGGCGTCGGCGTCTCCGTCGTCAACGCCCTGTCCACCAGGGTTTCGGTGGAGGTGAGGACCGACGGTCACCGCTGGACGCAGGACTACAAGATGGGCGTCCCCACCGCGCCCCTCGCGAAGCACGAGGAGACCGAGGAGACCGGTACGTCGGTGACGTTCTGGTCGGACCCGGACATCTTCGAGACGACGGATTACTCCTTCGAGACGCTTTCGCGCCGTTTCCAGGAGATGGCCTTCCTCAACAAGGGTCTGACGATCACGCTCACCGACGAGCGGGAGTCGGCGAAGGCCACGGTCGGCGCGGACGACCCGGACGCCGAGGCGGCGGACGAGCAGCCGGCGCGGACGGTGACGTACCACTACGAGGGCGGCATCGTCGACTTCGTGAAGTACCTCAACTCGCGCAAGGGTGAGCTGATCCACCCGACGGTGATCGACGTCGAGGCCGAGGACAAGGAGCGGATGCTCTCGGTCGAGATCGCGATGCAGTGGAACTCGCAGTACACGGAGGGTGTGTACTCCTTCGCGAACACGATCCACACGCACGAGGGCGGTACGCACGAGGAGGGCTTCCGGGCGGCGCTGACGGGTCTGGTGAACCGTTACGCGCGGGACAAGAAGCTGCTGCGTGAGAAGGACGACAACCTCACGGGTGAGGACATCCGCGAGGGTCTGACGGCGATCATCTCGGTGAAGCTGGGTGAGCCGCAGTTCGAGGGTCAGACGAAGACCAAGCTGGGCAACACGGAGGCGAAGACCTTCGTGCAGAAGGTCGTGCACGAGCACCTCAACGACTGGTTCGACCGCAATCCGAACGAGGCGGCGGACATCATCCGCAAGTCGATCCAGGCGGCCACGGCTCGTGTGGCGGCCCGTAAGGCGCGTGATCTGACGCGTCGCAAGGGTCTGCTGGAGAGTGCGTCGCTGCCGGGCAAGCTGTCGGACTGCCAGTCGAACGATCCGACGAAGTGCGAGATCTTCATCGTCGAGGGTGACTCGGCCGGTGGTTCGGCGAAGTCCGGGCGCAATCCGATGTACCAGGCGATCCTGCCGATTCGCGGCAAGATCCTGAATGTCGAGAAGGCGCGGATCGACAAGATCCTGCAGAACACCGAGGTGCAGGCGCTGATCAGTGCTTTCGGTACCGGTGTGCACGAGGACTTCGACATCGAGAAGCTCCGCTATCACAAGATCATTCTGATGGCGGACGCCGATGTCGACGGTCAGCACATCAACACGCTGCTGCTGACGTTCCTGTTCCGCTTCATGCGGCCGCTGGTCGAGGCGGGGCACGTGTACCTGTCGCGTCCGCCGCTGTTCAAGATCAAGTGGGGCCGGGACGACTTCGAGTACGCGTACTCGGACCGGGAGCGCGACGCGCTCGTCGAGCTCGGCAAGCAGAACGGCAAGCGGATCAAGGACGACTCGATCCAGCGCTTCAAGGGTCTCGGTGAGATGAACGCCGAGGAGCTGCGCATCACGACGATGGACGTGGACCACCGCGTTCTCGGCCAGGTGACCCTGGACGACGCGGCGCAGGCCGACGACCTGTTCTCGGTGCTGATGGGTGAGGACGTCGAGGCGCGGCGCTCGTTCATCCAGCGCAACGCCAAGGACGTCCGCTTCCTCGACATCTGAGTCGGCCGTGCAAGCCACCAGCCGCAGCTCGAAAGGATTTTGACCAGCAATGGCCGACGAGAACACCCCTGTCCCCGTGACGCCCGAAGAGGTGCCGCCCGTCGAGGGTGTGGGCATGCGTGTCGAGCCCGTGGGGCTCGAGACGGAGATGCAGCGTTCGTATCTCGACTACGCGATGTCCGTCATCGTGTCGCGTGCGCTGCCCGACGTGCGGGACGGTCTCAAGCCCGTGCACCGCCGTGTGCTGTACGCGATGTACGACGGCGGGTACCGGCCCGAGAAGGGCTTCTACAAGTGCGCCCGTGTCGTCGGTGACGTCATGGGCACGTACCACCCGCACGGTGACTCCTCGATCTACGACGCCCTGGTGCGCCTGGCGCAGCACTGGTCGATGCGTATGCCGCTGGTGGACTCCAACGGCAACTTCGGCTCTCCGGGCAACGACCCGGCCGCGGCGATGCGGTACACCGAGTGCAAGATGATGCCGCTGGCCATGGAGATGGTCCGGGACATCGACGAGGAGACCGTCGACTTCCAGGACAACTACGACGGCCGCAACCAGGAGCCGACGGTTCTGCCGGCGCGGTTCCCGAACCTGCTGATCAACGGTTCGGCGGGTATCGCGGTCGGTATGGCCACGAACATCCCGCCGCACAACCTGCGGGAGGTGGCGGCGGGCGCGCAGTGGTTCCTGGACAACCCCGAGGCGGGTCACGAGGAGCTCCTGGACGCGCTGATGGAGCGCATCAAGGGCCCCGACTTCCCGACCGGCGCGCTGGTGGTGGGCCGCAAGGGCATCGAGGAGGCGTACCGGACGGGCCGCGGCTCGATCACGATGCGCGCGGTGGTGGCGGTCGAGGAGATCCAGAACCGCCAGTGCCTGGTGGTGACGGAGCTTCCGTACCAGACCAACCCGGACAACCTGGCGCAGAAGATCGCCGACCTGGTGAAGGACGGCAAGGTCGGCGGGATCGCGGACGTCCGTGACGAGACGTCTTCGCGTACAGGTCAGCGCCTGGTCATCGTGCTGAAGCGGGACGCGGTCGCGAAGGTCGTGCTGAACAACCTGTACAAGCACACCGACCTGCAGACGAACTTCGGCGCGAACATGCTGGCGCTGGTCGACGGAGTCCCGCGCACGCTGTCGCTGGACGCGTTCATCCGGCACTGGGTGACGCACCAGATCGAGGTCATCGTCCGGCGTACGCGTTTCCGGCTGCGCAAGGCGGAGGAGCGGGCGCACATCCTGCGCGGTCTGCTGAAGGCGCTGGACGCGATCGACGAGGTCATCGCGCTGATCCGGCGCAGCCAGACGGTCGACGTGGCGCGTGAGGGCCTGATGGGCCTGCTGGAGATCGACGAGATCCAGGCGAACGCGATCCTGGAGATGCAGCTGCGCCGGCTGGCGGCTCTGGAGCGTCAGAAGATCGTCGCGGAGCACGACGAGCTTCAGGCGAAGATCAACGAGTACAACGCGATCCTCGCCTCGCCTCAGCGCCAGCGGCAGATCATCAGTGAGGAACTGGCCGCGATCGTCGACAAGTTCGGTGACGACCGCCGCTCCAAGCTGGTGCCTTTCGACGGTGACATGTCCATCGAGGACCTGATCGCCGAGGAGGACATCGTCGTCACGATCACGCGTGGCGGCTATGTGAAGCGTACGAAGACGGACGACTACCGGTCGCAGAAGCGCGGCGGGAAGGGCGTGCGCGGTACGAAGCTGAAGGAAGACGACATCGTCGACCACTTCTTCGTGTCGACGACGCACCACTGGCTGTTGTTCTTCACGAACAAGGGCCGGGTGTACCGGGCGAAGGCGTACGAGCTGCCGGACGCCGGCCGGGACGCCCGTGGCCAGCACGTGGCGAACCTGCTGGCTTTCCAGCCGGACGAGCAGATCGCGCAGATCCTCGCGATCCGCGACTACGAGGCGGCGCCGTACCTGATCCTGGCCACCAAGGGCGGTCTGGTGAAGAAGACGTCGCTGAAGGACTACGACTCGCCTCGGTCGGGCGGCGTCATCGCGATCAATCTGCGGGAGACCGCGGACGGCGGTGACGACGAGCTGATCGGCGCGGAGCTGGTGTCGGCCGAGGACGACCTGCTGCTGGTCAGCCGGAAGGCGCAGTCGATCCGCTTCACGGCGACCGACGACGCGCTGCGTCCGATGGGCCGTGCGACGTCGGGTGTGAAGGGCATGAGTTTCCGTGAAGGGGACGAGCTGCTCTCGATGAATGTCGTGCGGGCCGGTACGTTCGTGTTCACCGCGACCGACGGCGGGTACGCGAAGCGGACCCCCGTGGACGAGTACCGCGTCCAGGGTCGTGGTGGTCTGGGCATCAAGGCCGCCAAGATCGTGGAGGACCGCGGCTCGCTGGTCGGCGCGCTGGTGGTGGAGGAGACGGACGAGATCCTCGCCATCACGCTCGGCGGTGGTGTGATCCGTACGCGAGTCAACGAAGTCAGGGAGACGGGCCGTGACACCATGGGCGTCCAACTGATCAACCTGGGCAAGCGCGATGCCGTCGTCGGTATCGCTCGCAACGCCGAGGCCGGTCGTGAGGCCGAAGAGGTGGAGGGCCCCGAGGGGGCCGACACCGACGCGGCCGAGGGCGATGCGGTCGAGGTTGCCGAATCCGCCGAGGGCGCAGCGCCTTCGGCCGGTGAGCACGAGGAGTAAGAGCGTGAGTGGAGCCACGGGCGCCGGAGCGGCCGCTTCCGAATCTGGAGCACCCGGTGTCCGTGGCTCTGCCGCGGACTCCCAGGGGGGGACTGTGACCGGTACGCGGGGAACCCAGCCGCAGAGTTACGACGGGTACGGGAACGGGCCGCTGCCGAGCGAGCGTGAGCCGCAGGGCCAGACGGCGCAGCCGTACCACCCGCCGCAGGCGTACGACTCGCCTCAGGGCGGTGCGGCCGGGACGCAGGGCGGGCAGCAGCGGGGTGTAGCCGCGGTGCGTCTGCCGCGTACGGGGGCGCGTACGACGCCGCGTACGCGCAAGGCGCGGCTGCGGGTGGCCAAGGCCGACCCGTGGTCGGTGATGAAGGTGAGCTTCCTGCTCTCCATCGCGCTGGGCATCTGCACGGTGGTGGCCGCGGCCGTGCTGTGGATGGTCATGGACGCGATGGGCGTCTTCTCGACGGTGGGCGGGACGATCAGCGAGGCGACGGGCTCCAACGAGAGCAACGGCTTCGACCTGCAGTCCTTCCTGTCGCTGCCGCGTGTGCTGATCTTCACGTCGGTGATCGCGATGATCGACGTGGTGCTGGCCACGGCGCTCGCGACGCTCGGCGCGTTCATCTACAACCTGTCGGCGGGCTTCGTCGGGGGCGTCGAGCTGACGCTCGCCGAGGACGAGTAGCGGGCCGGCGGAACCGATTTTGGTACTGCCCCCGAGGTGCGCTAATCTTCAGGGGCAGCGCGGGGCTATAGCTCAGTTGGTTAGAGCGCATCCCTGATAAGGATGAGGCCACAGGTTCAAATCCTGTTAGCCCCACCGCGGACCTGAAAAGGTCGAAGGCCCGGCAGATCGAAAGATCTGCCGGGCCTTCTGCTGTGTGGAGGGCGTGAGTTGGCACGGGTATCTAGGTCACCGATCGGTATCGGTCGGTGTGTATAGTCGGGCGCCAGAAGTCTCCTACGTCAAGGAAAGACGAGGTCGCGCGGTGAAGAAGCTTCTCCTGGTCGCACTGGCCGCCATCGGCGGGCTCCTCGTGTACCGCCAGATCCAGGCGGATCGCGCCGAGCAGGATCTGTGGACGGAGGCGACTGACTCCGTGCCCGCAGGTTCGGGTGTGTGAGACCCAGTAGTCCCAGTACTTGACCCCGGTCGCTGAAGCGGCCGGGGTTTTGTGCTGTCCGGGGGCCGAACGGGTTGTGGCGGGTTGTTGTCGGACCGTGACGGCACACTTCTTGTATTCACCACAGCAAATCACTAGCTTGCATGAGCAAAGCGAGGGAGTGGCGCGGCAGTCGGCGCAGACAGCGCTGGGGCCTGCGGGGCAGGATGGACCGGCGAGACGACGAGGGGGGCGCGTGATGGGGCAGCGCGGCAGGGGCAGGGTGGCGCCGGCGGTGATGGCGGCGCTGTGCGCGGTGGCGGCGCTGCCGGCGCAGGCGCGGGCCGCCGGCGAGGTCCGCCCGTACGCCTTCGATCCGTCGGCCGAGTGGGTCGAGGGGGCCGCGAGCAACACCGACGCCCGGCGGCTGAGAGCGGGCGGCACGTACCGGGACACGATCGGGCCGGGCGGCAGGCTCTTCTACCGCCTGGAGCTCGACGCGGAGTCCAACGCCTACGTGGCGGCGACGGCCGTGCCGCGGCCGGGCACGAAGGTCTCGTTCGACGACGCGCTCAAGGTGACGCTCCAGGACCGCGACGGCGACGTGTGCGGTGACGACACCGCCCGGTTCGGCTCCGCGCGGTTCGCTCGCCCGCTCGGGACCTACGCGCACCGCACCGTCGAGAAGGACGGCCCCTGCCAGGAGCGGGACAGCTACTACGCGCTGATCGAGCGGACCGGCGCCGCCGGTTCGTCGGGCGACCCGTGGGAGCTGGAGATCCGGCACGTCACGGAACCGGGCGTGGAGCCGGGCGGGCCGACCGAGGCGCCGGAGGACTGGCCCAGCGGCTCGCCCGCGCCGCCGCTCACCCAGGCCCGGGAACGCAGGGGCGGGACGGGCTTCCACCGTGCCACCGGGCTGGAGCAGGGCGAGTGGCGCGACCGGATCAGGCCCGGCGAGACGCTGTTCTACAAGGTGCCGGTCGACTGGGGACAGCAGCTGTTCGCCAGTGCGGACCTCGGCAGCACGGCCGGCGAGGGGTACGTGTCCCACGCGCTGACCATGGCGCTGCACAACCCCGCCCGTGGACTGGTCGACAGCGCCAGTGACATCTCGTACAACGGCCGGCAGAAGTCGACGGCGCTGGACCCGCTGCCGCCGGTGGCGTACGAGAACCGCTTCGACTCGTCCGACTCCGTCAACGGGATGCGGTTCGCCGGCTGGTACTACCTGAAGGTCAGTCTGAGCCCGGACGTGGCGCGGGACTTCGGGCCGGGCGCGCTCGGGCTCACGCTGCGGCTGACCGTCGCGGGCGGCAACGGCGGGGGCGCGCCCGAACTGGCCGTCGTCTGACTGGTGTTGCTGAGCACGGAACCGCCCTGGGACTTCTTGATCTCTTCCATCCGGTCGGTGGCCTCGGCAGCGCTGACGCTGCCGTCGGCGACCTGCCCGG